>NZ_CP020330.1:970000-1297500 GCF_002043005.1 Martelella mediterranea DSM 17316 | reverse complement strand
GCTGTCCTGGTTCAGCACTGTCGTCGTGCCGCTGGCATAGGTATCGCCGCCGAAGACCATGATCTTGTCGTCGTCCGCCATGGCCGCCGCGCTGCCAAGCGTCAGAACCGCAAGTGCCGTCGCCAGAATGCGTGTCAATCCGTTCATGACCAAAGCCCCTCTCGCCCGTCAGCCGGTATTCTTCACTCGGGACACTATCCCGCGTGTGACGCCATTCGTAAAGGGCCAATACGCCTCAGCCCGCGCGGCATTTCAGCACCGCCGCCGCCAGCGCCTCCATGCTTTCGCGCCGCCTGTCCGAACGCCGCCAGCAAAGCCCGATCCGGCGCGCGGGCTGAGGCTCCGCAAAGGGCAGGATGGTCAGCGGCGTGCGCGCGGTCTCCGCCGCCACCGCCATTTCCGGGATCAGCGTCATGCCCATGTCGTTGGCCACCATCTGCAGCAGCGTGGTCATCGACGTCGCCCCGACATTGACGACGGCGCGCTTCGGCTTTTGCTCGCAGAGCGCAAGCGCCTGATCGCGCAGGCAATGGCCCTCCTCGAGCAGCAGCAGGCGATCGACCTCGAGATCGGCCTGGGTCAGCGGCGAGGCCAGCACGGTCTCATGATTGCGCGCGACCGCCATGAAGAACCGGTCGGCGAAAAGGTCCATCGTCTGGATGCCGTCGCGTTCGATCGGCAGCGCCGCCACCACCGCATCGAGCGTTCCCTCCTCCAGATGGTCGAGAAGCTGGTCGGTGACGGCCTCCTTCAGGGCGACCTCGGCTTCGGGATAATGGCGTTTCAGATAGGGCACCAGTTTCGGGATCAGGTAGGGCGCGACGGTGGGAATGAGGCCGATCGCCACCGGCCCCGATAGCGGCCCCGTGGCCGGTCGCGCGGCGTGTTCCAGCGCCGCCATGGCGGAAAGCACGCTTGCCGCATGGGCCAGCACCCGCTCGCCCTCGCGGGTCAGCAGCACCTGTTTGCGGGTGCGTTCGAACAGCGCCACGCCGAGCGTCGCCTCCATGTCCATGATCTGGGCCGAAAGCGCCGGCTGGCTGATATGCACCGCCTCCGCCGCCCGGCCGAAATGGCGCTCGCGCGCCAGCGCCTCGAAATAGCGCAATTGCCTGAGTGTAATCATGATAGGAAAAACCTATCGTATTTGCAGGAAATCGCAATTGGAAACTATCACTTGTTCGTGAGACCATGCCTGCCAGATACAATGGAGGAAACCATGGCAGATAAACCGACCCTGACGACAACCGCCGGCGCCGCCGTGCCCGACAACCAGAATTCGATCACCGCCGGCCCGCGCGGCGGGGTGATGATCCAGGACTACCAGCTGATCGAAAAGCTCGCCCACCAGAACCGCGAGCGCATTCCCGAACGCGTGGTCCATGCCAAGGGCTGGGGCGCGTTCGGCACGCTGAAGATCACCGGCGATATCTCGAAATACACCAAGGCCAAGTGTCTCCAGCCGGGCGCGGAAACGCCGATGCTCGCCCGGTTCTCCACCGTTGCCGGCGAACTGGGCGCGGCCGACGCCGAGCGCGACGTGCGTGGCTTCGCGCTGAAATTCTATACCGAGGACGGCAACTGGGATCTCGTCGGCAACAACACGCCGGTGTTCTTCGTGCGCGACCCCTACAAATTCCCGGATTTCATCCACACCCAGAAGCGCCATCCGCGCACCAATCTGCGCTCGCCGAAGGCGATGTGGGATTTCTGGTCGCTGTCGCCGGAAAGCCTGCACCAGGTCACGATCCTGATGTCCGATCGCGGCATCCCGGTCGATCCGACCTTCATGAATGGTTACGGCTCGCACACCTATTCGCTCTGGAACGACGCCGGCGAGCGCTTCTGGGTCAAGTTCCACTTCAAGACCGAACAGGGCCACAAGCACTACACCAATGACGAGGCGGAGACGCTGATCGGCAAGAGCCGCGAGACCTATCAGGAAGCGCTGTTCGACAAGGTCGAGACCGGCAATTATCCGCGCTGGAAGGTGCAGGTGCAGATCATGCCGGAAAGCGATACCGGCAAGACCCCTTACAACCCGTTCGACCTCACCAAGGTCTGGCCGCATGGCGACTATCCGCCGATCGATATCGGCGTGATGGAACTCAATCGTAATGCCGACAATTACTTCGCCGAAATCGAACAGGCGGCGTTCTCGCCCTCCAACATCGTGCCCGGCATCTCGCATTCGCCGGACAAGATGCTGCAGGCGCGCATCTTCTCCTATGCCGACGCCCACCGCTATCGCCTCGGCACCCATTACGAGGCGTTGCCGGTCAACGCGCCGAAATGTCCGGTCCATCACTATCACAAGGATGGCCAGATGAATTTCTTCGGCCAGAAGACCGGTGCGACGGATGCCTATTACGAGCCGAACAGCATGGGCGGCGCGGTCGAGGACAAGTCGGCGATGGAGCCGCCGCTCGCGATCGAAGGGGCGATGGCGCGCTACAATCACCGCGAGGGCAATGACGACTTCTCGCAGCCGCGGGCCCTGTTCGAACTCTTCGACGACGGCCAGAAATCGCGCCTGTTCGACAATGTGGCGGCCGCCATGGGCGGCGTGCCGGGCGAGATCATCGAGCGCCAGCTCGCGCTGTTCAAGCAGGTCCACCCGGACTATGAAGCCGGCGTTCGCGCCGCGCTGAAGGAAGCCCACGGTTACGAGGCCAACGCGATCTCGACGCCGGGCACGCCGGACGCGGCTGAATAAGGCTGTTTCATCTGCGATCATGTCGAAGGCCGGCGTCTCGCGCGCCGGCCTTTCGCTATTCCGCCGCCGCCTTGATCTCCGCCCGTGCGAAATGGGCGGGCGCGAGGCCGGTGTGGCGGGTGAAGGCGAGGCTGAAGGCGCTGGAGGAGCCGTAACCCACGCGATCGGCGATCGCGGCCACCGGCATCTGGCCTTGTTTGAGCAGGTCCTTTGCGAGGATCATCCGCCACCGGTAGAGATATTCCATCGGAGGCACGCCCATGGTGCGGCTGAAACGGGCGAAGAAGGACGAGCGCGACAGGGCGGTGAGATCGGCGAGTTCGTCCACCGTCCAGGCGCGGGCGGGTTCGCGATGCATTGCCCGGATCGGATCGGCGAGCCTCTGGTCGGCGAGACCGCGCAGCAGACCCGGCGCGGAATCGGAAGCCGCCGCTGACCTCAACGCCTCGATGAACAGTACTTCCAGCAAGCGTTCGAGCACGACATCGCGCGCCGGACGCTTCGACAGCGTTTCGTCGCGCACCAGCCTGGCGAGCGATGCAAGCCGCTCGTCGCCGTGCACGACCACGGTTTCCGGCAGCAGCGCAACCAGCAGCGCCGCGTCGGGCGACCCGAAGACGCAATGGCCGACGAGATACTGGCAGTCGACAGGCCCCTCTGCCCGTCCGACCCTGAGCGCGCCATTGCCGAGATGAACCGGCGTGGTCACGATCCCGGCTTCCGGCCTGTCGGTGGCGCTGGTGGTGGTGAAGCCGAAAGAGGACGGCACCAGCACGAAATCGCCCTGGGCGAGCTCGACCTCGTCCCTTCCGTCCGCCTGGAACCGGATCGCGCCCTCCAGCACCAGGGCATAAAACACCTGGCCGGTCTGTTCCCGCCGAATGCGCCACGGACCGGCGCCGGTGACCCATTTGGAATAGGGCGCGCGCGGCTGCAGGAATGAGACGATATCGGCAAGCGGATCTGTCAAAACCGGACTTTCAATGATGTGAACGCGATGCCCCATTATGGTGCGTCCGGATGCCCCTGTCTATATTGGCGTTGTCGGCACGGCGTTTCGTGCCTGTCGTTTTTCACCCATTCAGTTCAGCCGGCAGCGGGCGCATCGGCGCCTGTCGTGCCGTGCGAAGGAGTTCCCATGAAAACCGTTCTCATCACCGGCTGCTCGTCCGGCTTCGGCCTTGAAACCGCGAAAACCTTTCTCGATCGCGGCTTCAGGGTCATCGCCACTATGCGCAAACCGGACACCAGCCTGTTTCCCGCATCCGACAACCTCGAACTGCTGCCGCTCGACGTCACCGATCCCGACAGCATCGCCCGCGTCGTGGAGGCCGCCGGCCCGGTCGACATTCTCGTCAATAATGCCGGCGTCGGCTGGCTCAATGCGCTCGAGGGCTCGCCGGTCGACGTCATCCGCAAGGTTTTCGAGACCAATACGATCGGCGTGATGGCGCTGACCCAGGCCTTCCTGCCGCAGTTTCGCGCGCGCCGCGACGGCATGATCGTCAACGTCACCTCGACGGTCACGCTCAGCCCGCTTCATCTCCTGTCGGTCTATACGGCCAGCAAGGCGGCGATCAACGCATTCAGCGAATGCCTGGCGCTGGAGCTCGCGCCCTTCGACATCGGCGTCCGCCTCGTGCTGCCGGGCCGCGCGCCCGCAACCGATTTCGGCAAGAACGCCGCTTCGCTTTCACCCGATGGCATGCGCATTCCGGAAACCTACAAGGAGATCGCCGACGCGGTTTTCGCTGAATGGGCCGCGGCCCCGGCGGATCTGGTGACCCGGCCGCAGGATGTCGCCGACGCCGTCTATCGCGCGGCGACCGACCCCTCGACGCCGATGCGTAGTCCGGCCGGCGCGGATGCCGAGGCTCTGATGAGCGAAAGCCGACCGGCGCTGGCCTGACCGGAAGAAACGCCGCTACGGGTCGGCATCATCCATCGCGTCGTGCTCGCCGGCATGGACGATCATGTCGGCGACGATATGTTCGATGTGGTGATCGGCAGCCTCGTAATACATCTGCCGCGCCTTTCGGGTGCGCCGCACCAGCCGGGCGCCCCGCAACAGGCGCAAATGATGGCTGACCAGCGAGGGCGAGGCCTCCACCTTGCGCGCGATATCGCCGACCGCCACCGGCTCGCTCAGGCAGGCGAGCAGGATCTTGAGACGGGTCGGGTCGCCGAGCAGCTTGAAGGTCTCGGCGGCCACGGCAATGTCTTCCTGCCCGCCCTCCAGCGCCTGCTCGAAAAGCGCTGGATCATTCAACTGACAGCCCCTCATGCCGGCGCCTGGAGCGGGCAGTCGCCGGGCTGCTCGCCCCACCTGATCTCGATCGTCGCGTGGCGGATATCGTAACGCCTTGCCAGCACCGCCTTGACGCGATCGGCCACGGTTTCGGCATCGCCATCCTGCGCAAGGCTGACTTCTAGGGTCGCCGCCGGCCGGCCCGAAGTGATCGACCAGACGTGGACATGGGCGACATCGCTGACGTCGGTTACTTCGTTCAGCACGTAGCGGCGCAATTCCTCGATCTCGATATTGCTCGGCGTTCCCTCCATCAGGATCTGCGCCGCGCTACGCAGCAGCGCCCAGGCGGCTCGCAGGATGAGTAAGGACATCAGAACCGACAGGATCGGATCGGCCGGTGTCCAGTTGGTGTAATAGATGATCACGGCGGCGGTAATCGCGCCGACGGACCCCAGCAGGTCGCCGACGACATGCAGCAGCGCGCCCTTTATCGTGACGTGGTCGCGGTCGCCCCGCATCAACAGCAGGAACACGCCGATATTGACGAACAGCCCCAGTATGGCGACGACCAGCATCGGCCCCGCCAGCACCGGTTCCGGCGTGATCAGGCGTTCGACCGCCTCATAGGCAATCCAGATGGTGAGCAGGAACAACGCCAGCGCATTGACGAAGCCGGCCAACACCTCGGAGCGCATATAACCGAAGGTGCGTTTTTCATCGCCGCCCCGGCGACCGAAGCGGAACGAGGCCCAGGCAAGCCCCAGCGCCGCCGTATCCGTGAGCATATGCCCGGCATCGGCGATCAGCGCCAACGACCCCGACAGCCAGCCGCCGACGAATTCCGCCACCATGAAACCGGCCGTCAGGCACAGACCGATCAGGACCACACGCTCATTGTTGCGCGAGACGGTCGGCGCGTGGCTGTGATGTCCGTCGCCATGGCTATACGCGTGGTCATGACCGCCATGGTCGTGACCGCCATCATGCCGGTGTTCGTGTCCCTGGCCCTTGCCGGGCCCGCCGCCGCTCTCAGACATTTCAGGTCTCCGCTTTACCCATATGAATATATAAACATTCATTCATACGTCTCGTCAACCCAAACAATCCGCCGAGCAGGGTTGAAGCGAGAACAATGGTCGCATGGCCGGAGACCCGGACTTTCCACGAAACCGGGCGCAGGCGCCGCGCGATGGCGCACCGCTGTGATTGCCCACACCGCATTAAAGCTCGGCGAATGAACGATGAAGTTTAGATATAAAACACCTTGCGAATTATCCGTTTAAATTTACCAGTGATATTGTATAAAATTAAAATCAAGAACAATAATATCGTATAGTTCGCGTTTTATACTTACGTGTAACCCGCCAAAACCACATCTTCGTTGACATTACAAGAAAACGAAGCGGCATCCGTGCGGGGCGAATGGAAGGGGAGGCGGCGCAAGACCGATAGATTCGCCGGCGCGATGGTTCTCTACATCCGCCGGCATCGGTCGGAAGCCGCCGTAAACGTCAGGCGACTCAACCCCGTCACGCCGCACCAGAGTCAACGACGCCGGACGCGCACAGCAGTCGGAGTAGAAACCTGCGCCCCGTCGGCAATGACTGCACGGCAGCGCGCGAGAGGAGCCAGAACATGCAGGACCACGACACATTCCGCAGTGCGGAAAACAATGACCTTGAGGCGACGGTGACGCCGGATGAACTTCTGGACCTGATCGAAATCGCTCTCCAGCTTGCCATGCGGCTTGGCCTGGCCAGGACGGCCAGCCACCTCTTCATGGCCTGCGACACGCTCGGCGCCGCCGAGACAGAAGCGCAGCAATGGAGCGAAAATTCGCATACCGGCAACACCGATGGCGCCTCCAGGAACGCATCGGACGGATGACGCAGGAGAAGATAGGCAATTATCGGCGAAGCCGCGACTGCAGCGCGCAACGAAGCAATAAAACCGTCTCGGATTTCAAGAGCTTGAAATGGTTGGCTGGGGAACCTGGATTCTCCGCGAAATCCTAGAGAGAGAGCCAAATCATTGAAATAAAAACACTAAAACGAGTATCAGCCTGCTACGCTACAGCTCCGTGCAACATAAATGTGATGTGAGCTCAATGCAATGGCAACAAAACGGTCCGGACGGACGACAAAGCCCGGAGTGGGTCTATCAAAGTACATTCGAAAGCACTCTCCATGTGGATTTCGCAGTGATCATCGACAGGCGCGCGGTTTCACCTTGTGCAGTGCGCCCATTTGTTAGACCGCCGGATTTTAGATTTTCCGACTCTGATGACGATAGCGGGCCGGCAGCGCCACCGGGATTATGCAGTGCAATCGGGACATTGTTTCCGATCGCCGAATGAGGACGATCCTCATTGTAGTGTCTACACCAATCCTCCAACTTTTCGCGCGCATGCGCAAGGGACATGAACCACTTCGCGTTCAGGCATTCCGAACGCAGCTTGCTGTTAAAGGCTTCGATGAAGCCATTGTCGGTCGCTTACCAGGCCGCGAGAAGTCCAGCGTAACCTTGTTCACATAGTCCCATAGATCGAGGTCGCGGGAGATAAATTCGCTGCCATTATCCACCCGTATCGTCTTCGGGTCTAGGCCGTAGACTCGTAACGCTTTAGCCATATTCGCACAGAGAAGAGCTTGATTGCTGCAAGATAGTTGTCGGCTCGCTTGTCTTAACGCGTTGCAATTCCACGCGCTTCTTTGATGCGGTTGAAGAACCGCTCGACGAGGTTTCGATAGCGATAGAGGAACGGACTGAAAGCGCAGGTCCTTTTCCGGTTTCGTTTCGCCGGGATGTTGGCGAGTGCCTTCGCCTGGTTTGCCGTGACGCGGATGGCGTCGGTGTCATAGCCACGGCCAAAAGCGTCGCCCCGGCATGAAGTCTGGCGAGCAGGTCTTCGGCGTAGCGACAGTCAGCATGCTGCCCTTCCGAGAGGCGAAGATCAATCGGCAGCCCGTCGGCATCAAAGAGAGCGTGGATCTTCGTTGTCAGGCCACCTCTGGAACGTCCCATGCTTCGATTGGCGCCCCCTTTTTACCGGTGGCGCCATGCTGATGCACGCGAACACACAACGAATCGATCATCTGAATATCGCCGACGAAGGCGGAAGAAATCGCTTTGAGAAGGCGATCCCAGACACCAGCCCGCCGCCAGCGGACAAAGCGATTATAACAGGTGGTGTGAGGACCATAGCGTTCCGAAACATCAGCCCACGGGCTGCCGGTGTGAAAGCGCCAGAGTATGCCGTTGATCACACGGCGATCATCAACCCGTGGCACGCCGCGGCTGTTGTTGGGCAGAAGCGGCTCGATCACCGCCCACTCGAAATCCGTCAGGTCAAAACGTCAGTGCATCAATGGTCTCCTTTCCTGAGACCATTGAATCAATCCACCGTGCCCATGTGAACCCCATTTATGGGGTTACGACCTAATCCCGGCCTTGCGGGAAATCTCCGCTACAGGCACATCGTCATCACCCTGCTTCAGTATAAACGCCTTCTGGGCGTCCGAAAACTTCGATGCCTTCATCTCTTCCACTCCTTCTCCCAGCCGGGAGAATACCGCGGAAAACTCCAACATCAAACGGTCCAGTTTGCAGGGGATAGAGAACCCGCTTGATCAAAACGGATACTCTAGAATTTCAGGTCGAGACGAGCGGATACATCCTGGGATGTATACCCCTCGCCGAAGAGGCCTGAATAATAAAGGCCAACCGAGAAGTTGTCCTTGGGTTTCACCTCCCATCCCAGACTAAAGATGGCCTGATCCTTTGCCACAGGAGCGCCATAGACACTGAACACATCACCACCAATGAAGTTGAGCGCTTCGTTCGGATCTATATCGCCATAGGCATGGCGCCAGCCGATTGAACCCGACACCATGCTGGCGATGCCGTTGATCTCGCCTTCGTAATCACCTCGCATACCGATCGTGGTAAAGCCCGTGCTCATATCCGAGGTTCCGTGGTGAAGTGCGGCACTGCCGCCGGCTTCGGTAAAGTCGTCTGACTGCTGATATATCCATGCGGCATCAGCATAAGGTGAGATGGAGAGACTATCAGTCACTGCATAGTCGTACTCAACAGCGCCGAAAATCTGGAAGGTCCCGGCCATGTAATCGGCACTGGTGCGGTCCGAATAGCCGGTGAAGGCGATTGAACGCGATGCCGACATGTCGTGCCACGTGTAGGCGGTACCGAAGTCGACCCCGATATTGCCGAAGACGCCGCCACCGTAAACACCTGCCGTATAGTCGTTACTAGTCCCTTCGGAATTCAGCGCATCAATCTCGTAGCTGGATCGGCCAATGCCGAACAATGCCCCAAAGCGCATATTGCCGAATGCGCCGACATCCGCACCGAGGAATGTACCACCAACCGAACTGCTAATATCCGACGTTTCACCTACGGCTGAAGTATCGCTCCACGAACCGTAGCCGTTGGCCCATACCGCCAGACCGGCATTATCTTCGCCGAAAAGTCTGAACGGGCTGTCGGTCGTATCGGTTGAAGCCGCATAATTCTGGACCACAGACATGGACTGGTCGTCACTGTCGCGGAATGCATTAAGGACGCGTCGGTTTATGGCGCTCCGGACATAATAGCTGTTCATCACCATCGTACCGTTGACGGAGGAGTAGAACTCTCCCGTTAGCTGGTTAAGGGCCGAACCGCGCTCGTCGGCAGGCAAAGCCTGGACTGCCTTGTACAAAGGATTATCTGGGCCAAGGCTCTTTAGGCCGTTACCTACATTGTTTTCGTTGCCCGAGAAGCCCGGATCGTTGAATGACGTGACCGGAACCTGAGTGATCGACAGGTAGACGGTTGTGTCGGTATATCCCACCGTGAGCGTCATATCAGCGATATTGGTCGCGACGGTATCGAAGCCTTCGGTTCCATCACCGTTTCCGTCCTGAAGCGTCATGCCGCCGCTAGCGCTGATGATGGTGTAGACATCGCCTACCGTATAGGTTTCGCTCGCGTTGGCGACGACGCTAATCGTGCCACCGGATATCGTGACCGCACCGTTCGCATTTATGAGGTCGGCCGAACCACTTGTGTCGATGTTGGTAATGATGGTGGATCCGTTCGCAAAGCTGATGCTGCCGGTCGAGAGCGCGGCGACAGTTTCGTTATCGCCGGCGCCAATTGAACCGCCAGAAGCGATAGTGACATTGCCGACGGTGCCGGTGCCGCCGAGGCGCCCCCCCTTGACAAGAATGTCACCGGCAAGCGTGCCGCCGACCTCAAGGTTGCCGGCGCGGATCTCGCTCGACCCGCCGAAGGACGAGTAGTCGCCGTTAATTTTGGTAGTGCCGTTGCCCATCTGGGCGAAAGTGCCCTCGCCGGAAAGGCCATTCTCGAAGGTGTAATCGTCGGAGCGGAAGACGCCGAAGACAGCCCCTTCATCCACCGTGATATCGCCGCTCACCGAACCGGTTGTGCCACCATCACCAATGGCGAGTGTGCCGAAGGCCACTTCGGTACCCCCACTGTAGGTGTTGTCTCCGGCCAAATAAAGTGTGCCGAGATCCGACTTTATCAATCCCACCCCGTCGCCAGACAGTGCCGAAGCGATCGTTGCGCTTGCATCCTCCTGCACACGGATATAGGCCTCGGTGCCACCGATTGCCCCGCGTAGCGTGATGCCATCGCCCTTGACTGTATAGCCGGACGTGACGAACTGCATACCAGTGGTTGAGACGGGTCCGCTGCTGTCATCGACGGTGGCTATACCGGCTGTTCCTTCGAAGATGGCGAAACCGTAACCGTCAGAAGACCAGGCGGATGCCGTATTGCCACTGGCGCTGGTCCAGTTGGAAGCGCCGCTTGACGCTGTCCAGATGCCACTACCACCGACAACGCCACTTGAGGAAGCATTGCCCGCTGAGGAACCGTTCCAGAAGGTCACCTCCTCGACCAAGAGATCGACCTCATTGTCGACGCTGGTATCGATCGCATAATTGTAGGTGTAATTGCCGGTATTGACACCCGTGGCCTCAAGCGTGTTGTCCGTGAGGTTACCGGTATAGCTCATCAACTCATAAACGCCCGGCCCGTAGACCGGGGCGCCAGAGAGCGCAATAGTGCCATCGAGCACGAGATCGCCGGTGATGGTAAAGATCGGCGCATCGGAGAACCCGTTGCCGTAGGCAGCGTTGATGCGCGACAGGGACGATAGCGACAGGCCTGACGTGTAGACCGATGTATCGGAATAGCTGACATTGACCGTGGCGTTGTCGGCGAGCGACAACGTTCCCCCGATAGAGATCGCATCATCGGCCGTGAGGCTTGCGCTGGCAGAAACCGACACCGAGCCACCGATATTTCCCTGCAGATTGAGTACGCCGCTGGCAACCGTCGTCTTGCCGGTGAAGCCGGAGTTGTCGGCGGTAAGCGTCAATTTTCCAGCACCTTTCTGCTGGAAATTGCCGAGACCCGAAAGCGTACCGCCGAAGCTCACGTCGTCGGAACGATTGAAACCAAGCGAAGCGTCAGTAGCGATCGCGATATCCCCGTCGACCGAACCAGACGTGCCGCCATCGCCTATGGTGAGTGCGCCCTCCGCTATATCTGTGCCGCCTGTATAACTGTTGTCGCCCGTCAGGACGAGCTCACCCGCGCCGGTCTTCAGCAGGCGCACATCGCCGGAGAGAACCGAGGCAATCGTGGCGGTCACCGAAGCCGGCATTGCGTTGCTGCCGCCAACATTGATCTCGCCTGTGGCATCCATGGTGGAGTCGGCGAGGACCAGCCCGTCACCCTGGATAAGGTAGCCATCTGTGGAGAAGGTCATGCCGCCGACATAGATCGTGCCGTCCGCACCGGAGACGTCGACAGTGCCCTGAGCGCCTTCGAAAACGGCGTAGAAGCGCTGCTTCCAGCCGTTTGCCCCCGAACCATCGGCGGTCGTCCAGTTGTCGGCTGCCATGCTCGCCGTCCAGGGCCCATTGCCCCCGGCAATGGGAGCGGGACTGCCATTGCCCGCAGATGTCCCATTCCAGTAGGCGTTGGCCGCGCTGCCGATGGCAATCGCCACGCTTCCGGCCTCGCTGGTATCGAGGACGACATGGTTGCCGGCGGCAACATTGATTGCTCCGATCATCATCCCGTCATAGGTCGCCGTGTCGGCGGGATTATAGGCAATCAGGTTGTAGACACCATCGCCCAGTTGGCCGACGCTCGTGACGTTAACCGTGCCGCCCAGTGTCACGCCGGAAGCAACATTGAAGATCGCAGCCATGCCGGCCGTATCGAGGCTGGCCGCTATGAGCGCCCCGGGGGTGCCGCTGCTGGCCGATGCAAGTACCAGACCTCCCATTGACAGGGCCCCCGCCTGGCTACCGGCAAGCGTCGCACCGTCGTGGATGGTGACAATACCGCCAATCTGGCCGCTCCCCGAAAGGCCTGCGCCCGAGAGTACCTCGACCGTGCTTGTTGAAGAACCGAGTATCCCGCTTGCGCCGACTACGACGCGGCCCGCTTCCACGCTTGTCTTGCCGTTGAAGCCGGAATTGTCATTGTCGATCGTCGTGACGTTCCCGCCAATGAAGCGCACCGCACCGGAGCCACTCAAGACGTTGGCGAAAGTCAGATCGTCAGAACGGTTAAATGCCAGCTTTGCACCGGCGTTGACGTCGATATCGCCCACCACCGAGCCAGACGCACCGCCATTGCCGATCGTCAACTGTCCGTTGGCGACAACTGTGCCACCGGTATAGCTGTTCGATCCCGTGAGGATGAGTTCACCAAGGTCCGTCTTTTTCACACCGGCATAGCCTGAAAGCTCAGAGGCGATCGTGGCCCTGAAACCGGTGCCCGCGCCGTCACCAACACGGATCTGGCTCATATTGCCGCCGGTCGAACCTGTAAGCGAAATCGAATCGCCCTGGATCGTATAGCTGTCCTTGGCGAACTGCATGCCGCCGGCGATGATGACCGGCCCGGTGGTGCCGTCCACCGTGACAGTGCCGGCATTGCCGCTAAAGATGGCAAAGCCCTGGGTCAGCCAGGCATCGGCCGCCGTTCCGGTCGCATCGGTCCAGTTGGTTGCCGAACCATCGGCAGTCCAAGTGCCGGTACCGCCGACAATGGCGCCGCCACCGGAGGCGTTGCCATTCCAGTAGGTGTAGGCAGCGGAGCCAACGAGAAGATTTACCTCATGATTGATGGAGGTCTGGACCGTGTAGGTGTCGACGCTTGCGTTGCTGACCGTTTCGAGTTCAAGACCATTGTCAGTCAACGAGCCGCCATAGGTCATGATACGGTAAGTGCCGTCGCCGAAGTTCGGAACCCCGGTGATATCGAGAGCCCCGTCAAGCGTCAGGTCCCCTGTCATCTGGATCAGACCCGTCGCCGTGCCCGAACCAGAAAGCGACACATTAACGATTGAGGTGTCGTTGAGCACGAGACTTGCCAGCTTCAGTGCGCTGCCCTGTGCCGCCGTGATCGTGCCGCCATTGTCGATGATCGTGGCACCGCCGGTTCCCGAACCGGTCAGCGTCGCGCCATTTTTGATCTCGATCGAGCCGCCGAGCGAACCGGTGAGGTTGAGGGTGCCGGCGACAATTGATGATGTACCGGTGAAGCCTGCGCCATTGCCCGCCAATTCCAGCGTTATGCCGCTTTGCTTGGTAAAGAGGCCAGCGCCGTCGATGGTCCCGGAGTAGGTTCCGTTGGAAGCGAGGTTTTCGATGAATTCGCCAGTGGACCTGATTGTCAGACTGTCCGAGATCGCCCCGTCGTCGACGCCGTCGCCAAGCTGAAGCTTGCCGGCGGAAACGATGGTCTTGCCCGTATAACTATTCATGCCGGTCAGGACCAGCGTGCCATCACCTTGCTTGTCGAGACCTGCAGCTCCCGTAAGAGCCGTGGCGATCTTCGCCGTAAAGCCGCTGCCGACTTCCATATAGGCGGTATTTTCGGCTGCGCCGGCCTGGAGCGTCAACGCCCCGCCGCTCAGGACATAGTTGTCCACCGAGAAGATCAAACCGGATGTATTGATTGCTCCATATGTGGTGTTATCGACAACGACATCTCCACCGGTACCGGCAAAAGAGGCGATACGGCCCTGTGTCCAAGGATTATGATCAGCGCCCGCCTGGTTGGACCAGTTCTGATCGGAGCCGCTGGCAGTCCAGGTACCGGATCCACCCGCAAGCGGGCCGGCGCCGGACGTGATGCTGCCGTTCCAATAGGTTCCGGAATAGGTGGCTGCGCCAACAAGCAGGTTAACCTGACCGACCGTGCTCGTATCGACGAAGACCGGCTTGACGGCATCGAGCGTGATCGACCCAAGCGCGAGCTTGCTGGCATCGGTTGCCGCGAGAGCCGCGCCGCCATAGGAAATCATCGTGTAGGTGCCGTCAGTCAGCGTTCCCGTGACATTGAGCGTACCGCCAAGGCTGAGGTCGTTGCCAACCGCAATCCCCGCTGTCGTCGACGGCGCCGCATCGGCGACGATCGAAAGAACAGCGCCGGATGTCGAGGACGTATAGGCCGCCAGCGAAAGGTCGCCGCCGATCGTGATCTGGTTCCTCTGGTCACCATAAAGCGTCGCGCCGTCCTGCAGCGTGACATTCCCGCCAACCGTCGCATTGGCGCCGGAAAGGCTCGCTCCGCCAGCGACGGAGACATTGCCGCCAAGACCGATGGCGACATCAAGTGAGCCGGCATTGACCGAGGTCGATCCGGCAAAGGCCGTATTGTCAACGCTCAGCGTCAGTTTGCCGCTACCCGACTGTGCCAGAATGCCCGAACCGGTGATCGCACCGGCAAAGCTGATGTCGTCGGACCGCTTGAACACGAGCGATCCGCTGGCAATTGCGACATCGCCGGAAATAGCCCCCTCCGTGCCGCCAGCGCCAACCTGAAGCGTCCCGCCATTGATCGAGGAACCGCCGGTATAGGTATTGGTCTGGCTGAGGATCAACGTGCCGTCGCCGGCCTTGTTCAGCGTCACATCGCCGGCAAGCTCCACATCGATGATGGCTGTCGCGGTGGAAGCCACCGTGATCGTGGTCGTTGCCGCAGCCGTCGCGTCGTAGAGTTTAATGACATCGCTGCCGCTCAGACCCGTCAAGGTATAGCCGTCAACATCGAACGTCATGCCGGATGTGATGATATCGCCAGCAGAACTATCGATCTGCACTGTCGCGGTGGCCGTATCGGTGGCAGAGAATACCGCAACGCGCGCATCCGGCCAGGCCGAGGAAGACGTACCCGTCTCATTTGCCCAGTTGGAAGATGCCTGATCCGCCGTCCAGATACCGCTGCCGCCAACCACGCTGCCCAAGGGGCTGAACGTGGTGCCGTTCCAGTAGCTGTAGGTGGCCGAACCGACGAGAATGTTGACCTTGCCAAATGTCGAAAGATCAACCACGGCAACCTTGCCACCTGTAGCGATCGACGAGATCGTCAGGTCTGTCGCCTTGCTTGCGCCAAGGCTACCGCTGTAGTCGATCAGCGTATAGGAACCGTCGGAGAGCGTGCCGCCGGTAACGGCAACCGAGCCGCCAAGTGTGACATCGCCGGTGCTGACGAGCCCGGCCATGCCGGCAGAGGTTATGACCGCGTTGATGGTTGAGCCTGTTCCGCTGGAGGTGAGCGTCAAGTTCCCCGCCGTCAGCACATCACCCTGATTGACATTGAGGGTGCCGCCATCGCCGATCGTGAGGGTCCCGCCAAGCGACGAGGTTCCCGTCCCGCTCGAAGTTCCGGTGAGTGTGCCGGAGACCGACATATCGCCGCCGAGAAGGCTTGTATTCCCAAGCGTCAAGGTCGTTCCCGACGCGACCGATGTCGTTCCGGTGAAGCTGGATGTGGTGGCGTTGTAGGCAAAGCTGCCTGCACCGGTCAGCCCCAGAGCATCGCCGCCCGATATCGCCTGCGACAGGGTGAAGGTTGCGCCGTTGTCGGCCAGAAGCGTCGCGCCGCCGGTACCGACAGCGAGCGTGCGGCCAAGATCGAGGCTTGCAGTGGCTTCAAGCGTGGCATTGCTGCTGATCGCAACACCGCCCGTGGTTGCGCCGAGATTGTTCTGAGCGCTGATCTGGACCGTACCGCCTGCGATCATGGTGCCGCCCGTATAGGTGTTGGGCCCGCTCAGCACAAGCGTGCCGTCTCCGATGAAGGTGAAACCACCTGAAGTGGCCGCAACCTGATCGGCGATCGCGCCGGTCATCGTCAGGATCTCACCGCTATCGGTCGTGATTGTGCCGTTGCTGCTGGTAATCCCGACATTACGGGCAAGTGTCATGGTGCCGCTGGCATAGAACGTCCCGCCATCCAGGATCATCGTGGAAGAGGCGTTGCCGAGCACATCGGCGCTGACCGAAAGCACGCCAGCGCTGATCTTGGTGTCGCCGGTATAGTCATTGCCGCTCGCAGTCAGAACCAGGGTGCCGGCACCGGTCTTCACGAGGCCGGCATCACCAGAGAGCGCGACATTAATAGTCGCCGTTCCGCCACTTGCACCGTCGTCGACGGCGACCGTCGCGAAGTTGCCCGAGACCGACCCTTGCAGCGTGAGCTTGTCGCCGGCACTCTGGCCATCAAGCGTATAACCATCGGTATGGAAAATCAGACCGGACGTATATATGGCAGTGGACGAATTGACCCTGACCACACCTGCCGTGCCTTCGAAATAGGCGACTGTTCCCTGCCCCCAGGACGCACCTGTCGAACCCGCCTGGTTGGTCCAGTTGGTATTGGCGCTACCCGTCCAGACGCCGCTGCCGCCGACAACATAGCCCGGGCCGCTCGAACCATCGGTCGATCCGTTCCAATAGCTGTAGGCGCCGTCACCGACCAGCAGATTGACCTGTCCAGACGTTGCAGTCGAAACAACGACGACGAGACCGGAGGATTCAATGCTGCCGAGCCTGAGACGACCGGCGTCAGACGCATTCAGCGCCGGACCGGCATAGGTCATCAGCGTGTATGTGCCGTCCGTCAACGAACCCGTGACATTGAGTGTACCGCCGAGCGTGAGAGCGCCCCCCACATCTATCGCCTCGGAAGACGGAGTGCCCGCGGTGATGGAAAGCACCGTACCATCCGTTCCAACCGTAAAGGTATTGAGCGTAAGGTCTCCGCCAATCGTCAGCTTGGAGGACTGGTCGGCGATCAGTGTGGCGCCATCGGCAAAGGTGACATTGCCACCGACCGTACCACCCTTGCCGGAAAGCGAGCCGCCCGCGGCCACGGAAACCGCCCCGCCAAGCATGCCAGTAACGTCAAGCACGCCGCTTGAAATAGTGGTGTTGCCGGCGAATGCCGATGAATCCTGCGTCAGAGAAAGTGTGCCGGTACCCTTTTGAACAAAGGCCCCCGTCCCCGAGATCACGCCGGAATAGCTGACCGCATCCGAACGGTTGAAGGCAAGCGTCCCAAAGCCTCCAATCGCAGCATCAGTTGCGATCGACCCCGTTGTTCCGCCATTGCCAATGGCAAGCGTACCGCCGGTGATCTTCGTCCCACCGGAATAGATATTGTTCGCCGAGAGAATCAGCGTTCCGTCACCCTGCTTGTCAAGTGTCAGCGCATTGCCAGGCGTGTCTTCGAGGACAATTCCGAACTCTGCAGACCCCGCCGCCGCTGTAACGTTGAACACGCTGGTCTGGGACGCGTCAAAACTGTAGAGCTGGACCGTGTCAACCGCGGCACGACCCACGAGCGTGTAGCCCGACTGGTCGAATTCCATGCCGGTGACCACAATCTGGCCGCTGGTATTGTCGACCTTGACCTCGCCGCCGCTGAGACCGCCGAAATAGGCGTAGCCCTGGTTCTGCCAGGCACCGGGTGTGGCGCCAGAGGAATCCGTCCAGTTCATCTGGCTATCGGACGTCCAGGTCCCGGCGCCGCCGATCACGGATGGGCCGCCTGAGGTCGTAGTGCCGTTCCAGTAGAGATAGGAAGCCGTACCAACAAGCAGGACGACATCGCCCGCTCCGGCGCCGGCCGCAGCCGTTTCCTTGAGCCGATAGGTGAGACCACCGGTATTGATCGAAGCCGTGGTGATGTCGCTTACGGTACCCGTAAGACCGGTGTAGCTTATCAACGCATAACTGCCATCGGTCAAAGCGCCCGCACTGTTGACGGTCAGGCTGCTGTCAACGATGGTCACCCCGCCGGCGGCAAACAGCGGCGTCGCATTGGGCGCTGTGTCGAGCGTCACATCAAGCAGCGAGCCGCTGGCAAGCGTCAGCGAACCAAGCGTAAACTGGTCCGTGTAACTACCCGCAAGCTTCGCGCCGTTGCTGATCGAGACGGCCCCGCCGAGCGAACCAGCGCCGGTCAGAGTGGCGCCGTTTTGCACCGTGGTCGTGCCTGCAAAGCCGCTGGAGCCGCTGGCAAAGTTGATCGTGCCCGCGGCGATATCGAACGTGCCTGAACCCGCCAGAATGTTGTCGAATGTAAATGCGCCATTGGCATTGAGCTTGAGCGTCCCGGCACCAGCCACATTCACTGTCTTGCCGCTGGCGAGAGCGCCATTCGTCGTTCCGTCGCCAAGCTGTAGGGTCCCGCCCGAAATCGTCGTGTCGCCATCAAACGTGTTGTTTGCGGTCGAGATCACCGTGCCCAGGCCGGTTTTGGTCAGCCCCCCCGCACCGCCAATCCCGCTGGATATGGTGTAATTGTCGGCTGCAGTCGATGTGTCGATCGTTCCGTTGGACGCTGTGATCATGAAGCTGCGCGCCGTGGAAACGCTGCTGCCAGACACCGAAAGCGTGCCGCCGTCAAGCGTCACGCTGCCCGTGCTAGCACCAAGATTGTTGTCGGCGGAGATGGCGAGCGTGCCGCCCGACACTGTCGTGCCGCCGGTGTAGAGATTGGTATTGCTGAGCGTCAGTATCCCGTTGCCGTCCTTGATCAGAGCACCGGTCCCGGAAACAACGCCGGTAATACCGTAATTAAACGTGTCGGCAACATCGATCTCCCCGCCACCTGTGCCGAGCGTGAAGGCACGGGCCGTGTCGAAGGTCCCGCCGACCGACAGGATGCCGCCGCCCGAAAGCGTTACGCCACCGCTCGCTGCGCCAATATTGTTGTCCGCGGTGATGGCGAGCGTGCCGCCCGACACTGTCGTGCCGCCGGCATAGCTGCTGTTGCCGGAAAGCGTAGTGGTTCCGGAGCCCGTCTGCTCCAGCGCACCGGAGCCTGATATAGCGCCGGAATAGCTGACATCACCGGTCAGATCAAAGATCAGTTCGGACGTGGTGGCTGAAAGCGTGAAGCCGGATGCCGTCAGCATGCCGTCGGCTGTCCCATTGCCAAGTTGCAGCACGCCGTCGGAAACCGTCACCGCACCGGTATAGGTGTTGGCGCCGGTCACAATCAGCTTGCCGGAGCCAGCCTTGGTCAGTGTGTCGGACCCGGAAATCGCGCCGGCTATGGTCAGGACGTCGCCCGAAGCGGAAACGCCGACAGTGCCGCCGCCTGTACTGATGAAAACGTTACGCGCTGTATCGGTCGCAAAGGTGCCGCTTGTCGAAAGCGTGCCGCCTTCAAACGTCAGCGCACCAATTTTATCACCGAGAGCGCCATCCCCCGCGATCGCGAGCGTTCCGCTCTTCAGCCTCGTGCCGCCCTGATAGGTATTGGAGCCGGAAAGCGCAATCACGCCCGCAGCAGAGCCGTCGACCAGCACACCCCCGTTGCCGGTGATAGCAATCGCGGACGAAGCGCCAGTCGTGTAAGGCGCGAAGGCGAGCGTCGCGCCCGCATCGACCTTGACCGAACTCGTCGCGCCGAGCGTGCCGTCAGCGCTCGACCCGTCACCGATCTGGAGAATGCCGGCTTCGACCGTGGTCAGGCCAGTATAGGTGTTCGGACCCGTCAGGATCAAGGTGCCGTTGCCGCGCTTCGTGATGTTGTTGGCGACGGTGTGCGTGGCATCCTTGGTTGTACCATCGACAATCACTGCCGATATCGTTGCAATGATTCCTGCATTGTTGACCTGGATGACGCCCGTCGTCAGGGCATATGGACTGATCGACAGGACGCCCGGTCCCTTGATCGTGTAGCCGTCGGTCTGGAATTCCAGTACATGGAAATCGACGCCGTGAAGGGTCGAGTCACTGTCGTCGACCGTCACAACGCCGGCGGAACCGGCAAAGATCGCCTTCGAGCCACCCCAGCCGACATTCGTGCTCGTGTCAACGTCGAGCCAGTTATGATCGGTGGTGTCCATCTTCCAGGTGCCGTCGCCGCCGACCACCGTGCTACCCGAGGTAGTAATGCCGTTCCAGTACTGACCATAGAGATTCTCGGTATCCAGCACGACCGCATAGAGTTCATTGCTGATGTCGCGCGTGCGCAGATATCCGGTGGCATCCGAGCCGTCGACCTTGAGATTATAGCTGCCGAAGGTTGTGCTCGTCGCGCTGCCATAGGTAAACAGCTTGTACAAGCCCGTCCCGGACGTAACGCCGACGCCGAGCGTAATGTCAACGGTCAGTGCGCCATCCGTGGTCAGATCGCCTGCGACGGCCACCAGATCCCCGCCAATCGCGTTCGTAAGCTTGGTGTACTCGAAATAGGAGCTCGAAGCCGAGGTCAACACCAGGTTGCCCGCCACCGAAAGCGTTCCTTGATTGCTGGTTCCGCCATCACCTGCCGCAAGCGTTCCGCCGCTGATCGTCACCGTGCCGGTCGAGGCTGTGCCGACCGTACCGGTGCCCGAAAGCGTGCCGCCCGCCGAAACCGTGACTGTGCCGCCAAGCGTGCCCGTGACATTGAGCGCGCCGGCCGACACCGTTGTGGTATTGCCATAGCTCGTCGACGTGCCGGCGAGTGTCAGCATGCCAGACCCGGTCTTGGTCAGATTTCCGGCACCGCCAATGCTGCCATTGACTGTCAGCGTGTCGCCAGAACCGACATTGATCGTGCCATCGCTGCTGCCCATCACAAAGCCGCGCGCCGCGTCGGTCGCGAAGCTGCCATCCGCGGAGAAGGTGCCGCCGTCGAGCGTCAGCGTCGCCGAAGTCGCGCCAAGCGCGCTGTCGTCGGCGACCTGTAGCGTGCCGGCGGAAACGGTGATGCCGCCCGTCAGCGTGTTGGCATGAGAGAGGACGAGGATGCCCGATCCGGTCTTCGTCAACGTGTTCACCGCAGTGACGCCGTCATCGCCGCGCACGCCGTCAGTGATTTCGACGTCGACCGTCGCGGTGGCTGCGTCGACCTGGATTGTGCCCGTCGTCAGGCTGTAGGGCGAAAGCAAGAGCTTTCCGCCGGTTCCCGTGGAAAGCGTGTAGGTGGAACTGTCGTCGGTGGCAGAGAATACCAGCATGTCGAACGACTGAGCACCCTCAACCGTGACAGTGCCGCCTGTCGCCCCCTGGAAACGGCCAACCGACCCACCCCAGACCGTATCGGATCCGCCGGCCAGCGTTGCCCAGTTCGCGTTGCTCGAATTCCAGGTGCCCGTTCCGCCCTCAAGACTGCCGGTGTTGCTTGCCGCACCGTCCCAGTACTGATCGACCTGGCCATTGGCGTTGGTTATGTAGAGCAACACGCTGTCGCCGGTCGTCGCCACGCGGTAGCCGGCGACCGATGCGCCGGTGAGGTTCACGCTGTCAAAATTCGTGCCCGTGATCGATCCGGTAACCGAATAGAGCGTGTAGACGCCTAGAGTGCTGTTGGCGAGATTGGCAGTCAGTGCGCCGCCGAGCGTGAGGCCGCCGTTGACGATGACAAGGTCGTTGTTCGAACCGCCCACAACATTGACGGCACCGAGATCAAAATGGCTCGCCGATGTGGCGGTTGACAGTGCAAGATCACCGAGGATGGTGAGCGTCCCGACCGTGCCGCTGCCACCTTCGCCGGCGGCAAGCGTGCCGCCCGCACCGATGGTCACCGTCTGCCCGGAAGTTCCGACGCTGCCGCCGCCCGAAAGAACGCCGTCCGTGACCGAATAGGTGCCGGCGAGCGTCTTTCCGCTCTCGACATTGAGCCCGCCGCCGGTAACCGAAACCGTGCCGGCATAGGCCGACCCGACGCCGGTGAAATTGGTAAAGCCGCCGACCTGCTTGATCGTCGAATTCGCCGTCGAACCGCCGGTAATCTCGATACCGAAGTCAAGCGGCGTGATGGCGGTCGCAGTGTGGTTGAAAACGAGCGACCCCGTGCCCGCACCCGAGCCGAAATCGATCTCGGCGGTCGAAAGCGTACCCGCACCAGCCGCGCCGCTTCCCGCAGCGGCGCCGATATTGACCGTGCCGCTCGCCCCCGCCGTATCGGCGAGAACAACCGCGCCGGTTATCGTGGCGGTGCCGCTTTCCGTCAGCGTCAGCGTGCCCGCGCCGGAGGCGCCGACATTCAGTTCACCACCGACCGTCAACCGGCCTGCGCTCTGCGAAACGGTGACGAGGCCGGTCGTTCCAGTCTGGTTGCCGAGCGTGGCATCTCCGGTCACGGCCATCGTGCCGCCATTGACGAAAAGCGTACCGTTGCCCGAACTGACGCCAACCGTCGTATCGCCGACGAGAAGGCTTGCAGTCTTCAGCGAGTTGGAGACTTCAAGCGTGCCGCCATAGACCGAAACCGTGCCACCAAAGGAAGAGCCAAAGCCGGTATATCGGGTGTAACCCGCGACCTGCTGAATAACACTGTCGGTGCCAGAACTGTTGACCAGCCGGGCCGAAAGCGTCGCAGGCGAAGCTTCGACGTTGGTGTGGTTGAAAATTAACGTACCTGAGAGACCAGGCGTAAAATTGATTTCCGGTGTGTCAATCACGCCAGCAGCGACAGCGGCGGTGTTTACGTCAGCACCGATGATCAGCTTACCTGTTCCGCCGTTCAACCCGAAGACAATCCCGGTATTCGGCCCAGCACCCGCACGGATTTCACCGCCATCAGCGACGGTCACCGTCCCCGGCCCGCGTGTCGCGATTAAAAGGCGGTTGCTTGTCGAAAACAGGGAATTTTCGCCCGTTACCGTCATGCTTCCCGTTGCGCCGGCGTCGTTACCCACATTAAACGTCGAGGAGGCCGTTGTTACGACGCCGCCGGCACTGATATTCAGCGCACCTTTTCCGCCAGTGCCGTCACCGATGGCATGTTGACCGCTCCCCGTAAACTCAAGCTCGGACCCGGCGCCCGTCACGTTGAAAGTCCCGGTGCCACTCGTGCCAATCTCGATCACCCCGCTGGAGGTCCATGTGGAACCACCCGAAAGGGTAACGGTGCCCTCGGTCGAGGCAGCATAGCCGACAAAGATATTGCCGGAGGTGATGGTCGAGCCATTGTTTGCCGTCAGCGTCGATCCCGTTGAACCGGCATTGGTACCGACATATATGACCGAAGTGGCCGTCAAGGTGCCGTTGTCGAGCGTCGCGACAGCCTTTGAATTGTTTCCGATATAGATATTCTCACCGGCGGAGACAGTCGAACCGCCAAGGACGCTGAGCGTCGCCTCCAGCGAGCCAACCCCCTGGCCGACAGCAATACGGCTTGAGGTCGTGAGCTCCCCACCATTGTCAACCTTGACGCTTCCGCCATTGACATTGAAAATGTTTCCGTTGAACGTCGCCGCGGAACCGCTGACCGTCAGCGAGCCATTGTCCGTTCCCGCCGCTGCGCTGACCGTCGTTTGTCCAGTCACCGTCATCGTGCCGGTGACCGTCAGCGCGCCGGTGCCGGTGCCGAAGCCGATCGACGAATCGCCGACGGTGAGCGCACCCGCCTTAAGACTATTTGTAACCGTTAGGCTGCCGCCATAGATCGTAAGCTTGCCGGTGTACAGGCTGCCATCGCCGGTATAGGTGGTATCGCCTGCAACATGCTGTATGGCTGCCGAAACACCGCCGCCGCCTTTTATCAGATCGTCCAGCGTATAGGAGCCGCTGTAGTTGAAGATAAGCAGTCCGGTTCCGACGCCAAAGCGAATTTCCGTGGTAGAAATGGAGGCATCGACCGTAGCAGTCGCCGCCTGGCTATTGTCGACCTTCTCACCGAAGATGAGCGTCCCGGAGGTGTTAGCGGCACCACCAATGGCGATAGCGCTGTTCACCGTGATCGTGCTCGTGCCTGAAACAACCAGCAGGCCGGACGAGCCCGTCGCTCCATAGCCGACATTGAGCTGACCACCGGTGGCCTCCAGGCTGGAGCCATCGATCGTGATGGTTCCGGTGCCGGCGCCGAGGCTGTTATCGCCACCAATAGAAATAATCGAACCGGTTACGGTGGCGCCGCCGGAGAGCGCGAGTGTCCCCTCCCCGTTATAGCCGGCATAGATGATGCCGCCCGCGGTCAGCTCTGCTGAAGTGCCACTGACATTGACAGTACCAACCGTACCAGTCTGATACCCGATCGTCGCGGCCCCGGTCACGGTCATCGTGCCGGAGACCGTCAGCGCGCCGGTGCCGGTGCCGACGCCGACCGACGTGTCACCGACGATGAGCGCGTCCGTTTTAAGGCTGTTGGTAACGGTCAGGCTGCCGCCGTATACGGTCACATTACCTCCAAAGGCGCTGCCATCGCCCGAATAGGTGGTGGTTCCGGCGATATGCCGGAAATAGGAACGCGACGACGCGCCCCCGCTAATGTCGAAGCCGTAGCTGCCGCTGCCCATGTAGTTGAAAACGAGCGTACCCGTTCCCGAGCCGAATTTCAGGTTGTCGGTCGCGATCACGCCGGACGTCGCCGTCGCGCCGGCGCTGACGGCGTCGCCAACCAGCAAGGTTGAATTGGAAGTCCCGGTATTGGCGATGATGATCGACCCGCCGCTGGCGCTGTTTTCGACCTTGCCGCCGTTCGCGACTGTCAACGTCGCCGAGCCGACATTGCCGATCCGGAAATCATCGTGAGACGTGGTCAGAAGCGAATCGGCGCCGGTGACGGTGACGTTGCCGGTCCCCCCGGGCCCATTGCCGATCAGGATCTGGCCATCCCCCTTGACGCTGCCGCCGGCCGAAATCACCACGGTGGCGGCACCCGCTCCCCCGATCGCCAGGTTGGTCCGCCCAGTATCGACGGTCATGTCGAAAGTCGATCCGGCGCCGTCCACTGTCACGCTGGAGGTCGTTCCCGTAGCGCCGGCGAGCGCAATTGCCGCTGTGCTTGTTCCGGCGTCGATGCCGCTCACGACGAGCTTGCCGCCATTCTTGACGGTGATGTCTCCGGCGCTCGATGCCGTATTGCCGGTGACCAGCGTTGTCGCAACCGTCATCGTGCCGCCATCAAGTGTCAGCGCCCCGCTGCCGGATCCATAGGTATTGTCGCCGACAACGAGCGCCTTGGCGCCAAGGCTGTCGGTCACCTCAAGCGTGCCGCCATAAACCGTAAGGTTGCCGGCATAACCGGAACCGTCGCCTGTATATTTCGTGTAACCAGCAATATGCAGAATGTTCGAGTTTCCCGACGCCGAACCGGTCTTGATCAAAGAAGAAAGAGTAAAAGGATCCGCCTCCGTTCCATCATGGTTAAATACCAGTGTGGCCGTCGACAACGAGGAATTCGACAGAGCAATTGTGCCGCTGCTAATCGCGCCAGGCGCGCTTCCCGCCGCCTCACCGGCAGCAGCCCCAATATTCATGGTGCCAACCGTAGTCACCGAGTCTGCAGAGTATCCGATAGTTATATTAGAAGCGATCGATGCGCCATCAGATATAGTAAAGACACCCGTTCCGCGGTAGCCGACGTAAAGAGTGCCACCACTTATCAACGTAGTTCCTCCACTGGCATTCAGAGTCCCATATGTATTGCTATATTGCGAATCGCCAAGGTCTATCCAGTCGACAATTGTCAACGTCCCGCCTGTCATTGTAATAATGGCAGGAGAAGCCGAACTACCGTAGTACAGCTGGCCGGCCGTGCAAGCATCGCCGTTTACTATATTCACGTTAGACGAATAGGTCGATGTCACGCTGCTAAATCCGCACGCGGCCTCGGCGACCTCCGGGGTTGCCAGCATCATGCCCATCATCAGCGAGCCGGCAAGGGCGGAGCCGCCAAGCAGGGCGCGCATACCGGGCCGGCGCCGCCTGCCCTCCATGCCTGCCGCCTGTTCTTTCTGGTTTGCGATGACACCGCCAATGCTGATTTCGAATGCCATGGAATTCCCCACTCCTGCCGTTGCCTCGTAATGAGGGAGGGAGCGATCCGCTCCACCTCCCCCTCCCTGACGCCAAATCACTCGCTCAAAACCAGTTAAATGCACCAGATTCGCCAATACACATGATTCGACGAATCAAATTCACGTGTCATCACCTATAGTACAAAATATATATATGTAAATATCGGGACTGATGCAATTAAATCACACTGTCTATTCTTTAGTCACAACTAATAACTAAATTAGAATTATTATATTTTTATAATTTAGTAATTCACTAATATATCTTTGCTTGTTGAAAACGTCCGTTATATTCATTCTCGGTATTGCTGCAGAAATTCCTTCGCGCGATAAAGAACCGCGTCCCCCAAACCGAGGAGAGGAATGAACATCCATGGCCGACCACGCGCTTCCGCTTTTCTACGGATCCCCGCAGGTTCTTCGTTTTGAAGACCACAAGGATCTGACGCTCGAGAGGAAATCCGATTTCGCATTCGCGGCGACGGCGAATGCCATTCCGCTGACGCCGGGGGAATTCCTGCCGGCCGTCCGCCACTATCCGATCGTGTTCGTGCGGGGCGGCGATGCGCCCGCCCCGGTCGCCGTCACCGGGCTGAAACAGGGGCAGAACCTGTTCGTGACCCAAGCGGGAGAATGGCAGCAGGGAAGCTATATTCCCGCCTATGTGCGGCGCTATCCCTTCATCCTCATCCAGTCGGAGGACAAGACCCAGACCGTGCTCGGCTTCGACGGGGCATGCGCGCGAATCACCACTGCGGCAAAGACCAAGGATGGCGACATGCTGTTCGCCGAGGACGGTACGGCCAGCGAGACGACCCGGCCGATGATCGAGTTCTGCAACGCCTATCACCAGCAGTCGCTGATGGGGACCGAATTCGTCAAGGCGTTGCAGGAACATGATCTGCTGGTGGACAAGCAGGTGAACATGTCTTTCCCCGACAAGAGCCGCTACCGGCTTGACGGTCTGCTGGTGGTTGACCCCGAGCGCTTCCGCGCGCTGCCGGCTAAGGTCATCGGCGAGTGGCACGAGAAGGGCTTCACCGACGCGGTGGTGCTGCACATGGCATCCAGCCAGAACTGGGAAAACCTGCTGCAGCTCAACGACGCGGCATCCAGGCCGAAGGCCGCCTGAGCGGCGCGCTCAAGCAAACCGACGGCCCGTGCGAACCAGGGACACGGGCCGAGGGCGAAACATCGAAGAGGGATAGACGATATGATCCGATTGAATACGGTCCGGTTTGTGGCGCTTGCCGTTGGCCTACTGGCAGCAGGCACGGCAATGGCCCAGGAGGATGAGGCAGTTCCGGCCTCCGACACCACCGTCTCCTATGGCGACTGGTCCCAGCACTGCATGCTGGTCCAGGTGCAGAAACAGGGCGAGCAAACACCCGGCGCGCCACAGCGGATCTGCGAAGTGACCCAGACGCTGAACGTCCAGCAGGAAGGCGGCCAGGTGCAGCGCCTGCTTACCATCGCCGTCGGCAAATTGCCGGACAGCGATAACCAGCGGATCGTGGTGCAGACCCCGTCGAATGTCGCGTTGCGGGCCGGCGTCAAGATGACGCTGAGCGACGAGCCGCCGGCAGCGCCTTCCAAGGGCGGCGCCGTATCGGCGGACGAAGCCGCTGCGGAGGGCACCGACATCCTGCTCACCTATCTCACCTGCGCGCAGGTCTGCGTGGCAGAGAAGGAGCTTTCCGGCGCGCAGGTCGAGGCACTGAAGCAGACGGTATCGGCATCGGTGACCTTCGACATGACCAGCGGCCAGACGCTTTCCGTGCCGCTGTCGATGAAGGGCTTCAAGGCGGCGTTGTCGGCCGCTCCGCCGGTCAACTAGATCCTGTTGACAAAGTGGATTCCAATATCAGCAGAACCATGTTTCAAAACTGCTTTTTATAGCAATTCCAGGTGAAGTGGACACCGGTTCACTGTCCGAAATGGCGTAAAAACAAAGAGATAGAGTCTTCCCGCGTTTCAGTGAAATGCGGGAAGACTCTAGGAGGCAGTTTTGGCTCACGACGACCTAACAGATATGGAATGCGGCTCATCAAGAGGCTGTTGCCCACCGAACGCGGGAGGAAGTTGAACCGCGCCGAATTTACCGGAGACCGTTTGGTTTAGGTTATGGACGGCAACAGTCTGGCCCTGCAGGCGGCGCGGCAAATAGTTGCCGACCTCGCCGCATGGAAAGAGCGCAAGTGCGAATGGTCGGAACTGACGCGATCCCTGATCGTCCACGATCCTCCGGGATCCGGCAAGACTTGGCTTGCCCGCGCCATGGGGGCAAGCGCTGGTGTCCACTTCGTGCAAGCAAGCTTTGCCGAGTGGCAATGCGCAGGCATCTCGGTGACATACTGACGGCCATGCGCAGGTCGCTCGCAGAGGCGATTGATAAGAAACTGGCCATTTTGTTCATCGACGAGGTCGACGCCGCAGGCAACCGCTACGACACGGACGCCCATGGCTGCTGATACAGACATCAGGTCATTACCGGCTTCCTTGAGCAAATCGATCTGCCGATGCGCCAGGAGCGTAACCGCCTCCCGAGATATCGTCATGTTCCGCAAGGCGGCGATTGTTGATCGCATCAAGCTCTGTTTTGACGGCATGATCGAGCCATGTCCTGGCCTGCTCGGCCGTTAATCGTGAAGCTGCCATCAAGTCGAACGCTCTCTCGCTTGTCGCATGCAGAGCTGCACCGATCACGCGAGCCGTGGCGGGATCGTGTGCGTGCAGGCTTACCTGAATATAACCAGCTTTGGTTGCATTTCCAGAGCGAACGGGAACACGGCGGCGCCAAGCGCAAACGGCGCCTCGGCGGAAAACATGGGCGATCATCGGCATGGGCTTCAACCTCGTCTGAAGCAGCCTGAGGCCGTTGTGCTACAGTCATGTGTGACACTGCGGCGTGGACGCGCAGAGAAACAGATGAAACTGTGTTTTATTTCAATGGCTTGAAGATAGATTTGGCTGGGGAACCTGGATTCGAACCAGGACTAACGGAGTCAGAGTTCGTTTTTATTGCAACATTCATCAGCTAAGTTATTGATTTTAAACGATCTGAATGCAACAGAGTTCAAATTTGTTGCGTTTTTGTTGCGTTGAATTCACCGCTGAAGTGGCGTTTCGGCTCACCCTATTCAGGCTTGACCGCGAACAGCGCCTTTTCAGCTGCGGCCAATTCCGCGCCCTCATCCGGCGCGGGGAAGAGGTGCCCGTAGGTGTCGAACGTCACCTGAATGGAGCTATGGCCCATGCGGGTTTGAACGGCCTTCGGGGTAAGCTCCAGACCGCCATCGGCCTTGCGGTTGATGCACCATGACGCATACCAGTGTCGCAGCGCATGAAAGCCGGAATACTTGGCGGCGAGGATCGGATTGCCTTCCGCGTCGGCTTGGCCGGTTTCGACCGTCAAGCCGGCGGCAAGTTGGGTGGCCCATAGCCCGCGCTTCAGCATGTTCTGATGATCCTCGACGTTGCCGGTTCCGTTTGGGAATACCAGACCGGCCGCGCCTGGCGGGCATGCGAGCTTCCATTCCCGCAAGGTGTTGACGACCAGCGGCGGCAAGGGGATGGCGCGTTGCCCTGCCCCGCTCTTGGGCATGCCGATCTCGCCGTATCGATCGGCGCGCTGCCGCACTTCCAGAACCGACCGTTTCAGGTCGACAGCTTCCCATATCAGCCCGCGCGCCTCGCTGGCGCGGATCCCGGTGAAGATCATCGTGACCAGAAGCGGCCGGTAGCGGCCCGTCGCGGCTTCCAGAATGGCGCGGATTTCATCGTTGGTCGGAATATCCACGCCGACCCGAAGCAGGGCCTTGGCGCGCTTGTCCGATGCGGACGAGGATGACCGGGCGCGGGCAAGCTCATGGACGGCATTGCGGATGACGAGGCCGCGCGCCTGGGCATCCGCGAGGATCGAGCCGAGGGAGACCGTCACGCGGCGCACCATGGCCGGAGAGCGGCCGTTGCTGCGCAACTCGTCCTGCAAGGCGCGTATCCACGGCGCGTTGATCTTGGAAAGCTTCACATTGCCAGCAAAGGGAACGAGATGGAGGCGCAAGTGCTGGCGCCTCTGATCCATCGTCGTGCGCTCAAGGCCGGCGGCATCGCCCGATGCCAGCCATAGATTGCCGGCCTGCTCGATCGTGACAGTCGCGCTGTCGGCGACATGGATGCCCTGACGCACCTCGACCGATGCCGTTGCGGCGAACTGGTCGGCGAGCTTCTTCAGGCGGAAAGACTTGTGGCGGCGCTTGCCCTGGGCATCGACGTAATCGACGACCCAGGCTGTTTTCTCATCGCCGTTCTCGTTGGTCCATTTCCGCTTGCGGACGCTCATTTCTTCTCCAGAAGCTTTTTGATCTGAGTGATCATTTCTGCCCCGAACTGCTGAAAATGCTGGTCAAGCATTACGCCCGTAATGGCAAGATGTTCGCTGCGGGTGATCGGCTGGTCACCATCCACTGGCTGCCAGTCCAGTTCCCTTTTGATGTAATCATCCGACAGAGGGGCGAAGGCCTCCTGCTGCATTTCCTCAAAGAGCAGGCTTTCCTCCAGCCGATAGGCAATCTCAGAATTGACCGACCTTCCATTGGCCTTAGCAGCTTCCACGATCTTGTCCTTTAGTTCCTCCGTGAGGCGCAGTTTCAATTGAGGATCGTTTCGAGCCATTCCACCGTTTCCTTTTGACCACCGTGGTACCTTTATAGAAAATCGGTATTGACAGCAATGGACCACGGTGGTTAGGTGATCACCGTGGTTACCTTATTGTTAATCAGAAGGGAAGTAAGGGAATGGCAGAAAACGAAACGCTTGATCTTGTTTGGGGTGCTGCGGAGATCGCGAAGGTGATCGGCCTCTCGCGGCCGCAGACCTACAACTTGCTCAACAAGGGCGAGCTTCCGGCGAAGAAGATGGGCCCGCGCAAATGGGTGGCGCGCCGTAGCGAGCTGGAGAAGCACTTCTCCGGAACGGCGGCATGAGCCGGACAAAGAAAAGCCCCCGCGAAGTTGGCGCTTCCGAGGGCGTGGTTCAATCAAAGGAAGTCGAAATGAACGGCACAATCATTAGCACGAAAGAAGGCCGGCGCGCAATGACGCCCGGCAATGAAGTGATCGACAGCGTCGATCTAGCGGGCGAGGCGCGCGATTACGCGGTGATCCTGAGCCTGGCATGTTGCGCGGACAATGATCTGGATACCAACGCAGTGTGGCGGATGGCTGACCGGATCATCAAGTGCATGAACAAGGTCGAAGACCTGCTGGAGGCCGAAGTAGACCGGCGCAACGGGAGGGCTGCGGCATGACCGTCAATACAGAACATGGCGTAGGCTGCGTTTTCACGGTCACCCCAGCAGAGCGCAAGGCGTTCTGCGAGGCGGTTGAAACATTCTACGATGTTTCCGCGATGCTCAATCTCATCGGTCGGGGCGACGAGATGAGCGACGGCCTGCACGATACGGAAGCCGAGAAGCTCACATGCACCATAGCGAGGGTCGCCCGCCATGCGGAGCAGCTCACCTATGACGCGCTCGGAAAGATGGAAGTGTTCGAAGGGAGGTTCCGGCCATGAAACCCATGAGCAAGGAAGACTGGATCGACATTCAGGACGATCTTTGCGCCGTGCGCGACATGATCAAGCTCATCGACATGGGGACGCCCTCGATCGGCGGGCATGACGGGGCGGCGATCTCGCGAGCCTGCGGCATGGCGATGGACTTTATCGAAGTGGCGCTGGACCGGTTCGAGCCATACGAGCCGACGCCGAACGTGATCCGGAAGGAGATGAACTGATGGATGCGGAATGGATGAAGGAAGAGGCCGGTTCGGCCTCTTCGCTCGTTGCTGAATGCCTCAAGGCTGTCGAGGGCATGTTGAGCCCGGACGGCACCATCCTCGACCGGGGAAAGAAACTCAAGCAGCTCCAGCGCGGCCTCACCATGGTGGAGCGGCATCTCGCCAATATTCGGGACGAAATCGAGGGTGGCGATGCGGAAGGCTGAACGCCCGCTGGGCGTCAACGAGATAGCGGCCGAGCTGGGGTGTTCAGAACGCACCGTTCGGCGGCTTTACAAAAACGGAACGCTGCCGGCCTACAAGGCCGGCGGACGCACTTCTCCGATCCGCATGGACAGGAAGGCGCTGGCGCAACTGAAGAAGAAGCGCGGGGCGGTGTGATGGGCGGAAGCAATGATGAGGCCAGCCTGGATAGCCTGAAGCTCAAACTCGATCTTGTCAGGGAGGCCCGCAGCCTGTTCGGCGATGCTGGCGCCAAACGCGTTTGGTTGCAGATTGGCTTGCCAGAGGCAGAACGGCCGATGAGTCGGGCTTGCGTGACCCCACCATCCAATGAGGTGAGGCGCTATATCCGGGAGCGCCTCGTGGCGAACATGTCGAGTGAGCTACCTGCAGCCGTGGTTTATTCGGACTACTGCCAATGGTGCCGGCAGGCATGCATTCAGATTGTCACTCTAACGGCTTTCGGGAAGATGCTTTCAGGGGCCGGCATCGCCAAGCGCAAATCATGTGGACGTATCCGGCGCATCGGTGTAGCCTTCGCCGCATGAAGCCCCGCAACCCCTTCGCGGCCAGCATGAACCTTCCTGGACCTTCATTTCAGGAAGGTTCATGCTAGTTTGCAGGAACGTTTCAGGAATGTTTCTCAGCGGGAAAAGTCAACGAAATCAACGCCTCTGGAAAGTTCAGGAAGGTTTTGGGCTCGCGCCTATGTATGGGGGTTTCAGGGTGAAATCTTTTTTCTCATACGTATAGGCCCCGAAAACCTTCCTGAACTTTCTTAGTTATTGAAATCATTATTAAATACCCTCCATAAACATTCCTGAAACCTTCCAAACTATCATGATAGGGTTGTATTGCTGTTTATTCAGGTTGTGCTTGCACTTGACAACCGACCATCCGATAGCAGATTGGTGGCGAACCCGGACCCTTCGATTGGTGGCGTTGCTCAGAGCCCGGTAACAGTCCTAGCGTATAGCCCTCGGAAGTGAGGATTTGGAGCGCTAGGAGATGTACCGCAGCATATCGGAGCGGTAGAAAACGCAGCCGACACCGGAAAAGCAAAGTACAATCAAATTCTTACATTCCTTGGAGCGCTAGGAGCGCTAGTTCCGGGGTTTATATTATGCGCGCGTAAGAAGAGTATAGAAATGTTCGACGAACTCATCACGTAAACCTCAATTTTACGTCTCCTAGCGCTCCAGACTGATAAAACTATAAGTGTTTCATAAAGTTAACAGTGATCGTCTCCGCTAATTACATCTCCCAATCAAATTCGTAGCTCTCCTAGGTCTCCAGAAGGAGTAGACCCGGGGGTGGTCCTAGACTTTGCAGCCCTATCGGGGACCGGCGCGGGGAGGTTCGCGCGAGATTTTTTCTAATTGGCTGATAATTGCATTTTCTTGTTTAAAAACATGACCTTAAAGCCATATCAAGTGGCCGAAGTTGTCAAATTCTCAAATCAAAAAAACTCCGGCATGCTGCCTACATGCTTCAGTTTTTACGAAATTTCGGGCGCGGACGCGTCGACCAGAAGTCCCTCGGCAATCCGACCGACGCCGAATATGCGCTGTTCACAGGCGGCAGCGTTGCGGGCTCCAGCGTATCGCTGGCGACCGCGCTCACGGTTCCGGCCGTTCAATCTTCGATCCGCCTGATCTCCGAAGCTTGCGCCACGCTCGATATCATCGTTGAAAAGCGCGATGGAACGGCCTGGGTGGCCGAGACCGAACACGCGGTTGCCCGCCTTCTGGCCGACCAGCCCAATGACTGGACGTCAACCTTCGAGCTGATCCGCGACCTTGTCGCCACGGCGTTGACGCACGATCGCGGCGGGGTCGCCTGGGTGAACCGCGTCGGCAATGAGGTTCGGGAGATCGTCCGGTACGAGCCCGCTCATGTGACCGTCGACTTCAGCGCCGACGGGCGACAGGAACCCGGCTTCAAGATCAACAACCGCGCCGAGGATGCGCAGGATATCATCCACCTTCGCGGCCCGTTCGGGCGCTCCTGTCTGGCGCTCGCCGCCGACGCGATCGGCGCGGCAAAGGACATGGAAACCCACGCCGGAAAGCTGTTCAAGAACGGTGCGCGGCCTTCCGGTGTGATCGAAATGCTCAAAGGCATCGGCGACGACGGCCTGAAGAAAATGGGAGAGGCTTGGCGAAAGGCCCATGAAGGCCCCGACAATGCCGGCCGCACGGCAATCCTGTGGGATGGCGCGACCTTCCGCCCGATCACGCTGAACTCGACCGACGCCCAATTCCTCGAAAATCGCAAGTTCCAGATCATCGAAATCGCCCGCGCCTTCCGCGTTCCCCCGTCGATGATCTACGACCTCGACCGCGCCACCTGGTCAAACTCCGAACAGATGGGCAAGGAATTCCTGTCCTATTCGCTGGAACCCTGGCTGCGGGCGCTGGAAGGCGCGTTGCGCCGGGCGCTGTTCCTGGCCGAAGAGCGCGGCGATTTCCGCATCCGCTTCGACCGCGACGACTTGACCCGCGCCGATCTGAACGACCGCGCCACCGCAATCAACAGCCTTATCGCAAGCCGAGTTCTCAACCCCAATGAGGGCCGGGCATGGATCGACCTGCCGCCGCGCGATGGCGGCGAGGAATATGCGAACCCGAACACGGGCAGCAACCAGCCCGGCAATTCCCCGACACAGGAGCCGTCCAATGGACCTGAGTGACGTTTTTTCCAACGCGGCCGATCAGGACAAGGGCCGCATGCTTGAGATCCTCGACCCGTGGGCCGGGGAAAAGACCGGCATGCGGTTCTGGATGGCAGGCCCCGACAGCGACACCCAGCGGCGCGCCCGCATCGCCATGATGGATGAGCTCGCGGAAGCCGCCGACGATCGCGGCAGGGTTTCGGCGGAAGCCCGCGAAAAGGCCCGGCTGAACATGCTCGCCCGCTGCGTTCTCCGCTGGGAGATCGAGGAAGACGGCAAGTCGATCGCGATGACGCACAAGGCCATTGTCCGCGTCCTTTCCGCCGTCGCGTGGATTCAGGCGCAGGCCGACGACTTCGCCGGCGACCGCGCCAACTTCCGGCCGGAGGCGTGACCATGGAGAAGATCTTCTTCGAAACGAAACTGGCCGCGCTTGATGGTGGACTGATCGAAGGAACGGCTTGGCCGTTCGGTTCTCCTGATCGCGTCGGGGACGTGATCGAGAAAGGTGCCTTCGCCGGCGCATCCCTGCCCCTGCCCATGCTGTTCGGTCACGATCCGAATGATCCAGTCGGAACCTGGACGGAGGCCGAGGAGGACGAGGAAGGCCTGAAGGTGAAGGGCTCGCTTCTGATCGATGATGTCGCCCGCGCTCGCGAGGTTCACGCCCTGGTCAAGGCCGGCGCGGTCAAGGGTCTTTCGGTGGGTTTCCAGACCCGGAAGGCGAGCCCACGCAAGGGCGGCGGGCGGACAATCACCAAGCTCGATCTTTGGGAGGTGTCGCTTGTCACCTTCGGCATGCATCCCGGCGCACGGGTTACCAGCGCGAAATCCGTAATCAGGGCTCTGCAACTGGCAGAAGCCCTTAACCGCGCTGCGGCGCAACTGAGAGGGTGAGTAACCTATGCAGCATTTAGTCAAACCGGCGCTGGGGAACTCGGCGCTGATCCTGAAGGGCGAGGAAGGCAACGTTGACGATATCGTGATGAAGGCGATCGACAGCGTTAAGAAGGAAGTCGACGAATGCCTCAAGAAGGTCGAGGAAAAGGGCGTCGACCCGAAGGTCGAAGAGCGCTTGAAGGCGCTGGAGACGAAGGCCAACCGGCCGGGCGGCGACAAGAAAACCGAAGAGCCGACCGAAGAGCGCAAGGCGTTCACGATCTATCTCGGTCGGGGTGATGCGCTTCCGGCCGAAGAGCGCAAGGCGCTGACGGTTTCCAGCGACCCTGGCGGCGGCTATTTCGCCCCGGCGGAAATGTCGTCCGAGTTCATTCGCGATCTGGTCGAGTTCTCGCCGATCCGTTCGGTGGCGTCGGTGCGATCGACCGGCTCGCCTTCCGTCATCTATCCGAAGCGCACCGGCATCACAAATGCCAAGTGGGGCGGTGAAACCGAGGATCAGGAGGAGTCGACGGTCAGTTTCGGCCAGGCAGAAATTCCGGTTCATGAGCTGAATACCTATGTCGATATCTCCAAGCAGCTTCTCGAAGACAGCGCCGGGCAGGCCGAGACCGAAGTTCGCCTGGCACTGTCCGAAGACTTCGGCCAGAAGGAAGGTTCGGCCTTCGTCAACGGCACGGGCGCGAAGCAGCCGGAAGGGTTCATGACCAACCCGGATATCGCCTCTTTCGCCAACGGCCATGCGACGAACCTTTCTGCCGATGCAATGACCAAGCTCATGTATTCGCTGCCAGCATCGTATCGCGGTCGCGGCTCCTGGGCCATGAACGGCACCACGCTCGGCGTCATCCGGACGCTGAAGGATGGCAACGGCAACTATCTCTGGCAGCCTTCCTATCAGGCCGGTCAGCCGGAAACCATTCTCGGCCGTCCCGTGGTCGAAATGGTCGACATGCCCGACGTCGTGGCCAACGCCTTCCCGATCATCTACGGCGATTTCTCGGCTTACAGGATCCTTGATCGGGTGGGCCTCTCCGTTTTGGTCAACCCCTACCTTCTCGCGACGAAGGGTCTCACCCGCATTCACGCCACCCGGCGCGTTGGCGGGCGTGTTCTTCAGGCCGCGCGGTTCAAGAAACTCAAGATGGCGACCTCGTAAGGGTCGCCGTTTCCCGACTTCAACGGCGGCGGTTGCCGCCTCTCAGATAAGGAACACGATATGCGTGATCTTGTGAACAATATCGGAGCGGTCGCGGCGCTTGCGCCGGCCGTTCTGACCGCGACAGTGACGGGCGCAGCGCTGGACCTGATCGGCTTCGGCAGCGCGGCCGTTGTGATCAACACCGGGGCGATCGCTTCGGCTGGCGACTTCACCGCCAAGCTGCAAGAGTCGGACACGACGACGAGCGGCGATTTCACCGATGTCGAAGCCGATCACCTCGAGGGCGCGCTGCCTGCCAGCCTCGAGGCAAACGCGGTGGTGAAGGTCGGGTACAAGGGCTTCAAGCGCTATATCCGGCTCGTGGTCACGAAGAACGGCGGAACCTCGATCGCCGCCGGCGCGGTGCTGGTCAAGGGCCATGCCGCCGAACGTCCGGTAGCCTGACATGGCTCAGTTTGATCCCTTTGCCAGCTATGCCGTTTCATCCATGGCAGTCGGTCAGCGTCATTTCGAGATCGTCCCGAGCGACACGGAAGATATGGCGATCCGCCCCCGGGCTATCTTCTGCGCCGAAGATGGAACGGCGATCATCCGCGATGAGGGCGGCATTGATCTGCCCTATCCCATGACGGCCGGAATGACCCTGGCCTTTCGAGGGGTTCGGGTTCTGGCGACCGGCACGACCGGCACCTTCTACGGATTGTGGTGACCATGCCGACGAAAGGCCCGCGCGTTTGTGGATATTGCGGTCTCACCCATATGACGGGCGAGCAATGCAGGTTCGTGGCCGCGCGGGACAAGGCCCGAAAGGCCAGCTTCGACCGGAAGCGCCCGAATGCCCGCGAGCGGGGTTACACCCGCCAGTGGGAGAAGGAAAGCAAAGCCTTCCTTGAAGACTACCCCTTCTGCATCCGCTGCGGGAAGCCGGCCCAACTGGTTGACCACAAGACCCCACACAGGGGCGACCAGCGGCTGTTTTGGGATCGCACCAACTGGCAACCCCTTTGCCATCACTGTCACAACAGCGCCAAGCAATCGGAAGAGCGGCGCGCATCCAGAAAGGTGAAATTATGAGCCTTTATCCAACGGCCGGGGCCAAGCTCTATATCGGCGGTCCGAAAGAGCAGCAGAAGGCCGACTTTGCCGCCGCAGACTTCACGGGCGAAACCTGGGTTGAAATCGACGACCTGGAGAACCTTGGCTCGCTGGGCGACACTTCGGAGACGATCAACTTCGACGGCATCAACGCGGCGCGGCGGAAGACGCTGAAGGGCACCCGTTCGGCGGGAACCATGGAAGTCGTGTGCGGCATCAACAATGACGACCCCGGCCAGATCGCCGCGATCGCCGCCGAAAAGACGCCACACGATTACGCCTTCCGCCTGGTGCTGAACGATGCGCCGGCGACCGGAAGCGATCCGACGCCTTCGGAACGGATGTTCATCGCCAAGGTGATGAGCGCTTCGGAAGCATTCGATGAGGCCAACAGCGTGATGAAGCTGAATATCTCGCTGGGCGTGAATTCCAACGTCGTCAAGATCGCGGCCGCCACGGGAGATTGATCATGTCGCTGTTCGCCGTCGCCGGAACCACGATCCATATCGGCGCTGCCCGCGCCGGATGGATGGCGCGCAGGGTGTCGGCGAGCGACTTTTCCGGCGAGACCTGGCTGGAAGTTCCGGACGTTCAGTCGATCGGCCGCGCCGGCGGCGAATGGGCGCTGGAAGAAATCCTCCTGCCGGACCCGGCCGCACCCGATGCCGGGCCGATAACCGGCCATATGAAGACTGCGATCGGGCCGGCGCGGCTCCAGCTTTCAATGGGCGCATCGGACGGCGATGAAGCCTATGACCGGCTCTTGGCCGCCTATCACGGCGAGCCGGCATACGGGTTCCGGGTTGTGTTCCCTAACGGCAGCGAGCGCCTGTTCGTCGCGATCGCTGTTTCGTGGAATGACGTGCTCGACGCGGCAAATATCGCCCTGGCGACGGAAGTCGGCCTGATGTTCCAATCCAGTATGGTGCACCTCGATCCCGAGGGCCGCGAGTTCAACCCCGAGACAGGAATGCGGGCATGATCGTCACCCTCGATGAAATGAAGGCGCACCTCAACATTACCGGCGATCAGGATGACGCGCTGATCGGCAAGAAGATCGCGGCCGCGCAAAACCATATCGAGCGCCTGCTGGGCTTCAAGATCGAGGAAACCTATGGCGGCGCGGAACAGGAGGATGTTCCGGAGTCTCTTGCCGAGGCCGTCATGCAGCTCGCCGCCCATTGGTATGAGAACCGTGAGGCCGTGATTGTGGGCGTCACGGCCATCCCCATGCCGCTGGGGGTCCGGGAAATCATCCGGGAATATCGGGACTGGAGCTTCTGACATGGCGAATGACGGCGGCATCTCTCGACTGAAACGCAGGCTGAACGCGATCCCGAAGGACGTTCGCGAGGCGCTGGGCCCTGACATGCTGAAATCCGGCAACGAGCTTGCCGAGACGATGAAGCGGCTTGCGCCGGAAGATACGGGCGATCTGAAGGATAGTATCGCCGTTACAGGACCTGGACAGCAAACGCCACGCTACTCGCAGCCGGGCGGGGAAATTACCGTCCCTGAAAACGCCGTCGCCATCACGGTGGGCAATGAAGATGTGCGCTATCCGCACCTGGTCGAATATGGAACGAAAGCCGCTCACGCCCAGCCGTTCTTCTGGCCAGCCTACCGGCTCCTGAAAAAGCGCATCACCGGCCGCGCCAAGCGCGCCGCCTCGAAAGCTGTCAAGAAGCATTGGGGCAAGTGATGAGCGCGGACCTTGCCCTTCAGAAAGCCATTCGCGATCGCCTCGCGTCCAGTCCGGCAATGACCGCGCTCGTTCCGGCGGCGAACATTCTCGACCGCAATGCGCGACCCGCGCCAGACCCCTCCATTGTCATCGGCGAGGGGCAGAGCGTCGATGACGGGGCGATCGGTCGCGACCGCATGCGCATCTACATGGACCTTCATATCTGGAAGCGCGAAGAAGGGCTGGAAGGCGCAAAGCTGATTGCCTGGTCTATCCGGGTGATGCTGGCGAACTGGCGTCCGGCGCTCGCGACCGGGTTTCATTGCGTCGACTGCTTCTATTCCGGCGACCGCTTCCTTCGTGATCCGGGCGGCAATTTCAGCCATGGCATTGTGAACATTGAAGCGCTTGTCGAGGTGACGGCATGAGAGCCGGCAACCTCGACCAGATCGTCACGATCCAGCGCAGCGCCCAAACGCTGAATGAATACGGCGCACCCGTCTTCACCTGGACAGATATTGATACGCTTCGCGCTCAGAAAGTCGAGGCCAGCACGGATGAATTCCTGCGCGACTACGGCGCAACCGATGAAACGGCCGTGGTGTTCCGGGTTCGCTGGCGCGACGGGATCACGCCTGCCGATCGCATCATTCATGACGGCCTGATCTTCGACCTGAAGCAGGTGAAGGAAATCGGGCGGCGCAAGGGGCTGGAGCTGCGGTGCGTTTCGACCGGGCAGGAGGCAGCGCCGTGAGCACACGTGGCCGCAAGGCCGATCCGCGCGAAATACAGGACGCGCTGACAGAGGTTCCGGAGATGCCGGAAAGCCTGAATGCGACCATGCTGGAGGAGTGGAAGACGGTGGCCGGCGACCTGGTGGACCGCAAGCTTCTGACCGAAGCCATGCTTGGCAGCGTCGAGTCCTATGTGCGGGCGCGCTGGAATGAGCGCCTGGCGCAACGGGCCATCGATGAACATGGCGTTCTGATCAAGTCGGCCGATGAGAGCCTGAAGCAAAACCCCGCCTGCAGCCTTCTGGGGAAATCGCAGGCGATCATCATCCGGCTTTCCGCCGAGTTGGGATTGACACCGGCCAGCCGAGCGCGTGGCGGGATGGCACCAAAGGAACAGGACGATGACCTCCTCTCACTCTTCGACATGTGACGGCTATCCCGAATGGATTTATGACGGGTCGGATATTCCGGACCCTTTCGGCTATGGTGAGCGCGCCGTCAAATTCCTGCGAGCTTTGCGACATCCGAAATCCAGACTTCCCGGAGGGGCTTTCGATCTCAAACCCTGGCAGGAGCGGATCGTGCGGCGCATCTATGGCCCTTGCGATCAGGATGGCCGAAGAATTGTTCGCAATGTCGCAATGCTCCTTCCGCGCGGCAACCGCAAAACCTCGCTTGGCGCGGCGCTCGGTCTTCTCCATACCATCGGCCCGGAGCGCGTCCATGGTGGCGAGGCGATTTTCGCGGCGTCTGACCGCAAACAAGCCCGCATCGCCTATGATGAGGCAATCGGTATCGTCCGGGCGATCCCGACCGCCGAAAGCAAGCTTAAACTGACGGACTCCAAGAACCGCCTGACGGCCCCGAAGACCGGCGCTTTTCTCGAAGCGATCTCAGCGGACGCCGGAACCCAGCACGGCCGCACCCCCTTGTTTGCTCTGGTCGATGAACTGCATGCCTGGAAGAAGCGTGAGCTATGGGACGTGGTTCGCACGGGGCTTGTGAAAGTCCCCGGATCGCTTCTCATGGTGATCTCGACCGCCGGGCGCGGGCAGGAAAACGTTGCCTATGATTTCTTCGACTATGCACGCAAGGTCGCGCGTGGCGAGATAGACGATCCGGCGACGCTTCCGATCCTCTTTGAAACGCCGCGCGATGCCGACTGGCTGGATGAAGAGCTATGGTATCGCGCCAATCCCGGCCTTGCTGAAGGCTTCCCCGACATTGAGGGGCTTCGCCAGATGGCGCGCGAGGCCAAGGAACGCCCGGGCGACCGTGAGGCGTTCCGCCAGCTTCACCTGAATGTATGGCTCGACCATTCCGCCGATCCCTTCGTGGATATGCTGGTCTATGATCAGGGTGCCTTCCCCGTCGATATCGATGAGATGGAAGAATATCCGTGCTGGCTTGCCGTCGACCTTTCCTCAAACAACGACCTGACCGCCGTGGTCGCCGCATGGGAGCATGGCGACGGCTATATCGTTCATCCGTGGTTCTTCTGCCCGGAAGACAATCTTCGCGGCCGGGCCGAACGTGACGGCGTTCCTTATCCTGAGTGGGCCGAACAGGGCTACATCACGCCGACGCCTGGCAATGTCGTCGACTACCGGATTGTCGAAGATCAGATCAGGGAGCTTTGCGCCCGCTTCAATGTGCAGGAAATCGCCTTCGACCCGCACATGGCGCGCAACATGCTGAACAACCTTCAGGAGGACGGCTTCCCGGCCGTCGAGATGCGGCAGGGCTGGGTGACCATGGCCCCGGCCGTGAAAGAGCTGGAGCGCGCCATTCTCGGCCGGCGGCTGATCCATGGCGGGCATCCGGTGTTGCGCTGGAACTTCGAAAACATCGTGGTTCACGTCGACGCGGCTGGAAACACGGCCTTCCACAAGGGCAAGAGCAAGGATCGCATTGACGGCGCGGTGGCCTGTGCGATGGCCGTGGGCCGCGCGGCGGCGGGCGATACCGGCCGATCGATCTATGACAGCGACGATTTCACCGAAGATATGGGGTGGTTCTGATGCCGAAGACCGATGAAGAGCGGCTGCTGGTTCTAGTCGAGGCTCGTATCAACGACCTCGAAAAGAACATGGCAAAGGCCAGCAGGACGGCCGACAAGAACTATGATCGCATGCGGCGTTCTTCCCGTTCCGCCACGCGCGGGATGGAGCGCGATATGCAGCGCTCGACCAGCGCCATGAACCGGGCGCTTGCCACCACGACAACGAAGGTCGGCGCATTCGGCAAGGCCTTTGCCGTGGGCGGCATGGCGACGGCGGCGGCCGGGGCGGCGGCGGTGCTTGCGCCTATCCTCTCCGTTGGCGCGGCGCTGACGAAGGCGCGGTCGGCGCTGGAGGATTTCGACAAGATCGCCAAGAGCGCAAAGGCGACAGGCCTGGACGGCGAGTTCTTTCAGGAGCTGACCTATCAGGCCGATCTTGGCGGCGTCGGCATCGATCAGCTTTCCGTGGCACTACAGACCTTCAATCGCAATGCCGGTATGGCGATCGTCAATCAGGGTGAGCTTGTCTCAAAGCTGAAGCAGCTCGACCCGGTTCTTCTGAAAAATATCCAGAATGCCACGACGCAGGAGGAGCGCATTCGCCTGGTCGCCGACGCGATCCAGCAGGAAGCGGATGCCAGCCGGCGCGCCGCCCTCGCTGCGGCCGCCTTCGGCGACGCCGGCGTTCGCATGGTCGAGGTGTTTAAGGGCGGATCGGAGGCGATCGACCAGACAGCGCAGAAGGCGCGCGAGCTGGGCATTGTGGTGGACAATGAAGTTCTCGCCAGCGCGGAGGAGATGAACGACCAGCTCAACACCGCCACGCGGATCATGAACACACAGTTCTCCAAGGCGCTGGTCGATCTGGCGCCTATCCTGATCAGCACGGCCGAGCTTGCGGCCGACGTGGCGAGCGCGATCGCGGCGACGGTCGACGCAATGCGCAGCCTTGACGAGCGTTCCACGGCCGGCCTGGAGGCCCGGCAATCGGAGCTCGCCTATACCCGCATGAACCTGGAGAACAGGATCCTCGCTGTCGAGAACAATCCGAAGATGACGGACCAGTCGCGGCGACGGGTGCTGAACAACCTCAAGAAGCAGCTTGCCGAGGCGAACCGTGAAGATGCCGAGATCACGCAGCTCTTGAATGATCGCAATTCGGGCGGGACCACCACGCTGCCGCCGATCACGGTCGAGACTGATCGCGAGCCTTCAAAGGGCAGCAAACGATCAAAGCGCGACCCGGAGGCGTCACGCATCGAGGCGGAACGGCGAGCCCTGGAGCGCTATATCCAGTCCCTCGAGGACGAGGCGCGCATGCTTTCCATGACGGAAGAGCAGAAGAGGGCCTACATCGCCGCGCGCAATGCCGGAACGGAAGCTCTCCCGGAAGAGATCGCCTATGTTCAGCAACTGACGGAATCTATCCACGACCAGACGGAAGCGCAGCAGCAGGCCGCAGAGACGGCGGAATTCTTCAAGGGTATTGCCGTCGACAGTTTCGCGGCGCTGATACCGGTCATCGATACCGGCAATGATGCGCTCGACAGCCTCATCAACAAGCTTATCGAGGCGACCGCGCAAGCCGCGTTGTTGGGTGAAGGCCCGCTGGCGAGCCTGTTTGGCGGCGGGTCCGGCCTGCTTGGCGGGATATTCTCGGCAGGGACACGCGGCGGTGGGCAGTTGGCAATTGCAAAGGCAAATGTCGCTGCGGGCCTTGTCACCGGCCTTTATGCCGATGGAACCGACTTCGCGCCTGGCGGCCCCGCGATCGTTGGCGAGCGTGGCCCCGAGCTGGTGAACCTTCCCCGCGGTGCGCAGGTGATCCCGAACCACCAGATACGCGCCAGCGCGGGCGGCTCATCGACCACCACGGCGAATTTCAACATGACGCTGACGGTGAACGGCACGGGCGACAAAGCCATTCTTGAACAGGCCCGCATCGGAGCCGAACGGCAGATGAATGAAGCTCTGGACCAGTTCAGCCGCCGCGTTCTGCCCGGCCGCGTTCAGCAGATCAACCGCAACCCGAACAGGATTGGGTGACCTCATGGCCGATATGGAAAAGCTTCTTGTCGCGATCGTGAAACGCCAGTCGGCCGGCGAACGGCTTCAGGTGCCGGAGGGCGGGCAATTGTTGTGGCAGTGGTTCTGCGACCTTCACGGCGCGCGGACATGGAACGCCAATGGCCCGAACCCGATCAGCTATGGCGAGATCGCCATCTATCGGGACTTGGCCGGCTGGCCGATGGAAGAGCGCCATATCCAGATTTTGCGGGCGATGGATGAAGCTTGGGTCGCCGACTTCTACAAGCGCCAGAACAGGCCGGAGAACAGCGACAAGCCGCTTCCCGCCCCTTCCGGCCGGCAGATGACGCCGGCGCTGTTTGACGCGATGTTCGGGTGATGTGATGGGGAAAGGAAGAGACAGCAATTTTTATCTACATGGGCTTTTTGGCGGCTTTTCTGAATATCGATATGGCAGGAAGCGGCCACGAAAGAAAACGGTCAAACGGCTCTTGAATGCCGATCGACAGAAGTATGTTGTCTCGCGGCTGGCCGAAACGCTCAACGATTTTCGACTGACGAAGTTCGAGCACGAGGCGGCATGTCGGCATGGGTTACGCGCTGCTTTGTGTCTTCAGGGGCACAGCTGGAGCCAAGCGGACCATGAAGCGGCGCTTCTGGTCAATGAGGCATTGAAGTCAATTGGTGCCGTCAGGCCCTCATTCGATGAGGGGCAAATTTACTATACGGTGGGAAGGGACTATTGCGCGCGATGCTTTGCCCCTATGGAGGGTGCCATTGGTCGCTTTTGTTCGCCAGAGTGTGCTAGGGCGGTTCTGCTTGAAATAGGTCAGGCTCATGAAGTCCAGACAGCACGCATCGTGAGAGGTGCCGCGCACTTCATCTATAGACACTCGAAAGAAAAGCGAATTTGCGAAGAGTGTGGGCGGGGTTTCTATCCTAACGGTTGTAAACCGCAAAGGTTCTGTTCTAGAAAATGTGGCAGTTCTGTACTGAGGAAGGTTACCGAAGCGATTTGCGAGGGGTGCGGAAAAGAATTCCTGCAGCCCAAGCCGGGACAGAGGTGCTGTTCACAGCGATGCGCCGGTATAGTAGTCGCCAAACAGAGGGCTAAGAAAGTCGCGGGTTCGATCGGCGTTTGCGTGGAATGCGGAAGCGAATTCCAAGCCCGCAGTGAAAAATCAACTGCCTATTGCAGTGGCAACTGTCATTCTCGCGCATGCAAGCGCCGGACGCGCGCCAAAAAGAAAGCCCTTGCCAATCCGAATATCATCCGCTTGCCGCTCCCGGATCCTCGGCCGCTAACGCCGGAACTGGTGGACGGGCTGCTTGCCGCATGAACGAACATGGAACAAAGGCCGTGTTTCTTGCTGCATCCGTGTTGCGTCTAATTGCCCGGCATTGCCGAAAACCGTTGAAAATAAACGATAATCAGACGCAACAGAACGTAACAAGAACTTTGTGGCAGATTGTAGCTAAGTCATTGATTTTGTTTGGCTGGGGAACCTGGATTCGAACCAGGACTAACGGAGTCAGAGTCCGTGGGTCTACCGTTAACCTATTCCCCAACGCGGCGCCCGAAGGGTACCGTGGATGTGGTGGGCTTATAAACAGAAAGGCCGGGCTTTGCCAAGAGGGCGGGGCAAAATTTTCCGTGCTTCGGCGCGGTCGCTGTCGACAGCATCGGGCGAATGATGCCAATCCCGCCGCCCGTTACGGTTCTGACGGATCAGGATTGCCCGAAACCGGGCGTTGCCGCTTGATCCGCCGTGCCAGCAAAGGGCTTGCAGCAGGAAGGCGGCGGCGTCGCCCAAACGTGACCGGACGGAGCAGCAATGGGCGCGGCCGGCGGCCTCGCAGAAAAGTCATTGGCCTTCCGGCCTTACGCTGCTATGATCACGTCAACTGAAAATCATATGAGCGCCTTGCTGCGAACTGCCACTGCGGTTTGCGCGGCGTGATGGAATTGGCAAAGTGGAAGACCCCCAAAACAGCGTTGAGCTGTCCGATGGCGGGGCGCGCTTGAACAATGGCGGCAAGGGCAAACGCGCTCGCCGCCGATCCCGGAAAGGTCGCCGCAAGGCCGCCGCCGGAGTGCCCGCATCGCAGGATGCCGTCGTTGCAGACGGCAGCGAACAGGTGCGTTCGCCGGAGAGCGGCGAAGCGAAGCATGGCCGCAACGGCAAGGCCGCGCGTCATCCCTCTTCGGACCAGAAAACCGGCGAGACCCTCGCCAACAGCCCCGATCATGACGACGACAAGCCGGCGCGGCGCAAACGCAAGCGTCGGCGCGGCCGCCGGGCGCATACCAAGGGCCCGCTCGGCGCCGATGGCTGCAAGCATATAGCCGGCAACAAACCCGCTGCCAGCGCCGAACCGGTCGCACAGCCCTCTCCGCCGCCGCCCCGGCGCGAGGCGCGGCAGGGCGACCCCGCCGCGCCGCAACGCGCACCCGGCCATGGCCTTTATGCCGCGCTCGATCTCGGCACAAATAATTGCCGGCTGCTGATCGCCCAGCCCACGCGTCACCATCAGTTTCGGGTGGTCGACGGTTTCTCGCGCATCGTGCGGCTGGGCGAAGGCCTTGCCGCCACCGGCAGCCTTTCGCCCGCCGCCATGGACCGCGCCATCGAGGCGCTTGCCATGTGCGCGGCAAAGCTCAGGGGCCGGTCCGTCCGGCGCATGCGGCTGATCGCCACCGAGGCCTGCCGCTCGGCCGATAACGGAGAGATCTTCCTCAAACGGGTGCGCGAGGAAACCGGGTTGGAGCTCGAAATCGTCAACCGCGAAACCGAAGCGAGACTGGCGGTATCGAGCTGCGCGTCGCTGATCGGGCGGGAGACGCGGTCGGCCGTGCTGTTCGATATCGGCGGCGGCTCCTCCGAAATCGCTGTGATCAAGCTCGACGAGAACCGGTCCTACCGGCTCGCCAACCACATCTCGCACTGGACATCGCTTCCCGTCGGCGTGGTGACGCTGTCGGAGCGCTATGGCGGCCATGACGTGACGCCGGAAATCTTCGAGAACATGGTGGCGGAAGTCACCCGGATGCTCGGCGATTTCAACTGTCCGGGCATCGGCGGCGGAAAGGACGACGAGGGCTTTCACCTGATCGGCACCTCGGGCACCGTCACCACGCTGGCCGGCGTCCATCTGGATCTGCCGCGCTATGACCGCCGCAAGGTCGACGGCATCTGGCTCTCCGATGATGAGGTCACGGCCATGCAGTCCAAGCTCTTGTCATGGGATTTCGCCGGCCGCGCCGCAAACCCCTGCATCGGCCCGGATCGCGCCGACCTCGTGCTCGCCGGTTGCGCCATCCTGGAGGCGATCCGCCGGCGCTGGCCGTCCTCGCGCATGCGGGTCGCCGACCGCGGCCTGCGCGAGGGACTTTTGACCGATATGATGATGCATGACGGGGTCTGGCGCAAACAGCGCCGCCGCGGCGGCTTCAGCCGCCGCCAGGGCGCGGCCGCAAACAATGACTGAATGGGACTGAACGTGACCAAACCACCCGCCAAGCCGGCCAGAACAGGTCGCAAAATCGGCCAGAAGGTCAAGAAGACCAAGCTGAAGGCCTCATCGCGCCGCTGGCTCGAACGTCATATCAACGACCCCTATGTACAGCGCGCGAAGACCGAGGGCTTTCGCGCCCGCGCGGCCTACAAGCTGCTGGAGATCGACGAGAAGCACCAGATTCTGAAAGGCGCGCGCCGGATCATCGATCTGGGGGCAGCACCCGGAAGCTGGTCGCAGATCGCGGCCAAGGTCACGGGTTCCACCGATACCGACATTCGCGTCGCGGCCATCGACTTCCTGGAAATGGACGGCGTTCCGGGGGTGAAGTTCTTCCAGATGGATTTCCTCGATGAGACCGCCCCTGCCCTTCTGCGCGAGGCGCTGGACGGACCGCCCGATGTGGTCATCTCCGACATGGCCGCGCCCACCACCGGCCACCGCCGCACCGACCACCTGCGCACCATGTATCTGTGCGAAGTCGCGGCCCATTTTGCGGTGGAAACGCTGGCTGAGGGTGGACATTTTCTCGCCAAGACCTTCCAGGGCGGGGCAGAGCACGATCTCCTGACCATGCTCAAGCAGAACTTTCGTCAGGTGATCCACGTCAAGCCTGCGGCCTCGCGTTCGGAATCCGTTGAGATGTTCGTGCTGGCCAAATCTTTCAAGGGTCGGAAGACCTGAATACGCAGGACTTTTTTGGTAAACAAGGGAACCATCCTCTTAGTTGAGGATTTGCAGCTTATGGACAGACTCACTGGCAGTCGGCCCACTAACCGATTGCGGTGCGTTTGATGCAGGCTTTGCCTCTACTGGATTTCAAGACCCTCGAAGTCGTGAACCTCGTGGTCGCGATCATCGCTGCGGTGGTTTGGGCGACGACGGGCCTTGCCTATCGCGGTCTTCCGGCCGCGCGCTATCTGTTCGGCTCGAGCCTGGCGGTTTCCTTTGGCGCTGCGCTGAAGACGGGCCTGTCGCCGGATAGTGCCGCATGGATCAGCATTCTCGCCCTGGAAAGCATCGTGTGCGGGCTATGGCTGCTTTATTGCGGCGTGCGGAGCTTTTTCGGCCGGCCTATCCGCGCCCGGCAGGCGGCAACCGCATTGCTGGTCACCCTGGCTTTGCTGATCGTGTTTCACCAACGCTGGCTGCTGCGCGAGGCGATCTTCGTGTTCGCGCAGATCCTGCCGCTGTTCCTGTTGCTCCCGCTGTTCGTGAAACATGGCAGCCGCAACAGTTTCGGCATCCAGCTTGCGGCGGCGGGCGCCGTCATCGGCATATTCTCCTATCTGACGATCGGCCTCGCCTGCGCGGCAAAGGGTCTCGAGCTTTACGCCATACCGTCGCTCGAACACGTTCAGACCTATGGGCTGCTTCTCGGCATGGTCAGCGCGTCGCTTCTGGTTTTCGGCATCGCGCTGATGATCATCGAGCACCTGCTGCACGAGGCGGAAAATATGGCCAAGCGCGATGAACTGACGGGCATTTCAAACCGCCGCGATTTCATGTTTCAGATCGAGCGCGTTCACGCGTTGTGCGCGGCCGCGAATATGCCTTACAGCGTGCTCCTGATCGATATCGACAAGTTCAAGAACTGGAACGACAGTTACGGTCACGCCGTTGGCGACGAGGCCTTGCGCCATTTCACCCGCACGGCCCTTGACCAGTTGCACAGCGATACCCGGCTCCTTGCCCGCACCGGCGGCGACGAGTTTTCACTCCTCCTGCCGGGCGAAGGCGCCGAACAGGCGGCCGAGATTGCCAAAACGCTGGTCGAGCAGGTTCGCGCCCGCGCGGTGTGCGTCAATGGAAAGGTCTTGCACCTGACGGTCAGCGTCGGCGTGGCGGTGTACATGCCCGGAAGCCAGGCCGGTTACAACGATATTCTGGCCCATGCGGACGTGGCGCTCTACGGCTCCAAGAATGCCGGGCGCGACCGCTATACTGTCTTCGACAAGCGGAACGTCAGGGATGATGACGCCCCGTTCCCGGCGCGGTTCCGGCTGGTTGACAAGCCGGGCGCACCGCCCGCGGGCGTTGGCGAACGGCGCAAGCAGGGACTGCCGCAATCCGGCTGAGACTGCCTGTGGGGGCAAAGCGCGCGTCGTCGCCCCTGCGCCCTGCGGCGCTCACCCGTGCGGACCGCCCTCGGCCATCACCATTTCCCGCAGCCGTTCGAAAACCGCCGGGCTCTGGCGCACGCCGTCGTGTTCATATTCATTGGTGACCCAAGTCCGGCAATTGCCGAGACGGTTCGCGGTCTCCAGCGACAGGCCCGCATCGACATACATGTCGTCGTGATAGACGGCGGCGGCCACCGGAACGTCATTGGCGAACAGCCGCGTGGCGTCATAAAGCGGCGGATTGTCCGTTCTTGCCGCAAGCACCTCGACGGCGGCGGAAAACGGGCGCAGCGAACGGATTTCCTCGAACATCCATGGATAGATCATCTCGCCGGTGAACAGCAGCGGCCGGCGTGCCGGATCGAAGCGCGGGAATTCGCCCCTTATCCGTTCAGCGGCGGAGGCGGTGGGCCGGGGCCCCTGGGCATAGATGCTTTCCTGCAGCACCGCGAACAGCGGATTGCCGGCAAAACCGGTCTCGGCCATCACTGAAAACAGGAAACTCTCCGACAGCCGCGTTTCGTCAGGGTCCGCGAAGGCCTCGTCGAGCAGGAAATGAAGCACCTCATGTCCGGGGCCCATGCCGAGCCCCAGCCCCAGGGTCTGCAGCCGGCGCACGCTCAACCGGTCGCCGTCCGGCAGGTAAACCGGGTTGTCTTCGATGAAATCGGCAATGCGGGCGGCAAGCCGCTCATCCTCGGGATAGCGCTGGTAATAGCGCCGGTTCTTGGAAAGAACGCGCGGATAGGTGCGGCGATAGACCTCCTCCGCCTCGGCGGCAAGTCCGGCAAGCCCGCCCGTGACATAGCAGGCGGCGAGCCCCTCCGGCGCGCGCGACAGATAGGTGAGCGTGATGAACCCGCCGAAGCTCTGGCCGAGCGTCTCCCATTTGACATCGCCCAGCAATTGTTTGCGGATGTGCTCGCAATCGGCGACGATGCTGTCGGCGCGGAAATGCATCAGGTAGTCCGCCGCCGCCTCGCCGTTTTCAAAGCGGGAGATGACATGGCCATCGATCGGGCTGCTGCGGCCGGTTCCGCGCTGGTCGATCAGCACCACCCGGTGGGTTTTCAGCGCAGCCTGCAGCCATGGCGGGCCGCCGGCGACCGGACGCGGCGACTTGCCGCCCGGTCCGCCTTGCAGGAAGGCAAGCACCGGCAGGTTCTCCCGCCGCTTGACCGGATCGACGATCTCGCGGGCGAAAACCTGCAGCACCGGCCCCTCCGGACGGCTCCAGTCGAGCGGCACCGGCACCAGCATGTCCCGGATCATCATGCCGGGAATGATATATTGCTTCGGCATCATGGCGGCCGATCTCCTTCTATCTCTGCCGTGGCCTAAAACGGATCGGGCAAAAGGGCAACCATGCTTCGCGGGCACAACAAAAAAGCGGGCGCCAGGGCCCGCTTTAGTGTGTCTTGAATGCGCTGAAGCTTACTTGCGCTTGCCGTCCAGGCTGAAGGAGCCGGGACCGGCGAAGACGAGATAGAGGAAGATGAAGCAGAACAGGATCGCCGCATCGCCACCGTTCAGCGCCGGGAAGAAGCTATTCGGCGCATGCATCATGAAATAGGCAACAGCCATCATGCCCGACAGGACGAAGGCGACCGGACGGGTGAAGAGGCCGAGAATGATCAGTACGCCGCCTACGATTTCGAGAATGCCACCGACCCACAGCAGCGAAAACATCGGGGGATGAAAATCCGAGACCGGAAAATGAAGGATCTTCTGGGTACCATGCTCCAGAAAGAGAAGCCCCGTGACGACACGCAGAACGGCCAGGAAAATCGGCGCCATCGGCTGCAACATGCGGTTTGTGCTCATAAATCAGCTCCGTGATAATGGTTTGCCGCGCGGGCGCGGTTTCAGAAGCCGCTAACATACGCGAAAAAGCAGTTCGCGGAAGACGAGGATGTGTAAACACTGCGTCGCCAACCGCAACGCCTAACGAAATCCAAAAACGCCGGAAGCGATCCGGATGGATTGCAGTTCCTTTTTTCCGACCATATAGTCGCCCGACTTTATGGGGACCGGATTTTTCGCCGTGCAAGGAGACCAGACGATGAGCGAACCGACAGGAAAGAAGCCCGCCGGGGAAGACCTCCAGCAGCAGGCTCTTTTTTATCACCGCTATCCGCGTGCCGGTAAGCTGGAAATCCAGGCGACCAAGCCGCTCGGCAACCAGCGCGACCTCGCCCTTGCCTATTCGCCCGGCGTCGGCGCGCCCTGCATCGCCATTCACGAAAATCCCAATGACGCCGCGCAATACACCTCCCGCGCCAATCTGGTCGCCGTGATTTCGAACGGCACGGCCGTTCTCGGTCTCGGCAATATCGGCCCGCTCGCCTCCAAGCCGGTGATGGAAGGCAAGGCCGTTCTGTTCAAGAAATTCGCCGGCATCGACGTCTTCGATATCGAAATCGACGCGCCGTCGATCGATGGCATGGTCTCCACCATTTCCGCGCTGGAGCCCACCTTCGGCGGGATCAACCTCGAGGACATCAAGGCGCCGGAATGTTTCGAGGTCGAGCGGATCCTGCGCGAGAAGATGCAGATCCCGGTTTTCCACGACGACCAGCACGGCACCGCCATCATCGTCGCCGCCGCGATCCTGAACGGGCTGGAGCTTGCCGGAAAAGCGCTGGAGAACGTCAAGATCGTGGCCTCGGGCGCCGGCGCCGCGGCGCTTGCCTGCCTCAACCTGCTGGTCTCGCTCGGCGCCAGGCGCGAGAATATCTGGGTCTTCGACATTGATGGCCTGGTCTATCCCGGCCGCGAGACCAATATGGACCAGTGGAAGGCGATCTACGCCCAGGAAAGCGACGCCCATGCGCTGGCCGACCATATCGCCGGCGCCGACGTGTTTCTCGGTCTCTCGGTCGCAGGTGCGCTGAAGCCCTCGCTGCTCAAGCAGATGGCGCCGCGCCCGATGATCATGGCGCTCGCCAATCCCGTGCCGGAAATCATGCCCGATCTCGCCCGCGCCGAGCGCGAGGATGCGATGATCTGCACCGGGCGTTCGGACTTCCCCAACCAGGTCAACAACGTCCTGTGTTTCCCCTATATCTTCCGCGGCGCGCTGGATTGCGGCGCGCGCACGATCAACGAGGAAATGAAGATGGCCGCCGTGCGCGCCATCGCGGGGCTGGCCAAGGAAGAGGTATGGGAAGCCTCGCGGACATCGGCCAACGGCGAACCGCTGATCTTCGGCCCGGACTATCTGATCCCCTCGCCCTTCGACCCGCGCCTGATCCTGCGCATTGCGCCGGCCGTCGCCCGCGCGGCGGAAGAAACCGGCGTCGCCGAACGTCCCATCCCGGACTACCAGGCCTATTACGAAAACCTGACGCGCTTCGCCTTCCGCTCCGGCCTGGTGATGAAGCCGGTCTTCGCCGCCGCCAAGGCCGCGGCGCGCAAGCGCGTGATCTTCTCCGACGGCGAGGACGAGCGCGTGATGCGCGCCGCCCAGGTGCTGATCGAGGAAGGTATCTCCCAGCCGATCCTGATCGGGCGACCGAACGTGCTCGAAACCCGCATGAAGCGCTACGGTCTGCGCATGAAGCTGCATGAGGATTTCGAGATCATCAACCCGGAGAGCGATTCGCGATTCCGCGAATATGTCGACGAATACCTCTCCTTCGTCGCGCGCAAGGGCGTCACCCCGGAGCGCGCGCGCACCATCGTGCGCACCAACACCACGGTGATCGGCGCGCTCGCGGTCAAGCGCGGCGATGCGGATGCGCTTCTGTGCGGCGTCGAGGGCCGGTTCGAGAAGCACCTTCGCGATATCGGCAGCATCATCGGCAAGCATGAGGATGTGCGCGACTTCTCGAGCCTTGGCCTGTTGATCTCCAACCGCGGCGCGACCTTCTTCGCCGATACCCATGTGACCTATTGCCCGAGCGCGGAAGAGATCGCGGAGACCACGATCCAGTCCGCCCGCGCCGTTGCCCGCTTCGGCATCACGGCGAAGGCAGCACTCGTCTCGCACTCCAATTTCGGCTCGCGCGATTCCGAGAGCGCGACAAAGATGCGTGAAGCGCTGGCGCTGGTGCGCGCCCGCATGCCCGAACTCGAGGTCGACGGCGAAATGCACGGCGATACCGCGATTTCCGAATTGCTACGCGAACGCGCCATGCCCAACAGCACGCTGACGGGCGAAGCCAATCTGTTGATCTTCCCCTCGCTCGATGCCGCCCATATCACCATGACGGTGGTCCAGAGCATGCTCGAGGCGCTTCATGTCGGGCCGATCCTGCTCGGCAGCGCCCTGCCGGCGCACATCATGTCGCCCTCGGTAACCTCGCGCGGCATCGTCAACATGGCGAGCCTTGCGGTGGTCGAGGCGGATGTCGCGGCCTCGGAGAAGCGCCGGGCGGCCGAGTAGGCAATATAGCAGGTCGCAATCCGCGATTATCCGGCGTCGGGCCAGACGCTCACCCCTGACAGTTTCCCGGCGGCCCTTGTCGTTGCCCGGCGGCGCGCGGACCTGCGCATTTGCCGCGCTTTGCGCCAGGGCGAGAAAGTCCGGCCGGAATCCCCTCCGCACCATGAAACCATGAGCAGATCGTAGCCCGAACAAGAATATTCACATTACATTTACAACCATAGCTTGATTTTTACATGTCGAAAGGTTTATCAAACTAAAGACAATGGTCGCCTGCAAAGAGTTTCCATGTCAACTCAAGAGGGAATAGTCCGCGAACATTATTCTCATAACATTCCTCGGGAGGTCACCGACCCTTCTCGTCCGCCTTGGGCTGAAATGCGAAAAATGATTAAGAGACAACAAGTTATGGCAGAAATAGCGATGATGATGGACGAATCCAGAATTCTGGAACTGCGGGCGCGGGTCGCGCGTTCGGACACAACGACAGAGCTTATCGTAGCGCTTGGAGAGATCACGTCAACCTTTGGTTTTAACCACTTTACGTTGACTGATATTCCCCAGAGCGGGGACGCGCTGTTGCAGTCGTTGATTCACTTTACCTCGCTTCCCTATCCCCTCATCGCGGCCTATGACCAGGCGGAGATCCTGCAAAATTCCGCCTTTGTCCGGTCGTGGAGAGCTGCGACCTCGCCGATCGAGTGGGATATCGACCAGTTCGAACTGGATGACACGGAGGCGGCTTTCGGCCAGCGCCTCAAGACCATCCATGTTCGCATGGGGGTTGTCTTCACGGCGCCGGACTGTCAGCCGGAGCCCCTGGCGTTTTTGCTGTTCGGGGATCGCGAACCGCTCGACGACGCGGAAAAGGCGGAGCTCGACCGGCTTGCGGTCACCGCCTGCCGCCGGTTCGAGCAGTTGCGGCCGGTTTCCGCCCACCACCTGAAGAGCCTGTCCTCGCGGGAACTGGAAGTCATCAAATGGACCGCCGAGGGCAAGACCTCGCACGAGATCGGCCGGATCCTCAACCTCTCCGACCACACCATAAACGCCTATCTGGCGAACGCGATCCGCAAGATGGAATGCGTCAACAGGGCCCAACTGGTGGCAAAGGCGATCCGTCTCAAGCTGATCGAATAAGCGCGCCGAGCGGCGCAGCAGGAAACGCGCTATCGGCGGCCGGTCTTTTCCTTCCAGTGGAGGCGGCAATAGGAGACATAGCGGTCATTGCCGCCGACCTCGATCTGGGGGCCTTCGAGCAGCGCGTTGCCGGCCTGATCCAGACGCACCACCATGGTGGCCTTGCGACCGCAATGGCAGATGGTCCGCACCTCCCTGATTTCATCCGCGAGCACGAACAGTTCGGCCGATGCCGGAAACAGCCGGCCCATGAAATCGGATCTGAGGCCATAGGCCATCACGGGAATCTTGAGTTCATCGACGACCCGCGCCAATTGCCAGGCATGCTCGGCGGTGGCGAAATGGGCCTCGTCGACGAACAGGCAATCGATCTTGCGCTCCTGGTCGAGCGCGCCCGCGCATTCGAACAGGTCGGTGTCCTGGCCGAACGTGACCGCCTCGGCCTTGAGCCCGATCCGCGAGGAAACCACGCCCTTGCCGCCGCGATCATCGAGTTCTGCCAGCAGGATAACGGCGTGCATGCCGCGCTCGCGGTAATTATAGGCGGCCTGAAGCAGCAAGGTCGATTTGCCGGCGTTCATCGTGGCATAGTAAAAGTGAAGTTTCGCCATTTTGCGGTCCTTTTTGTTCTTTCTTGCCGCGAACGGCAGCCCGCAAGAAGTCTGAATCGCAGAAAGCCACAGAAAAGCGCGGGCCGCCGCTTTCGCGCTGCGCATCTTGCCGCTTCGCCCTGAATATGAGAAACAGCCGCCTGCCATCCCCTCCTGCCCATACTGACGCAGAACCCATGGAAACAGTCGTCGAGATCAACGCAATCGATATCGTCTATGGCAGGCATGCGCGCCGCGCCCTGCCGCTCATCGATGCCGGTTTTTCGCGTGATGACATTCACGCCCGCACCGGCAGCCTCGTCGGCGTCTCCAACGCCTCGCTGAAGCTTGGACGCGGCGAGATCGTCGTGCTGATGGGCCTTTCGGGTTCTGGAAAATCGACCTTGCTGCGCGCCGTCAATGGCCTGGCACCGGTCGTGCGCGGCGACGTCGAGGTGCATACCGAAGACGGCGTCATCAATCCCTATGCCGCCGGCGCCAAAGCGCTCAGGGCGCTGAGGGCACGGTCCGTTTCCATGGTGTTCCAGCAGTTCGCGCTGCTGCCCTGGCTGAGCGTTGCCGAAAATGTCGGCCTCGGGCTCGAGCTTTCGGGCGTGCCCAAACGCGAGCGGCGCGAGCGCATCGAAGAACAGCTTGCGCTGGTCAACCTCTCCGACTGGGCCGACAGCCCGATCGACGCGCTTTCAGGCGGCATGCAGCAGCGTGTCGGCCTGGCGCGCGCCTTTGCCACCGGCGCCCCCATCCTGCTGATGGACGAGCCGTTTTCGGCGCTCGATCCGCTGATCCGCGCGCATCTGCAGGATGAGTTGCTGGAGTTGCAGCAGCGTCTCAGAAAATCGATCCTGTTCGTCAGCCACGATCTCGATGAAGCCATCAAGCTCGGCGATCGCATCGCGATCATGGAAGGCGGCAAGATAATCCAGACGGATACGCCGCGCGTAATCATCAAGAACCCGGCAAACGACTATGTTGCCGATTTCGTCGCCAACACCAACCCGCTCACGGTTCTGACGGCAGGAGACATCATGAACCCGGTATCCTCGCGCAGCCAGTTGGACACGCAGATCGCCGCGACCGTCAAAGCCGCAACGCCGGCCATGACGCTGATACGCGTGCTTGCGGAACGGCCCGGAACGATCGGCGTCGTCGAAGGCGGGCGCATTGCCGGAACGATCTCGCACCGCGAGATTACAGCCAGCCTTTCGCCGCGGCGGCCCCGATCCGCGGAGCCTTTGGCATGAACGAGAAATCCTCTCCCCTGCGCGAAACCGACGAAGCGGCGATCCGGCTGGCAAAATCGCTTCTGCGCGATGCCGGCTTTGCCGCCCTTGCCGTCAACGAACCGGAGACCGGATTTCCGCTTGCAAGCCGGGTGCTGATCGCGACCGACACCGACGGCGCGCCCGTGATCCTGATTTCGGCGCTGTCGAGCCATACCAGGGCGATTCAGCGCGACGGCAGGGTATCGCTTTTGACGGGGGAACCTGGAAAGGGAGACCCGATGGCCCATCCGCGCATGACGACGCGGTGCCTGGCCGGGGTCATTGAACGCGGCAGCGACGACCACGCGCGGATGCGGGAGCGGTTCCTCGAGCGTCACCCGAAGGCGAAGACCTATATCGATTTCCCCGATTTCAACCTTTTCCGACTGTCGCCTGTATCGGCGAACCTCAATGGCGGTTTTGGCAAGGCCTATGCCATCGAGGGCAAGGATCTGATCGAACCCGGATGAAAGCCTGACCGCATGTCGCGTCACGTTGAGATCGGCACCTGCTTGTCATTTGTCAGTAATCAGTCGAGTTAATTCGATGCAGAGGGCGGACGGAAATGGATTTCTCCTTTATTTTCGGTCACCCTGTTAAAAAATACCCTAAATTTCGTATTATTTTTTTCCGGGAGACTCAGTTACATTCCATTTTAGGCATTGGAAAATTATTGACACTTACTGTCGATCCAAGGAGTACTGATGTGAGCGCAAACAAACTGTCAGACAAGACCTCTCCGGCCGCCAGCCTGCTTTCGGCGATGGCGAACCCGAAGCGTCTTCAGATTCTCTGCGTGCTGATCGAACGGGAGATGCCGGTTGGCGCGCTCGCGGTCCGCGTCGGCCTCAGTCAATCCGCCCTGTCGCAGCACCTGTCGAAGCTGCGCGCCCAGAACCTCGTTGAAACGCGGCGCGAAGCGCAGACCATCTATTACAGCACGCATGCCGAACCGGTCCGCAAGCTTCTCGACACGCTCGGAGAGATCTACGACGAGGAAATGATTGCCAGCCGCAAGGCGGGCTGAGCCTCTGTCGGTCGGCGCATCGCGGGCCGACAGGGATAGTCAGGGCGATGCCTGACGGATTGTGCCTTCTGGCAGAGGCTTTCGCTTGACGGCGGCGGTACCGCTGATAACGTGCTCTCCAATAGTATTGAAGCAACAGGGCCCGGCGACGGGTCGCTTTCTTTTGTGGAGCAGCTCATGTCCGACAGCGCCAATGTGACGCCCAACAATCTCGACGCATTCTGGATGCCGTTTACCGCCAACCGGCAGTTCAAGAAGGCCCCGCGCATGTTCGTGGCCGCCAAGGACATGTATTACACGACCGCCGACGGTCGCAAGGTTCTGGACGCGACCGCGGGGCTCTGGTGCGTGAACGCCGGTCACTGCCGGCCGAAGATCGTTGAGGCGATCCGCAAACAGGCCGGCGAACTCGATTACGCCCCCGCCTTCCAGCTCGCCCACCCCAAGGCTTTCGAGCTTGCGAACCGGCTGGTCGATATCGCGCCGGAGGGCATGAACCATGTGCTCTACACCAATTCGGGCTCCGAATCGGTCGAGACCGCGCTCAAGGTCGCGCTTGCCTACCACCGGGCGAAGGGCGAGGGCTCGCGCTTCCGGCTGATCGGACGCGAGCGCGGCTATCACGGCGTCAATTTCGGCGGCATCTCGGTCGGCGGCATCGTGGCCAACCGCAAGATGTTCGGCACGCTTCTGACCGGCGTCGACCATCTGCCCCACACCCACCTGCCGGAGAAGAACGCCTTCACCAAGGGCCAGCCGGAGCATGGTGGTGATCTTGCGAGCGAACTCGAGCGGATCGTCACGCTCCACGACCCCTCGACCATTGCAGCCGTCATCGTTGAGCCCGTCGCCGGCTCCACCGGCGTCCTCATTCCGCCGAAGGGCTATCTCAAGAAGCTGCGCGAGATCTGCACCAAATACGGCATCCTGCTGATCTTCGATGAAGTGATCACCGGTTACGGCCGTCTCGGCACGCCCTTTGCCGCGCAGTATTATGACGTCAAACCGGACATCATCATCACCGCCAAGGGGCTGACCAACGGCGTCATCCCGATGGGCGCGGTGTTCGTGACCTCCGCGATCCACGATGCCTTCATGAGCGGCCCGGAACACATGATCGAGTTCTTCCACGGCTATACCTATTCCGGCAATCCGATGGCGTCGGCCGCGGCGCTTGCCACGCTCGACACCTACAAGGAGGAGGGCCTGCTGACGCGGGCCGCCGAACTGGCGCCCTATTGGGAAGAACAGCTCCACAGCCTGCGCGACTGCCCCTATGTCATCGACATCCGCAACACCGGGCTGATCGGCGCGATCGAGCTGGAGCCGATCGCGGGCGAAGCCACGAAACGCGCCTTCACCGCCTTCCTGAAGGCCTATGAGGATGGCCTGCTGATCCGCACCACCGGCGATATCATCGCGCTGTCGCCGCCGCTGATCATTTCCAAGTCCGAGATCGACGAACTGTTCGAGAAGCTGCGCAAGGTGCTGATGAACAATATCTGAGGCCCCGCGTATCGCTGCGGGCGTGAAAGCCGGCGCATCGGGTTCGCCCGCCGCGCCGCTTTCCGCCGCTGCCTCGGATTTGGCGAGAACCGGTTCCGCTTTTCGCCGTTCTCCACTAGAGCCATTCCGCGTTTCACGGAAACGCGAAAAGGCTCTATCTCTTTGTTTTACGCAATTCCGGACGGTGAACCGGTATCCACTTCACCTGGAATTGCTCTACTGTTGCGCTGCCGCAAACGGGAGATGCCGTCATGTCCGACGATATTCTGATCAAAAACGAACGCCTTGCCGTCGCGGTCTCGCCGCTTGGCGCCGAGACCCGCTCTCTCACCAGCAAGGACGGGCGCGAATGGCTCTGGGACGGCGACCCGGCCTACTGGACCGGCCGCGCCCCCATCCTGTTTCCGATCGTCGGCAAGGCGCCGGACAACAGGGTGACGATCGAGGGCATGGCATTCCCGATGCAACAGCACGGCTTTGCCCGCAAGAGCGTGTTCGCGCTCGAGGACAGCTCGCCCGCCTCCTGCCGCTTCCGGCTCGACCCTACGGACGAGACGCGGCTGGCCTATCCGTTCGAATTCTCGCTCTCGATCACCCATGCGCTGTCGGACGCGACGCTGACGGTGACCGCCGAGGTGGATAACCGGGACGACCGGCCAATGCCGTTCGGCTTCGGCTTTCATCCCGCCTTCCGCTGGCCGATGCCGGGCCTGACCAGGGGCCATGTCCATCACATCGCGCTCGCAAACCGCGCCGCGCCAGCGATGATCCGCCTGCGCGACGGCCTCTTGGACCTGACGCCGCTCGCCTCGCCCTTCGCGGAGGGTTTGCTCGCCCTCGACCATGATTATTTCGAGGAGGATGCGATGATCTTCCCCGAAGGCGCAGGCGATCGGCTGAGCCTCAGCGCCGAGGACGGCCCGTCGCTGCATTTCCGCTTCGAGAACCTGCCAAACCTCGCGCTCTGGACCAAGCCCGGCGCGCCCTATATCTGCGTCGAGCCCTGGCACGGCATGGCCGCGGCCCACGGCAAGGGCCCGGCGATCGAAGACCGGCCGTTCACCGTCACGCTGCCCGCCGGCAAGTCGGCGCGCTTCGGCTGGTCCGTGACGATAGACGGATAGGTTGCCGCTCTCTTATTTTGCTTGCTAAACGCGAATCAATCGCGCATATCTCGAAAAAAACACCTGGGTCGCTCCACATTGATCGTTCAATTGTCGGCGAGCCGCTCGGGGAATGGGGGCCGCCGTTTTTTCGGGGTCCTCAACATGAAGAAACTCGTGGCAGAATTTATCGGCACGGCGGTGCTTGTGCTGTTTGGCTGCGGCGCGGCCGTTCTGGGCGGCGATGCCATCGGGCAGACCGGCATCGCCTTTGCATTCGGTCTCGCCATTGTCGCCATGGCCTATGGCATCGGGCCGATCTCCGGTTGCCACATCAATCCCGCCGTCAGCCTCGGCGTATTTGTCGCGGGCCGCATGCCTGCCGGCGAAATGCTGCGCTACTGGGTCGCTCAGTTCGCCGGCGCGCTGGTGGGCGCATTCGTTCTGGCGATCATCGCCGGCTCCACGGCCAGCCTTGGACAGAACGGCTGGGGTCCGGGCTATCTCGGCGAATATGCGCTGCCGGCGGCGCTCGTCTTCGAGGTCGTGTTCACCGCGATTTTCGTGATCGTCATCCTCGGTTCGACCGCCGCCGCGGCGCCCGCCGGCTTTGCTGGGCTCGCGATCGGGCTGACGCTCGTCGCCATCCACCTTGTCGGTATTCAGGTGACAGGCGTTTCGGTCAATCCGGCCCGCAGCTTCGGCCCCGCGCTGCTTGCCGGCGGCCATGCGCTGGCCCAGCTCTGGCTGTTCATCGTCGCGCCGCTGGCCGGTGGCTTGCTCGGCGCATTATTCTATCGCTTCAAGGCGCTCGAAGACTGAGCCCGACGCGGAAACCCGGCATGCCGGGTTTCCGCCATCACATTGAGCGCGGCAAACCTGTTCTAGATCCGCGCGCAAAACCCGTCGAACGCGCCGAGTTCCACCTCGGCGCCGTTCAGCACGCCCGTCATGCCCGGCAGATCAAGCGAATGGACGTGATCAACGGCCATCTGCAACGCCACCGCCTGCGGCGTGTCGGCGAAGTTGAAGACGAACAGCAATGTTTCATTGCCCTTGCTGCGGGTAAACATCAGCACATCGTCGTTTTCGCAGTCGTGAAATTCGATATCGCCGTCAAACAGCGCCGCGTGCTCGGCGCGAAAGGCGAGCGTGGCGCGGTAATGGCTGTAGACCGAATCCGGCCGCGGTGTCTGCTCGAACACCGAAAGCGGCAGATGGGCTTCCGGCACCGGCAACCAGGGCTTTTCGGCCGTGGAAAAGCCGGCATCAGGCGGCACATTGCTCCACGGCATCGGCGTGCGGCAACCGTCGCGGCCCTTGTAGGACGGCCAGAAGCGGATGCCGTAGGGGTCGCGCAGATCCTCGAAGGCAAGCTCCGCCTGCGGCAGGCCAAGCTCCTCGCCCTGGTAGAGGCAGATCGAACCCCTGAGCGTTGCCAGAACCGAAATGGCGAGCCGCGCGACCGGCTCGCGTTCGGCCTCCGTTTTCGCAAAGCGCGAGACATGGCGATCGACATCGTGGTTGGAAAACGCCCAGCACACCCAGCCATCCGAGACCACGGCGAAGAAATTCTCCACGCATTTGCGGATATGGGCCGGCGAGAAATCCGGTCCGAGGAAATCGAAGGTGTAGCACATATGAAGCTTGTCATTGCCGGCGGTATAATCGGCAACCGTCTTCAATGAGCGCGCGCCATCGCCGACCTCGCCGACCGAGGAGCGGTCGTCATATTGATCGAGCAGCGCGCGGAAACGCTTCAGAAAGCCGATATTCTCCGGCCTTGTCTTGTCGTAAATGTGCTTCTGAAAACCGTAGGGATTCACATCGGGGGCATCGAGGCCGGCGGCATCGTCATCCTCCAGCATCGGCGGGTTGTCGCGCAGCTTGTCGTCGCAGAAATAATAGTTGACCGTATCGAGGCGGAAGCCATCGACACCGAGATCGAGCCAGAACCGAACCGCGTCGAGCAACGCATCCTGCACCGCCTCGCAATGAAAGTTGAGATCGGGCTGGCTCGTCAGGAAATTATGCATGTAATACTGCTTGCGGGTGCCGTCCCATTCCCAGCCCGGACCGCCGAAGATCGACATCCAGTTGTTGGGCGCCGTGCCATCGGGTTTGGCATCAGCCCAGACATACCAGTCGGCCTTGGGATTATCCTTGCTTGAACGGCTTTCCTTGAACCAGGGATGCTGGTCGGAGGTATGTGACAGCACCTGATCGATGATGACCTTCAGGCCGAGCCTGTGGGCTTCGTCGACCAGCGCCCTGAAATCATCGAGCGTGCCGAACATGGGATCGACATCGAGGTAGTCCGAGACATCATAGCCCATGTCGGCCATTGGCGACTTGAAGAAGGGCGACAGCCAGATCGCATCGACGCCGAGTTCGGCCACATAGGTGAGCCGCCGGGTGATGCCGGGCAGATCGCCAATGCCGTCGCCTGTGGTATCCTGAAAGGAGCGGGGATAGATCTGGTAGATGACGCCGCCACGCCACCAATTGCCGGTATTGCCGTCCGTCATTGAAAATTCCCTGGTCGAAATGCTCTATCTTTTTTACGCGCGCCCGGACGGAAAGCCGGTATCCACTTTTCCTGGACGCGCTCTCGCCGTGAGCCTATCTCCGCGACCGCCCGAGGTAAATGCGGCGGCCACGTTTCTTTTGCAACGCACAATCACGGCGAAAGTGCCACTGTAATATGACTGACATATGCGCGGGCTAAAGCGGCTGAACCCTCTCAAGGACCCTTCGGCTCCAGAAAGTCTCTTGATGAACGAACCGGTGAAAAGACTGACCCTCGTTTCCGATGCCTGGCATCCGCAGGTCAACGGCGTGGTCCGGACCATCGAGAACACCAATCGCGAGCTGGCGAAGATGGGCATGGAGGTGACGATGATCACCCCCGACATGTTCCGCAACATGGGCATGCCGACCTATCCGGAAATCCGCCTGGCGCTGGCGAGCTACCGCCACGTGGCCCGCCTGATCGAGGAAAGCCGTCCGGATTACGTTCACATCGCCACCGAAGGGCCGCTCGGCTACAAGGCGCGGCGCTGGTGCCGCAGAAGGAAGTTCCGCTTTTCGACGAGCTACCACACGCGGTTTCCGGAATATGTCTCCGCGCGCCTGCCGATCCCGGCAAGCTGGCTCTATTCGATGATGCGCAACTTCCACAATGCCGGCAATGGCTGCATGGTCGCCACCGAAAGCCTCGCCCGCGAACTCGAGGGTCATGGCTTCAACAATCTGATGCGCTGGAGCCGGGGGATCGACAACACGCTGTTCTATCCGCGCCCGAAGACGGATGCCCCGTTCGGCGGCCTGCCCCGGCCGATCTTTCTGACCGTCGCGCGCGTGGCGGTGGAAAAGAACATCCAGGCGCTGCTCTCCCTCGACCTGCCGGGCAGTATCGTGATCGTCGGCGACGGCCCCGCGCGACGCGATCTCGAGCAGAAATATCAGAAGGCCCATTTTCTCGGCATGCTGAAAGGCGACGAACTGGCCAAAGCCTATGCCGAGGCCGATGTCTTCGTCTTCACCTCCAAGACCGACACCTTCGGCAACACCATCATCGAGGCGCTGTCATCCGGCATTCCCGTGGCGGCCTTCCCCGTCACCGGCCCGGCCGATATCCTCGGCGGCCACGAACAGGCGGGCGCACTCGACGAGGACCTCGGTGCCGCCTGCCTCAAAGCACTCGATTGCGCATCGGAAAAGGCCCGCGAATTGGCCGCAACCTACACCTGGGAGGCAGCCGCCGCGCAGTTCCATGACAACGTAACTCGCGCGCATGACGGCTGAGTTTCACCGCTATCGCTGCACAACGTTATTCATTCACGATCGAAATTTCCGGCTTCCCGTCTATCGCGAGACGTATCTGACCGCGTCCGGGACGCTCCAGCCGCACCGGCCCGCCGCGCTCTTCCAGCCGTCGGCGCAACAGGATCAGCCGGGTCTCCAGATTGTCCTTGAAGTCCGGGAGGTTGAGGCTTTTATCCCTCCGGATTTCGCGGTTGGAGAAAACCGTCCTGCCCGCCTGCGCATAAAAGCGCACAAAATAATGCAGCAGCCGTCCCGGCACGCCCCGGATGACGTATTCATTATCGATGAACACGCCGCCGTCACGCGGGAAAAACTGAAACGCGAAACTGCTTTCATTGCCGCTTTCAGCCGCCGACGCGGCGGCGTGAGGACCCGCCTCGCCCAGGCCATCAGCGACCTCGAAATTAACCAGACCCGCGGCCACCTGCGCCGCAACCACCCTGAGGGCGGCTTCCTCGTTATGCGAAAAGTCGAAGCTTCTTTCTGATTCGGCAAACAACACGCCGATAAGGCGTCCGCCGGCGATCATTGGCACCGCAACCTGGCTTTGCGGCTCATCGATCATCGGCATGGGGATTTCGTCATACGTCGCCGCAGTAGCAGAGGCGATTGCCGAGACGTAACGCCGGCTGCGTCTTAGATCGGGGATGCGTACGGTTTGCCGGCGTTCGGCGGCAATGCCGATGATGCCGTCTCCAATGGGAATCTCGGCCCCAAAGCCGAAATGCGGATAGCCACGGCTTGCGACCGTCACGAGCCTGTTTGTCTCAAGATCGGCGATCAGTATCATGGAATGAGCGAACCCGAAGCGTTCTTCCAGAACCGCAAGGCTAACGTCGAGAAGCGTCTCGGCATCGCCGAGCGCGGCGAGTTCACCTGTTGTTACGGCGGTTTGCCAGAAATGGTTCTCGCGGCTTTGCAACAGCGGCGGCGGCAGCGCCAGCGGAGCGACAGGATCGATGGCGATGCACGCATCCACCCGGTAGATGTCCACGGCCCTTAACCGCAACATGTGCGACGTCTCCTGGAGGCCCGCCATGACGTCGAATTGGGCGGCGAGGCGATCGAATATTTCGCCGGAGCGATCGGAGCGCACGAAGACCAGCTCGAGCATGTGCTGAACGCCGATGCGCCCATCCAGCACTACCAAGGTCGCCTTGCCCGTGACCGCGACATTGGCAGCCGTCTTCGAAAAGAACTGGTTGGAAAGGCCTACATGCTCACTATCGACGTAGTGGACCTGCGAGAGATAGGAGATATTGGGCATGCCGTCGGCATCGCTGGTCGCGATAACCGATGGCATAATGCCTTCGAAACTGTCGCGGATCGCCTCCAGCGGAACGCTCAGCATTTCTCGCTCCATATCCGCGCACCGGCGCCAGGCCCGGGGGTCTGTACGAAAAGATCGGCCGGCCAGAATCGGACCGCGACCAGATCGGCATCGCAGAACACCGAGGAAAGCTGAAGACGGCTGACGCCGAGCCCGGCCAGCAGATCGAGCATCACCGCCAGATAGCGGCTCGCCCGCTCTACCTGCGCGCGATCCGCAGGCGCAATAGCGCCAATCGTCCCCTTTATCTGCACTGCTCGATAGGTGCTCGGATTCGCGAAGGTTGCCGCGATCAAACCGCCCTTTCTCGCATTGGCGTGGAAGCCCGGCCACTGGCTTGCGGACGCCAACAGGACGATGTCGCCCTGATCCACATCGAAATAGGCCCCGCACCCACGACCGACATGAGGCCGCAGCGCCGCGTCGGTGGTCGCTGCAACAATCATCACGTTGCCGGACAGAAATGCCGCGACGTCGCCTTCAAGCACCTTATTCCCCACAGCAGGCGCGATTGCCGTTCGCCCATTCTACCCGCGACCATCGGATCGGCATAGCCACGACCTGCAAATAGGAAAGATTTAGGAAAGCGGGAAATCGTTTAGCAAGCTTTTAGGAAGCGCGGCGCCAGGCCTGCGGCTAATGCAAGGGCCGCCGCCGGATTGCCGGCACTTGCAACAAACCATGGAGACAGAAATGAGCCACAGCGGCTTCATGACCAACACGCCTATTCTGGCGCAACGCTATGACCTCTACGGCAGCGTCCACAAGGGGCTGCGCCGCACGCAATGTCTGCTTCTTACGCGCCTCGGCGCGAATGACTTCACCGATGCCGCCGCGACCGAGAAACTTCTCGCCGATATGAAGCGCCTGCTCTCGATGGCTGCCGCCCATGTCGAACACGAAGACCGGGAAATCCATGCGGCCCTCCACGAAAGGGGGATCGGCACCGGCCACGTCGACGAGCAGCACGATGATCATCGCGAGGCCTTCACCATCATCGCGAACAAGATCGCCGCAGTGGAGAATACCAAGGGTGCTGCACGCGTCGAGGCCGGACGCGGGCTCTACCTCACCTTCGCGGCCTATATCGCCGATGACTTCGCCCATATGCATGAAGAGGAAACCGTGCTCTGCCCGATCCTGTGGCAGAATTTCTCCGATGCGGAACTGCAGGCGATCGAGATGCGCATCATCGCCTCGATCCCGCCGGAGGAGAACATGGCGTTCACCCGCATGATGCTGCCGGCGATGAACCCGGCCGAACGCAATGCGCTGGTCGGCGGCATGTATCGCGCCATGCCCGCGGAGGTCTTCAACGCGGTCGTCGAATTCGCGATCCGGCCCAGCCTGACGGAGGCGGAATTTGCCGCCGTTCAGACCGGCATCGGACTGGCGGCATGACAACGGCCAAAAACAGCGGCGGCTGCAGTCCGGAAGACTGCGCTGTCTGCGTCACACGCTTCTGCACGACAATCACAAAGCTTTGCCTTCTGGAGAACGACAATGCGTATCAACGCCCTTCTCATCGCCCTGATGATCGCCGCCCCCGCCATGGCGGACGGCCCGCCGCCGGCACCGAGCGGACTTTATGAACAGGATAGCCCGCACACCAGCGTCACCTGGAAGATCGACCATTTCGGTCTGTCGCATTTCACCGCCCGCTTCATCGACGCCAACGCCCGGCTCGACTGGAACGCCGATGAGCCGGAGCTTTCAAAGCTGACGGTGGAAATCGATCCCGCCAATGTCAGGACCGATTTTCCCTTCCCGGAAGTCGAGGATTTCGACGGCAAGATTGGCGGCGATCCGGCGTTTCTCGCGGCGAACCCGATCACCTTCGTCTCGGAAAGGATCGACATCACCGGCGAAAATACCGGCCGGATCGAGGGCAACCTGACCATGCGCGGGGAAACCCATCCGGCGGTGATGGACGTCGTCTTCAACGGCTCGCTTGCCGAACACCCGATCGAGAAGATCGCCAAGCTCGGCTTTTCCGGCCATATGACGGTCAAGCGCTCGCTCTGGGGGCTGACATTCGCAACCCCGGCGCTCAGCGACGACGTGGAAGTGGCAATCGAGATCGAGTTCAAGCCGGCCGGGGTCTGACCCCGGCTGACCGCCTCACCGCTTCTTCTTGCGCTTGTGCTCGAACGGGTTCTCGCCGGCGCGGAAGTGGATGCGGATCGGGACGCCCGGCATTTCGAAATCATTGCGCAGGCCGTTGGTCAGATAGCGGATATAGCTTTCCGGCACCGCGTCCGGACGCGTGCAGGAAATCATGAAGCCAGGCGGCCGGGTCTTCACCTGGGTCATGTATTTCATCCTGAGCCGCCTGCCGGAAACGGCGGGCGGGGGATGGCTGACGGTCTGATGGTCGAGCCAGCGGTTGAGCCTTGCCGTGGAGATGCGCCGGTTCCAGACCTTGTCGGTATCGGCGATCGCCTGCATCAGCTTGTCGAGGCCGGTGCCGCGTTCGCCGGAGATCGGCACGGCGCGGATGCCGCGCGCCTGCGGCAAGAGCCGATCGGTCTTCTCGCGCAAATCGGCGAGCACGGCCTGGCGATCCTCGATCATGTCCCATTTGTTGAAGGCAAGTACGGCGGCGCGGCCCTCGCGCAGAACCAGATCGACGATCTGGAGATCCTGCTTCTCGAACGGGATCGTCGCATCGAACACGATCACAACGCATTCGGCAAAACGGATCGCGCGCAGAGCGTCGGAAACCGAAAGCTTTTCCAGCTTTTCGACCACCCGCGCCTTGCGGCGCATGCCGGCGGTGTCGAACAGCTTGATCGGTCGGCCGCGCCATTCCCATTCGACCGAGATCGAATCGCGGGTGATGCCGGCTTCCGGGCCGGTCAGCAGCCGGTCCTCGCCGAGATAGCGATTGATCAGCGTCGACTTGCCGGCATTCGGGCGGCCGACGATCGCGACCCGAAGCGGCTTGCTGTCGTCATAGGGCGCCGCCTCTTCCGGATTTTCGGCCTCTTCCTTGGTCAGCATCACATCGGTCAGCGCTTCCTCGGCGGGCTCTTCCTTGGGGAAGGCGCGGTCCTCGCCGATCGCCTCGACGATGGCGTCGCGCAGATCGTGCATGCCCTGGCCATGCTCGGCGGAAATCGGGCAGGGCTCGCCGAGGCCGAGCGTGAAGGCGTCGTAGAAACCGGCGTCCGAGCCGCGCGCCTCGGCCTTGTTGGCGACCAGCACCACGGGCTTGCCGCGGCGGCGCACCATTTCGGCCAGCGTATTGTCGGCGGGCGTAAGCCCGGCCTTGGCGTCAACAACGAACAGCGAAAGATCGGCCTCGTCGATCGCCGCCTCGGTCTGGGCGCGCATGCGCCCCGGCAGCGTATCGGCGGCAGCCTCTTCAAGGCCGGCGGTATCGATGATGGTGAAGCGCAGATCCGCAAGCCGCGCTTCGCCCGGACGGCGGTCGCGGGTCACCCCGGGCGTATCATCGACAAGCGCCAGCTTCTGCCCTACCAGACGGTTGAACAGCGTCGACTTGCCGACATTGGGTCTTCCGACGATGGCGACCTTGAAACTCATGAATGTTTCTCCTGGCGGTCATTTCCCGCCGCTTTCCCGCGGTGCTTCGCCTCGCCGCGAAATGCCTGTCAGCCGGCCGCGCTTTCGGCGACATTGCCGTCGGCGGTCATCACCTCGAGCATGATCTGGGCGCGGTTGAGCACGTTGCGCGGGGCTTCCGGGTCGTTGGCAATCGCCTCGAACCATTGTTGGGCGCGGGTGTAATCCTTCAGCCGATAGGCCGACAGACCGAGTATTTCGCGTGCGGAGAAGCGGAACGGATTGCCGTCATTCGACAGTTCCTCGACCTCTGCGGAAACCTGCTCATAGGTGCCGGTATCGACCAGCAGCCAGCCGGCGCGCAGCTTGGCCGCATCGCGGATCGCTTCCGGCACGTCGCGGTCCTTGCCGATCGACGAGAAGGCCGAGATCGCGGCGGCCGTGTCGCCGGCTTCGGAAAGCAGGGTGGCGGCGCGCAACTGCGCCAGCACCGGATAGGAGCCGTGGCCTTCCTGTTCCAGTTGCGCCAGCGTCTGTTCGGCGGCATCGAGATTGCCGGCCTCGATCTGGTTCAGCGCGGTGAGGAACACGTCGCCGGACTTCGCCGCCTCGCGGGACTGCCAGTATTCATAACCGCGCCAGCCGGCGGTGCCGACAACGAGAATGACGGCAGCCGCAATCAGGATCTTGCCGTAACGCCGCCAGGCGTCGCGCATCCTGTCGGATCGCAATTCCTCATTGACCTCGCGGATAAAGCTGTCGTCCTGATTTGCCATTCCGTCACTCCGGCATGCATTTTGTTACGTGCCGGGCCTTCTAACCGTTTTTTCGCTCTGTTGTAAGGGCAAAAGGCGCGTCACCGCGCCGATTATGCGGCGAACTGGATCGGCACGCCGATTAGCCAGACATGCAGCTTCCAGATGAACAGCCCCCACAGCACGATGCCGAGGATAAAGGCATAGGCGTCATAGCGCGCCGAGACGAACGGCTTGCGCGTCAAAAGCCCCGCCCGCTCCCGTCGCGCCAGCGAGATGCGCAGGATCACCGCCCAGATCAGGATGCCGGCAAACAGGATGACCGAAGCGGCCTCGCCATTGGCCAGAAGATGGGCGAGCGCCCAGATCTTGACCGACAGCACCATCGGGTGCTTGGCGATCCGCGCGATCTTTCCCGGCGGGAAGAAGCTTGCCGCAAGACAGATCATCGCGATCAGCATCAGAAGGATCGTGATATGGGCCATCCAGAATGGCGGCGTGTAGAGGACGATGCCGCTTTGGCGGGCCTGACCGAAGGCGAACACCAGAAAGACGAATTCGGCAAGCGCCACCAGCGAGAACAGGCCCCGCCATGGTTTTTCGCCGATGCGGTCGATCATCGACTGGCGAAAGCCGGGCGCGAAGGCGTGAACGAGATGGGTTCCGGTGAACAGCAGAACCGCGATGATAAGCATGACCATGAAGGAAACCCCGGCGAACAATCCAATGGAGGCCACCATAAGCCGGAAACGCAAAGTTTAGAAGTGTTCCAGCCGTTTTCGCGGCGGGAGAAAGCGGCGGACGGGATTGGGTGACAATCCCGTCCATTCTCGGGATCAGCCTTCGGGATGCGGCTCGACCACATCGCCGCCGGGTTCCTGATAGTCCTCGCGGTCGATCTCGGGCAACGGCTGGCCAAAGATCGCGGCCTCGAAGGCGGCAAGACGCTTGTAGATCGAGATCAGTTCGATGATCGTCGACCATGACATCACGAGATACTGGAACGAGCTTGCGACCTGCCCGAAGGCGGAGACGATCTGCTGGACGAGACCATAGGTCACAGCACCCGCGACGATCGCCGGGACAAGGATGAAATAGGCGAAGATATTGTCGGCCTGCAGGTAGAGAGAGCGGGCGAGATTGAAATAGGTGTAGTGCAGATAGAGCCGGAAATAGTTGCGGCGCACATTGTCGAACAGTTCGACCAGGGTCTCCGGCTGGGCGCGGTCGGCGTGGTCCTCGCCATAGACGAGCTCCTTACGATAGGCCGCTTCCACGCGCTGGTTGCGGAATTCAAGCCCCGGCAGTTTGACGCCGACCACCACCATCAGGATCGTGCCGAACAGCGACCAGAAGATCGCGGCGGTGAAGAGCGGCGCCGGGATCGCGCCGATGATCGGCAGTTCGGTGACATATTGCGACAGCGAGAACAGCACCGGCAGGAAGGCGATCAGCGTCATCACCGAATCGATCATCGAAACGCCGAGGCCTTCCATGATCGAGGCGAAGCGCATCGTGTCTTCCTGCACGCGCTGGGAAGCGCCCTCGATATGGCGGACGCGCTCCCACATGCCGGTGTAGTAATCATTCATCGCCTTGCGCCAGCGGAAGATATAGTGGCTGATGAAGAAGCGCGTGACGATGAACAGCGTGACGGACAGGAAGGCAATCTGCAGGAAGATCAGCATCAGCGTGTAGAAATCGCCGGCGGTGATGCCGCCTTCCCCCTGGAGTGCTGCCTGCAGCGTATCGCCGAAGGGCCGGCGCCAGTTGTTGATCGCGACCGATATCTGCACCGAGAAATAGGTGATGAAGATGATCAGTTGCGAGCCCCAGACCGACCAGAGCTGCCACTTGCGATTATCGCCGACAACCCACCAGAACACGCCGAAAATCGCCGAGAACACGGCGTAATAGAGATAGAACCAGAGGAAGTCCGGCGTGATGAAATGGGCAAGCCCGACCGGCTGGTCACCTTCCGGAAAAGGCGCGAAACCCATGCTGACGCCGAGTTCGCGCACCACGCCGTACCAACCGGCGATCGCGACCAGCGTCCATATCAGAGCGGAAAGGAAAAACCATTTCGGCTTCGGAAAGAATGACTGAAACAAGAGCGGGCCTTCCGGAGATGTTTGCGCTTTCGCAACTCTTACGGCATTTCGCTTAACAAAGAGAAATTAAACATAATTAAGTTGCGTCACATTCTCGTGGGCAGCGGCCGAAGGGTCACCCTCCGGCTCCATCGCCCATCGTCAGCACCAGCGGCCCGTTGCGGGTCGCGACGATGGTGTGTTCGAACTGAACCGTCAGCGCCTGTGGCACCGAATAGAGCACCCATTCGCGGTCTTCCTCTTCGGCCCATTCGCCGCCGAGCGAAAGGAAGGGCTCCACGGTGAAGACCTGGCCTTCCGCGATGATCCGCCGCTCGCTCTTGTCCGGCCAGGTGGAAAGCTCGGCGGGCTCCTCGTGCAGCGACCGGCCGATGCCGTGGCTGGCGAGGTTCTGGATCAGCGAATAGCGGTTCTTGCGCGCGAAATCGCCGATGGCGTTGCCGATCGCGGAAAAGCCGCCACCGGGCTTGACCTGGTTGATCCCGGTCCACATCGCCCGCTTGCCGTCGCGGCAGAGCCTCTTGACCTTGGATGTGACCGGCGGCACGGCGAAGGAGGCGCCGGTATCGGAGAAAAAGCCGTTCTTTTCGGCGGAGACATCGATATTGACGAGGTCGCTTGCGGCGATCACCCGGTCGCCGGGAATGCCGTGGGCCACTTCCTCATTGACCGAGATGCAGGTGGCGCCGGGAAACCGATAGGTCACTTCCGGCGCCGATTGCGCACCGTTCTGCTCCAGGAAAGCGCGACCGATATTGTCGAGTTCGAGCGTCGTGATGCCCGGTTCCAGCGCTGCGGCCATCTTTTCGATCGCGGTGGCGCAGATCCGGCCGATATCCTTCAGCGCGGCCAGTTCTTCCTCAGTCTCGACAATCATGGGATGCTTTCTTTCAGACCGGCTCTCCCTGAGCCAACATTTCCTTCACCATCGGCGCAACCTTCGTGCCGAATAATTCGATGGCATGCAACACTTCGTCATGCGGCACAAGACCGACGGCGAACTGGATCATGAACCGGTCGAGACCCATGATCCGCTGATGGGCGACGATCTTCCGCGCCAGTTCCTCCGGCCCGCCGATGAAAAGCGCGCCTTCCGGCCCCCGCGTGGCATCATACTGCGCCCGGCTTTGCGGGCCCCAGCCGCGCTCGCGCCCAATCCGGTCCATCACCGCCTTTTGCGGCTCGTAGAAGATGTCGGCGGCCTTTTCGGTGGTATCAGATAGAAATCCGTGGACGGAGATCGCGCGCTTCAGCTTCGCCGGATCATGCCCCGCCTGCTCGCCGGCCTTCTTGTGAAGATCGAACAGCGGCGCGAACCGGCGCGGCTGGCCGCCGAGAATGGCGATGATCAGCGGCAGGCCGAGAAAGCCCGCGCGCGCCATCGACTGCGGCGTGCCGCCGGCCGCGATCCAGACCGGCAGCGGGTCCTGAACCGGGCGGGGATAGACCGGCAGGTTGTTGATCGGCGCGCGGGTCTTGCCCGACCACGTCACGGTCTCGTTGTCGCGGAGCTTCAGCAGCAGATCGAGCTTTTCCTCGAACAATTGGTCATAGGCTTCCAGCGGATAGCCGAACAGCGGAAAGCTCTCGATGAAGGAACCCCGCCCGGCCATGATCTCGGCGCGACCGCCCGACAAAAGGTCGACGGAGGAGAACTGCTGGAACACCCGCACCGGATCATCCGACGACAGGATCGAGACCGCGCTGGTAAGGCGGATATTCTCGGTGATCGTCGCCGCACCCGCCAGAACCGTGGCCGGCGAGGACACGAGATAATCGACCCGGTGATGCTCGCCAACGCCGAAGACATCGAGCCCGACGCTGTCGGCGAGGGTGATCTCCTCCATCAGGTTCTTCATCCGCTTTTCGGCCTCGCGGCCGCGATCGATGCCATCGGCCGGATCGACATCGGCAAAGGTGAAAACGCCCAGTTCCATGAGACTGTCCTTACGGTTGAATTTGTTTGACCCCGATATGGGGCAGGCAGGCGGCATTGTCACGCCGGGAGCAGGCTTCAACGGCGAAACGCAGTGTTCACCATCCGCCGCTGGCCGGGCGCGGCAAAAAACGACCAACCGGTCAAAATTTCTGCCCCACCCATGCCATTCTGGGGCCTCGCGACGATTGCATGGCCCCATATTTGCGCATAACCTTTCGTGCAAACAACAAAAACGGGAATGGTTCGACACATGGCACGCACGGTCGTCATAACAGGCTCCACAAGCGGCATAGGTCTCGGCATCGCCGAGGGTTTTGCGGCAGCCGGCGACAATATCGTTCTGAACGGGTTCGGAAAGCAGGAAGAGATCGACGCCGCGGTCGAGCGCATCGGCGCGCTGGGCAGCGGTTCGGTGATCTACCACCCCGCCGACATGACGAAGCCGGACGAGATCGAGGCGATGATCGCGTCGGCGGCGGATACGTTCGGCGGCATCGATGTGCTGGTCAACAATGCCGGCATTCAGCATGTCAGCCCGATCGAGGATTTTCCGCCGGAAAAATGGGACCGGATCATCGCCATCAACCTGACGAGTTCGTTCCACACCATCCGCCACACCGTGCCGCTGATGAAGAAGGCGGGCTCGGGCCGCATCATCAATCTGGTTTCCGCCCACGGCCTGGTCGCCTCGCCCTTCAAGGCGGCCTATGTTTCGGCCAAGCACGGCATGATGGGCCTGACCAAGACCGTGGCGCTGGAGCTTGCCGAACACAGGATCACGGTCAACGCGATCTGTCCCGGCTATGTGCTGACGCCGCTGGTGGAAGCACAGATACCTGACACCGCCAAGGCGCGTGGCATGACCGAGGATGAGGTGAAATCGGAAGTGCTGCTTGCCGCCCAGCCGACGAAGGAATTCGTGACCGTCGAGCAGATCGCCGCGACCGCACTTTATCTGGCAAGCGATGCGGCGGCCCAGGTGACCGGCACCCATATTTCGATCGATGGCGGCTGGACGGCCAAGTGACGCTCGAACGAGCGGATTGAAGGACAATTGATGACGATACGGTTCATACTGAACGATGAGGAAATTGCGCTTGACGCGCTGTCGCCCTCGGAGACGCTGCTTGACTATCTGCGCATCAAAAAGCGGCTGACCGGCTCCAAGGAAGGCTGCGCGGAGGGCGATTGCGGGGCCTGCACCGTGCTTGTCGGCCGGCTTGCGCGCGGCAGGCTGGTCTATGAAACCGTCAATGCCTGCATCCGCTTCACCGCCTCGCTCAACGCCACCCATGTGGTGACGATCGAACATCTGGCGGCGAAGGACGGCACGCTGCACCCGGTGCAGCAGGCGATGGTCGACCTCAACGGTTCGCAATGCGGCTTCTGCACGCCCGGCATCGTGATGTCGCTTTACGCGCTGTGGATGGAAAACGAGAAGCCCTCACGCTTTGCCATCGAAAAGGCGCTGCAGGGCAATCTCTGTCGCTGCACCGGCTACGAGCCGATCGTGAAGGCCGCCGAGAAGGCATCGGCCACCCGCCCCGATGCGGCCTTCGACGCGATTGCCCGCGAGCGCGGTGAGGTGATGGCGAAGCTAGCCGGCATGAAGACCGACGCCACGATCACGGTCGGCGACGACAGCAACCGCGCCATCATTCCGGGCTCGATCGCGGCGCTTGCCGATACGCTGAAGGAATATCGCGACGCCACCATCGTGGCAGGCTCCACCGATGTCGGGCTCTGGGTCACCAAGCAGATGCGCAGGCTGAACCCGATGGTGTTCATCAACCAGCTCGAAGAGTTGCAGACCATCACCGAGACCGATGCCGGCTTCATCATCGGCGCGGGCGTGACCTATTCCGAGGCGCTGCCGGCGCTGGCGGAAAAAATCCCCGCCTTTTCCCGGCTGATCTTCCGGATCGGCGGCGAGCAGGTGCGCAATATGGGCACGATCGGCGGTAATGTCGCCAATGGCTCGCCGATCGGCGACACCCCGCCCGCCCTGATCGCGCTCGGCGCCACACTGACGCTGCAATCGACGGACGGCACCCGCACGATCGCGCTGCAGGATTATTTCCGCGACTATGGCAAGCAGGACCGCAAGCCCGGCGAATTCGTGCTGTCGCTCACCGTGCCGAAACCCGCGATGGACAGCCATTTCGCCGTCTACAAGGTCGCCAAGCGCCGCGAGGAGGATATCTCCGCCGTCTGCGGCGCGTTCTATCTGAAGCTTGCGGAAGACGGCACGGTCGCGACCATCCGCATCGCCTATGGCGGCATGGCGGGGATACCCAAGCGCGCCTCCCATGTGGAGGCGGCGCTTTCCGGCAAGCCGTGGAACAGCGAAACGGTGGAAGCGGCCCGCGCGGCCTTCGAGGACGACTACCAGCCGCTGACCGACATGCGCGCCACCGCCGCCTACCGCATGCTGACGGCGAAGAACCTTTTGACACGGTTCCTTCTGGAAACCGGCGGCGACGCGCAGGAACTGCGTCGTTTCGCGGAAGAGGAGGCGTAAGCGATGGACAAGGCAATCCACGACGCAGCAACTCTCAAGGCCGAAATCTCCGGCGGCATCCACAAGTCGCGGGTCCATGATTCCGCCCACAAGCATGTGGCGGGCACCGCCGAATATATCGACGACATGCCCGAGCCTGCCGGCCTGCTGCATGCCGGCGTCGGCCTTTCCGACCGGCCGCATGCGAAGATCGTCGCCATGGACCTTTCCAAGGTCGAGGCCGCCCCCGGCGTGGTCTGCGTGCTCACCGGCAAGGATGTGCCGGGCATCAACGATATATCCTCCGGCGGCCATCATGACGAGCCGCTGTTCGCCGATACTGTCGTCGAATATCACGGCCAGCTCATCTTCGCCGTGATTGCCGAGACCCGCCAGCAGGCCCGTGCGGCGGCGAAACTGGCCGAGATCACCTATGAGGACCTGCCGTTCTGGACCAGCGTGCGCGATGCGCTAGCCCATAACGCGCCGGACGTGATAACGCCGCTGAAACTGCAGCGCGGCGATGCGAAGGCGGCGCTCGCGTCGGCGAAAAACCGGATCACCGCCGAAATGGAAATCGGCGGACAGGAGCATTTCTATCTGGAAGGCCAGATCGCGCTCGCGATCCCCGGCGAAGATGACGAGGTGGCGGTCTGGTCGTCCACCCAGCATCCGAGCGAAATCCAGCATATCGTCGGCCACGTGCTCGACATTCCCTCCAATGCGGCCACCGTCTACCAGCGGCGCATGGGCGGCGGCTTCGGCGGCAAGGAGACGCAGGGCAACGGCTTTGCGGCGGTGGCGGCGCTTGCGGCGAAGAAGCTGAAACGGGCGGTCAAGTTCCGGCCCGACCGCGACGAGGACATGATCATGACCGGCAAGCGGCATGATTTCGTCGCCTTCTACGATATCGGCTATGACGATGACGGCGTGATCGAGGCGCTGGACGCCACCTTCGCCGCCCGCTGCGGCTTTTCCGCCGATCTCTCCGGCCCGGTCACCGACCGGACGCTGTTTCACGCCGATAGTTCCTATTACTATCCGAACGTCCATCTGGTGACGCGGCCGCTCAAGACCCACACCTGCTCCAACACCGCCTATCGCGGTTTCGGCGGGCCTCAGGGCATGCTGGCGGGCGAGCGCTTCATCGAGGAAATCGCCTATGCGCTGGGCCGGGACCCGCTCGATATCCGCAAGGCCAATTTCTACGGACCGAACGGCTCCGGCCGCGATGTCACGCCCTATCACCAGACGGTGGAGGACAACATCATCCTGCGCGTGGTCGAGGAGTTGGAGGAGAGCGCCGATTACCGCGCCCGCAGGCAGGCGATCATCGATTTCAACAGGACGAGCCCGATCATAAAAAAGGGCATCGCGCTGACGCCGGTGAAATTCGGCATCTCCTTCACCATGACCGCCTTCAATCAGGCCGGCGCGCTGGTCCATGTCTATCAGGATGGTTCGGTGCAGTTGAACCATGGCGGCACGGAGATGGGCCAGGGGCTCTATATCAAGGTTGCGCAGGTGGTGGCCGACGTGTTCCAGATCGATCTGGAACGGGTCAAGATCACCGCCACCACCACCGGCAAGGTGCCCAATACCTCCGCCACCGCCGCGTCCTCCGGCTCCGACCTCAACGGCATGGCGGCCTATAATGCGGCCAAGGAGATCAAAGACCGTCTGATTGCCTTCGCGGCCAGCCATTATCAGGTCTCGCCTGACGATATCGAATTCCTGCCCAACCGGGTCAGGATCGGCGGGCGGGAAATCCCCTTCCCCGAATTGGTGAAGGCCGCCTATTTCGGCCGTGTCCAGCTTTCGGCGGCGGGCTTCTACAAGACCCCGAAAATCCACTGGGACCGCGCGGCCGGCAAGGGCAGGCCATTCTACTATTTCGCCTATGGCGCGGCCTGCACCGAGGTCTCGATCGACACGCTGACCGGCGAATATATCTTCGAGCGCACGGATATCCTCCACGATGTCGGCCGCTCGCTGAACCCCACCATCGATATCGGCCAGATCGAGGGCGGCTTCATTCAGGGCATGGGCTGGCTGACGACCGAGGAGCTGTGGTGGAACGACAAGGGGCATCTGAGAACCCACGCGCCCTCCACCTACAAGATCCCGCTCGCCTCCGACCGGCCGAAGATCTTCAATGTCAGGCTGACGGATTTTTCCGAAAACCGCGAGCCGACCATCGGCCGTTCCAAGGCCGTCGGCGAACCGCCCTTCATGCTGGCGATCTCGGCGCTCGAGGCGATCTCGATGGCGGTGGCGAGCGTCGCCGATTACCGCGTCTGCCCGCGCCTCGACGCGCCTGCAACGCCGGAACGCGTGCTGATGGCGGTGGAGCGGATGAAAAAGGTGTGAGCCATGGGCGAGGCGGAGAGATATCGGCGGTTCTTCGCGACGCACGGTCCGTCCGTCATCGTCACGGTCGCCGTGATCAAGGGCTCGACGCCGCGCGAGGTCGGGGCCGCGATCGCCGTCTCGGCCAACGCGACCTCAGGCACGATCGGCGGCGGACAGCTTGAATATATCGCGATCGACCACGCCCGCGCGCTGCTTGCCGGACGAACGGCAGAGACCCGGCTGGATATCGCGCTCGGCCCGGAGATCGGCCAGTGCTGCGGCGGGCGTGCGGAACTGGCATTCGAGGTCGCCGACGCGGCGACGGTCGCGACGTTCCTGGCGCGGCTTGAGGCAGAGACCGCCCGCCAGCCCTCGGTGTTCATCTTCGGCGGCGGTCACGTCGGCTCGGCGCTGGCGGCGGCGCTCGCGCCGCTGCCCTTCAACACCGTGGTTGTCGAGACCCGGCCGGACATGGTCGAGGCGCTGCCCGAGGACGTGGAGCTTCGGATCTCCCCGCTGCCAGAGGCGGAAGTTGCCAACATTCCCGCCGGTGGCGCGGCGGTGATCCTCACCCACGACCACGCACTCGATTTCCTGATCGCCACCGAGGCGCTGAAGCGGGCGGACCTTCGCTATTGCGGCATGATCGGCTCGAAGACCAAACGCGCAACCTTTCTGAGCTACGCCCGAAAACAGGAGCTCTCCGAGGCCGCGCTTTCCCGCCTTGTGATGCCGATCGGCGGCACCGCGGTTTCCGACAAGCGGCCGGCGGTGATTGCCGCTCTGGTTGCAGCTGAACTGATTTCGGTCATTCATGCCGCAAAAGCGGGCAGGCTGCACACAGCGGATGCAGCCCGGTAACGCCTTCCTATCTATTTGCGATCATTTGCAAAACATCTCTTTTTTTTCGCGCGGAAATTGCGCATCATCTCGCGGATATTAGATTTGGGGACACTTTATGTTTGAACTCGCCATCATCTGGGAGTGGGCGCAATTCGCCGTGCGCTGGCTGCATGTCATCACGGCCATCGCCTGGATCGGCTCTTCCTTCTATTTCATCGCGCTCGATCTCGGTCTGGTCGCCCGCCCCGGCCTGCCGGAAGGCGTTTCCGGCGAGGAATGGCAGGTCCATGGCGGCGGGTTCTACAATATCCAGAAATACATGGTCGCGCCCGAGCACATGCCGGAGCACCTGATCTGGTTCAAATGGGAATCCTATTTCACGTGGATGTCCGGCTTCCTGATGCTGGCGCTTGTCTATTATGGCGGCGCGGACCTGTTCCTGGTCAATCGCAGCGTGCTCGACGTCTCCGCCCCGGTCGCCATCCTGATCTCGCTGGCGTCGCTGTCGATCGGCTGGCTGTTCTATCACTATCTCTGCAAATCGCCGCTCGGCAAGCACACCATAGGCTTGATGCTGCTGCTCTATGTGCTGCTGGTGTTCATGGCCTGGGGCTACTCGCATCTCTTCACCGGCCGCGCGGCCTTCCTGCATATGGGCGCGTTCACCGCGACGATCATGACCGCCAATGTGTTCTTCGTGATCATCCCCAACCAGAAGATCGTGGTCGCCGATCTGAAGGCTGGCAAGACGCCCGATCCGAAGCTCGGCAAGGAGGCCAAGCAGCGCTCGCTGCACAACAACTACCTGACGCTGCCGGTCATCTTCTTCATGCTGTCGAACCACTATCCGCTGGCATTCGCGACCACATATAGCTGGATCATCGCATCGCTGGTGTTCCTGATGGGCGTCACCATAAGGCACTATTTCAACACCGTGCATGCCCGCAAGGGTCAGCCAAACTGGACCTGGCTGCTGACCGCGCTCATCTTCATCGTGATCATGTGGCTGTCCACCTCGCCGCAATTCTTCAAGGCGGAAAACCCCGACATGGCGGTCGCGCCGGCCTTCGAGAAATTCGCGCAGGACCCGCATTTCGCCGACGCCAAGCAGGTGGTCTCGACGCGCTGTTCGATGTGCCACATGGCCGAGCCCGTCTATGAGGGCATTCACCGCCCGCCGCTCAATGTCCGCTTCGAGACCGACGCGGAAATCGCCGCGCGCGCCAACCAGATTTACTTGCAGGCCGGCCGCAGCCATGCCATGCCTCCGGGGAACGTAACCGGCATGACGCCGGACGAACGGGCGAAGCTGGTGGCATGGTACAGGTCGAGCACGCAGGCAAAGAGCGAATGATCCTCAGGGGGCGGTTGCTGTCGTTTCACCGCCGCCCCGAGGACCTCTCGGATACGGCGAGCTATCTTTACGAGGAAGATGGCGGGCTGCTGATCGAAGGCGGCCGCATCACCGCTTGCGGCGCGTTTGCCGATATCAGGGCCGAGGCCCCGGAAGACGTCGCGATCGTCGACCATCGCCCGCATCTTATCCTGCCGGGCCTGATCGACACCCATCTGCACTTTCCGCAAATGCAGGTGATCGGCTCCTATGCCGCGAACCTGCTGGAATGGCTCAACACCTACACCTTCGTCGAGGAACAGCGCTTTTCCGATCCCGCGCACGGCGCGCGGATTGCCGTTTCCTTCTTTGACGAGATGATCCGCCAGGGCACGACCACCGCCGTCGCCTATTGCTCGGTCCATAAGGCCTCCGCCGACGCCTATTTCGCGGAAGCCCAGCGCCGCAACATGCTGATGCTCGGCGGCAAGGTGATGATGGACCGCAACGCCCCGGATGCGCTCACCGATACGCCGCAGACAAGCTATGACGACACCAGGGCCGTGATCGCCGAATGGCACGGCAAGGGCCGCAACCATGTGGTGATCTCGCCGCGCTTTGCGATCACCTCCACGCCGGAGCAAATGGAGATGGCGGCGACACTCGCCCGCGAATTCCCCGACCTGCATATCCAGACGCATCTGTCGGAAAACCTGGCGGAGATCGAGTTCGCCTGCTCGCTCTATCCGAAGGCGAAGGACTATACCGATATCTACGCGCATTACGGTCTGTTGCGGGAGAACATGCTGCTCGGCCACGCGATCCACCTTTCGGAGCGCGAACGCGATGCGCTGTCGGAAACCGGCGCGGTCGCCGTCCACTGCCCGACATCCAACCTGTTCCTCGGCTCCGGCCTGTTTCCATTGAAGGAATTCGAGCGCCGCGACAGGCCGGTGCGCATCGCGGTCGCCACCGATATCGGCGGCGGCACCAGCTATTCGATGCTGAAGACCATGGACGAGGCCTACAAGATCCAGCAGTTGCGCGGCGAAAGGCTGACGCCGCTGGAGAGCTTTTTCCACATGACACGCGGCAATGCCGAGGCGCTTGGCCTTGCCGACAGGATCGGCACGCTGGAACCGGGCACCGATGCCGATATCGTCGTGCTGGATGCGCGCGCGACCCCTGCCATGGCGCTGAAGATGGAGGCCGCCAGCACGCTTGCCGAGGAGCTTTTCCTGCTGCAGACGCTCGGCGACGACCGGGCGATCGCCGAGACCTATATTGCCGGCAGGCCGGCCAAATCGGCGATATGACGCGGCTTGGCAGACCATCGCTCATATGTGATAAGACTATTTATATTTGATGCTGGAGGAAATCATGTTCTCGGAGCCTTTGACCATTGCCGACCTGAAGAAGCGGGCCAAATGGCGCGTGCCGAAGATGTTTTACGACTACGCCGACAGCGGCGCATGGACGGAAAGCACCTATCGCGCCAATGAGGCGGATTTTGCCAAGATCCACCTGCGCCAGCGGGTTCTGGTCGACATGTCGAACCGTTCGCTTGCCTCCACCATGATCGGCGAGAACGTCTCGATGCCGGTCGCGCTCGCCCCCACCGGGCTTTGCGGCATGCAGCATGCAGACGGTGAAATCCTCGCCGCCCAGGCAGCGGAGGAAGCGGGCGTTCCGTTTACCCTTTCAACCATGAGCGTCTGCTCGATCGAGGACGTCGCCGAACACACGACCAAGCCGTTCTGGTTTCAGCTCTATGTGATGAAGGACCGGGGCTTTGTCGAAAGCCTGATCGGCCGCGCCAAGGCCGCCGGCTGCAGCGCTCTGGTGCTGACCCTCGACCTGCAGATCCTCGGCCAGCGCCACAAGGACCTTGTCAACGGCCTCTCGACCCCGCCGAAATTCACGCCGAAACATGTCTGGCAGGTCGGCACCCGCCCGTTCTGGGCGCTGGACATGCTGCAGACCAAGCGCCGCTCATTCCGCAATATCGTCGGCCACGCGCCAGCCTCCTCCGACCTGTCCTCGCTCGCCGTCTGGACAGCCGAACAGTTCGATACGCGGCTCTCATGGACGGATGTGGAATGGATCCGCGAGCGCTGGGGCGGCAAGCTGATCCTCAAGGGCGTGCTCGACACCGAGGACGCCGCAATGGCGGCCAAGACCGGCGCCGATGCCATCATCGTCTCCAACCATGGCGGCCGCCAGCTCGACGGCGCGCTGTCCTCGATCTCGATGCTGCCGAAGATCGTGGATGAAGTCGGCGGCGAGATCGAAATCCACATGGATGGCGGCATCCGCTCCGGCCAGGATATCCTGAAGGCCCGCGCGCTCGGCGCCAGGGGCACCTATATCGGCCGCCCCTATCTCTACGGCCTCGGCGCCATGGGCAAAAAAGGCGTCACCCGCGCCCTCGAAATCCTGCGCAAGGAACTCGACGTGACCATGGCGCTCTGCGGCAAGCGCGACATCGAGGAAATCGACCGCAGCATCATCGCGAAGGTGGATTTTTGAGGGGCGACAGAAGGGCGCTTGGTCCCTCGGGGAGACAGGCCGCTTGCTCCCAATACTCTCTCCCGCTGGCGGGAGAGATGCCCCGAAAGGGGCAGTGAGGGTGGGGCGGCATATCCATTCGTGAGGGCGTTCGAGGGGATACTCTCCCCCCTCACTGTCGCTGTCGCGACATCTCTCCCCTCCGGGGCGAGAAGATTGGGGGGCTGTGCGGCGAGGCTACATGCCGCCAGTCCGTGCGCGTAATTACCCGACCCAGCCCGTCGCCAGCACGTTTGCCCAGTCCTCATATCCCCGTTCCCGCGCCATCGAAACCATCCGCGCGGTATCGTAACGCACCTGGCGGAAGGTCGGGGTCCAACCCATTTCCGTTTTCTCGATGAGCGCGTAGCAGGCAAACGGGGTGGCGGTTTCGAGCTTGTGGTCGACGGGGATGTGGTAGGCAAAGCCCGGGCAGCCGACGGAGCCCGGATTGACGATCAGGCGGCCATCGGCGAGCATCACCGAGCGGGCGACATGGCTGTGGCCGCACAGGATCAACGGATAGGTGACGCCGGCGGCAAGGGCCTCGATCTCCGTCTGTCCGCGCAGCGTGAAGCGGCCATTGTCGAGCAGTTCCTCCAGCCACATGACCTCGTCATTCTTCGGCGTGGCGTGGCAGAGATAGACCTCCTGCGCCACCACGGCGGCGCTCGGCATGTCGCGGATCCATTGCAGATGCTCGTCCGAAAGCTCGCCGAAGATCGGCTTTTCCCAGTCGCCCATGTCCTCGAAAGGCCGGTCGACCAGCGCGCGATCGTGATTGCCGCGCACCGTGGTGAGCCGAAGCGGCAGCAGGCGGTCGGCGGTTTCGCCAGCGGTGAGCGGGCCGGACAGGCTGTCGCCGAGATTGACGATCAGATCAGGTTGATGCTGCTCCATATCGGCAAGCACGGCCTCGAGCGCGTCGATATTGCCGTGAATATCGGCGATCGCGGCGATCTTCATCAGCTACCCCGATAGGTGGAATAGGCGTGGGCCGAGACCAGCAGCGGCACATGGTAATGCGCGGTGACATCGGCGATCGCGAAACGCAGCGGGATATCTTCCAGGAAGGCAGGCTCAGTTAACGTCGCGCCGGTGCGCCTGAGATAATCCCCGGCATGGAAAACGAGTTCGTACTGGCCCGGCTCGACTTCTTCCGATGTCAGCATCGCGCCGCCATCGATCCGGCCATCATCATTGGTGTAAACGGTCTTCAGAAAGATGCGCTCCGCGCCGTTGATGCGGTAGAGATCGATCTTCATCTCGGAGGCCGGCTGGCCGAGCGCGGTGTCGAGAACATGGGTGGTCAGGCCGGTCATGGGGTTGCCTCCTCGATGATGAACGGATCGGAGTAAAAATACTCCTCCAGATTGTCGCCCGGCCCGGCGCGATCGACAACCAGAAAATCGCTGGTCTCGCCGAGCGCCATCAGCGGATGATGCCAGACATTGGCATTATAGTTCACGCCCTGCCCGCTTTCGGCGAAAAACACGCGCGGGATGGACGGCACGCCGCCTTCATCTTCGGCGACCACCACCAGAAAGGGACGCGACGACAGCGGCGAGAAGCTCTGGCTCCCGAGCGGATGGCGCTCCATCATATCGACCGTATAGGGAAAGCGGCGCGGCTCGCCCCGGAAGATGTTGAGGATCACCGCTGCCCCCTCGCCTAAAGCCTCGGCGCGGGCCAACGCGTGAAACCGCGTGGTCGTGCCGCCATTGATCATCCTGGCTTTCGCCGGGTCCGGCGCAATCACGGTGCCGAACGGCGCGAACGCCGCCGGCGTCAGCCGTTCAAGCGCCAGCTTTCTCATGCCTTCACCCCGTAGAGCCTCAGCCGGCTGATGCCGCCATCGGGGAAGATCGCGAGCCGCACATGGGTGACCGCGCCGATATCGGCGACAGCGCTGCCGCCGAACTCATGGATATGATCGGCCTGCAGCTTGGTCTGTTCAAGGATCGGCTGCCAGTGCTCCGAGGCTTCGATCTCCTCCATGCTGAACACGTCCTTCTGCTCCGGCAGGTTGGCGCCGAGCAGCATGCAGGTATCGGGATAATTGCCCTTGAAATGGGCGGTATCGACAACGGCGCGCCGGATGATGCCGGGATGGCCGAGCTTGAAGATCACCCAGTCATGCCCCGGCCCGCGGCGGCGCGCGGTTTCCCAGCCATCACCCATATTGACGCCGCGACCGGGGGCGAGCATGCGGTCGGGATGGCCATAATGGGCATCCGACCAATGCAGCGCATGGGTGCCGCCGAAGATATAGGCGAGATCGATCTCCTCGTTCTCGCCGACCTTCTCCCAGTTGAAATAGGCCGAACCGTAGACCCTGAGCCGCGCAATGCCGCCATCCGGGAAGATGTGCAGGCGCAGATGCGTGAACACCTTCTGGCGGGTGTCCTGATCCATCTCGAAATAATGATGCTTGTCGGGGCCGAGATCGACGCGCGCAAGCACCTCCTGCCAGTCGGCGTTCTCGTCCGGTTCGCCGCTTTCCATGAAGCAGCCCTCGATCGAACACTGCGGCGGATAATTGCCGGTGAAATAGCTGGTATCGACATCGAAACCGCGGATGCGACCGGGCATGGCGAGCCTGATGATCGCCCAGTCATGGCCGGGCACGCGCTTGCGGCGACTTTCCCAGCCGTCCATCCACTTGCCGTGCTCGTCATATTCGCCGGGCAGGAAAACGGCGGCGTCATCCTTCAGCATGCGGGCAAGCGGCGCGAAGAACTGGTCCGTGGCGTAGATCGCCCGCGCGCCCAGCCGGGCGGAGGCAAGGTTGATCGCGCCGACCGCGAAATCGGGCAGGGCAACGGACGTTTCTTGTTCTGACATGGTTTACTCCGAGAGCATGTTGCGCAGCCTGAGACCGGCGATCTTCTCGACCTCAGCACAGGCTGTTTCAAGCTCGACGGCTTCGGAACTGTCGATCCGTCGCCGGAAGGCGGAGAGAATATCGTCCTTATTGAGGCCGCTGACCGCAATAATGAAAGGAAAGTTGAACTTGTCTATATAGGCTGAATTGAGCTCAGTAAACTCCGCATGCTCTTCAGGCGACAGCCGGTCGAGGCCCGCGCCCGCCTGCTCACGGCGGCTTTCCTCGGTCAGCCCACCCGCAATCGCAAGCTTGCCGGCAAGGTCGGGATGGGCGCGCAGCACGCCGAGTCGTTCATCCTCGGGCGCCTCCCGGAACACCGTCGCAAGCGCGTCGGCAACGCCCGTTGCGGTCAACGGCTCATGGACCAGTCCCTGGTCATAGGCCCGCTCGGCGATGAACGGGGAGTGCTCGTAGACGCCGCCGAAACGGCTGACGAATGCATCGCGGGCAATCATTGCGCATCCTCCTGCGGCAGGTGGTTTTCATACCAGTGGCGCGCGATCTCGATCCGCTTCGCCAGCCAGACCTTGTCGTGGTTCTGGACATAATCGAGGAAGCGCTTCAGCCCCGCCAGCCGACCCGGCTTGCCGACAAGGCGGCAGTGCAGCCCGATCGACATCATCTTCGGCGCGCCCTCGCGGCCTTCGTCGTAGAGCGTATCGAAGGCGTCCTTCAGATAGGTGAAGAACTGCTCGCCGGAATTGAACCCCTGCGGCGTGGCGAAGCGCATGTCGTTATTGTCGAGCGTATAGGGGATGCGCAGGAACGGCTTGCCGTCCTGGGTGCGCACCCAGTAGGGCAGATCGTCGGCATAGGTGTCGGAGGAATAGAGGAAACCGCCCTCTTCCATCACGAGGTCCAGCGTGTTGACCGAGGGCTTGCCCTGATAGAGGCCATAGGGCCGCTCGCCGGTGATTTCGGTATGAAGCCGCACCGCCTCGCGGATATGGGCGCGCTCGGTGTCGATGTCGAAATCCTTGTATTCCAGCCATCTGAGGCCGTGGCTTGCGATTTCCCAGTTCGCCTCCTTCATCGCGGCGACCGCTTCCGGGTTGCGCGCCATCGCCTGGGTCACGCCATAAACAGTGACCGGGATTTCCAGGCGCGTGAACAGCCGCCACAGCCGCCAGAAACCGGCGCGCGAACCATATTCATAGAGCGATTCCATGTTCATGTTGCGCTGGCCGGGCCAAGCCTCGGCGCCGACGATTTCCGACAGCAGGCATTCCGACGCCGGGTCGCCATCGAGAATGCAGCTCTCGCCGCCCTCCTCGTAATTGATCACGAACTGCACGGCGATATTGGCCTCGCCCGGCCATTTCGGGTCCGGCGGATTGCGGCCGTAACCCACAAGTTCGCGCGGATATGCGTTCGTTTCAGCGTCCATCATGCCCTCAATTCCATTCCTTGCCGACGGTAGACGACCATTGGCATCGCCGGAAGAGATAAGGCGAAAAGGCCGGCAGGAATCAAGGGGAAAAGCGCCGGAGCAGAGCCGGTGCCGCCAGTCAGGCCCGTGCGTGATTCCCGGTCTCGAAGAATCGCAGCGCCGTATCGGCAAAGTGAACGTTCGCATCATGCACGGGAACATGCTCGCCGCCGGGGATCACCCACAGGGCAGCATCAGGAATGCCGCGATAGAGATCCACCGCGATCTCGACGGGAAAGAAGCGATCGCGATCGCCGTGGACGACAAGCGTTCGCGCCGAGATCGCGGCAAGCTCTCCGGCGGTGAAATTCATGTCGTCACGATCGTCGCCGAGGGCGTTGAACTGGCCGATGAGTGTTTCGATCTGTCGATCTCCACGCGTTGCACATTCCCGATACATCGCCTGCACCGGCGCGGGCATGGTGGCAAACGAGGCGCGACGCATGATGGTTCTCGCCTGTTCGGGGAAATGCGTGGTCGCGCTCACCAGGACCATCGATGCGATCCGTCCGGGCTGGCTGGTCGCCATGTGCAGCAAGGTCATCCCGCCGGTGCTCATCCCCATGGCTGAAAAGCGGTCGACATTCAGCGTGTCGAGCAGCCGGAAAACATCGCCTGCCGCGTCGCGATGCGTGAAGGCGGCGACCGGATTGGTGGAATGCCCATGGCCGCGCAGATCGACGAGAATGAGCCGATGGCGCTTCGAAAGCGCCTCTATGAAGGGATACCAGTTCCGCACCGACCCGCCGAACCCATGCAGAAGCACAAGCGGCGCACCGGCGCCGTGTTCCTCATGGTAGATATCGATGTCGCCAAGCCGCGCGATCTTGCCGCGATCGAACTCCCGTTCCGGCGCATAAGTCTGAGGCAACGCAACCCCTCCCGCAGCCCGTGAAAACAGGCCGTTTCCGACAGTGAAGCATATGGCCGCGATAGCGGGAAACCTCGAAACGGCGTGTGCACAAGAATTGTTCTGGCACGGAGCCGGCGGCGAGCCTCTCTAGGCCGATTGCCGTGCCCGCAGCGCACCCATCGGATGCAGAGAATGGACGCAGAACGGCGCGCCGGGCTCCTCTTCGATGAACAGCGCGATATGATCGACCTCGACCGGCTCCAGCAGGATCGGCCCGAAAAACGCCGCGACCGAGCGCTCCATCCGCGCCATTTCGCTTGGGGAAAGAGGGCCGGTCAGCGGCATGTGGAAGGAGAAGGCGGCAAGCACATCCGGCTCGCCCCAGCGATGCAGATTGGCAAACTGCGCCGGCGTCAGCCCGGCCGAGGCCCGCCGCTCGATCTCGACCTCGGAAAGCGGCGCGCGGAAGGCGTCGAACTCGGTGACGATGCTGGCGGCAAGCGTATCGAGTGCGGGAACCGCCGTCATCGGCGCGAGCGCCAGGATATCGCGGCGATGAACGACCGTGAGCGGCGGCAAGGTGAAGGGCTGAAAGCGCATGGCAAAGCGCATCATCGCCTTCAGCAGCATGGATTCGTTCATGCCTTCGGTCAGATGAAACGGCGATTTCAGCATGCCCTGAAAGCCGTAGCGGCGCGGCAGAGCCGTGTGATAGGCGATCTCGGCAAGCGGCAGGCCGGCGATCATCGGCGGCTCGACTACCTCGCCGGAAAACGCGCTCCGCCCGATCCAGTTCGCGCCCACGATGGCGAGCCCGTCATGCGGCGACGGCGTAAAGCATATGGCATAGCGTTCGGCGGGCATCGCGGGTCACATGAGGAAGCGGTTTCTCGCCTCTGAGATAGCCGATTCCAATGACAGTGATACGACGGGCTTACCGTTTGCGGCGCTGCCAGGTGCGGCAATCTACACCATGGTCAATCCGGCAGCGCGGTCTATTCTGTTTATGCGCAATGCATCTGCATCACATCAAGATGTCGGCCATCCCGGACCGCGCAGACGATCTGTGGCGCAACTTTGCCGGCATCGGTTGAAATGACAGGCGCATGCCAACCGGGAAAGGAAGCGTCGTGCACTTCGGTTGCAAATATTCCCAATCCGAGAACGAACACCGCCACCTCCGGTGCGCCTTGAAGCAAGTTCGAACAGGCGTTGGTCAGCGCCTCGAAAACGATCGGTCCGTCAGCCCCGTGCTGATTGATCGGTCGACCCGAAGGCCGCCTCACCCGGCCACCCCCCTTTGCGGAAGTGCCTTTCCGCATTTTCTCAAGACAGGATTTTCCGATGGAAAAGACCATGAAAGCCGCCGTTGTCCGGCAATTCGGCAAGCCTCTGGTAATGGAAGAGGTCGCAGTCCCCTCGGTCGGGCCGGGCCAGATTCTCGTCAAGATGGCTGCAAGCGGCGTCTGCCACACCGACCTGCATGCGGCGGAAGGTGACTGGCCGATCAAACCCGAGCCGCCTTTCATTCCGGGCCATGAGGGCGTGGGACACGTCGTCGCCGTGGGCGCCGGCGTCAGCCATGTCAAGGAAGGCGACCGCGTCGGGGTTCCGTGGCTCTACACCGCCTGCGGCTGCTGCAAGCATTGCCTCGGCGGGTGGGAGACGCTGTGCGAAGCGCAGCAAAACACCGGCTATTCGGTCAATGGCAGTTTTGCGGAATATGTTCTGGCTGATCCGAACTATGTCGGGCACCTGCCTGACAATGTCAGCTTCACCGAGATTGCGCCGATCCTTTGCGCAGGCGTTACGGTCTACAAGGGCCTGAAAGTGACGGACACCAAACCCGGCGACTGGGTCGTGATTTCGGGCATTGGCGGGCTTGGACATCTGGCCGTGCAATATGCAAAGGCAATGGGCCTGAATGTGCTTGCCGTGGATATCGACGACGCGAAACTCGACCTGGCGAAACGACTTGGCGCAAGTCTGGCGGTCAATGCCCGCAATGCCGATCCGGTGGCCTTCGTGAAAAAGGAAATCGGCGGCGCGGAAGGAGTTCTGGTCACCGCCGTTTCGCCCAAGGCCTTCGAACAGGCGCAGGGCATGGTCCAGCGCGGCGGAACCGTATCGCTCAATGGCCTGCCGCCCGGCGATTTCCCGCTTCCCATCTTCGACACCGTGCTGAACGGTATCACGGTTCGCGGATCGATCGTCGGAACCCGGCTTGACCTGCAGGAGGCGCTGGACTTCGCCGGCGCGGGAAAGGTCAAGGCGACGATCAAGACCGACAAGCTCGAGAACATCAACGAGATCTTCGCCAAGATGCATCACGGCGAAATCGAAGGCCGCATCGTCATCGACTACCAGTGATCGCTGAGCCCGGCGAAGGCGATAATCGCTTTCCATCCGGGCACGGCCGAAGACAAACAGATAGAGCCATTTTGCATTTCAGAGAAAAGCGGAATGGCTCTATCGCTTTTCGCCGTGGGCACGTCGGCGGTAAATTGAAAGATCGTAGATATCGGGCAGCGGCGCAACCGGCTGGCCTGTGGCAAGCCGCACCGCGTGATCCGCCAGGCGATGGGCGATGCCGAAGCTGGTCTTGAAGCCGCCGCCGAGCGCAATCACGCGCGGCGCGGCATCGATCGCGCCGATCATCGGTTCGCGGTGGATGCCGCGTGGACGCAGGCCCGCCCAGCGTTCGACCACCGGCGCGTCCCGCAGCAGCGGCACGGCCTTGCGCGCGGCCGCGATCAGGGCGTCGAGGCGATGGTCGGTCGTCGCCGCATCCTCGAACGCATCCTCCGTGGTCGAGCCGACGGCGACACGACCGCCTTCATGGGCGATCACGTAAAGCCCGTCATCGAAGACGATCGGCCACGCGGGGTCGCAGTCTGCGGCAAAGAGTGCCGCCTGTCCCTTGACCGGGCGGCCGAGCGGTTTGCCGGCCGGCGCGAAGAACGGCTGAAGCAGCGGAAAGGCGCCGATGCCTGCCGAAACGATGATGCGCCCGAAGCCGACCCGTCCGCCATCGGCCAGATGGAGATTGTTCGCCGCCGCGTCGATTTCCGTCACCGTCGCCGTCAGGCGGCGCACATGCCGGGCGTTTTCAAGAAAGGCCCGAAGCGCCGCGACCACGCCGCGCGGAAAAGCATGGGCGGCAAAATTTTCGTGGACATAGGCAAGCGCCGCGGCATCGACGGCCGGCCAGCGATCGAGCGGCGGACGATCCACCACGGACCACGCGAAGCGTCGCGTGCCGTCGCGCCAGTTCACGGCGGCTGCCTCGGCGCGTGAGAGCGCGGTCTCGACCTGGCGTTCGGCATAAAGCGGCATCACCCGGCCGGCCCGGCGATAGCCGGTCGAAACCCCGGTCTCGGCCTCCAGCGCGCGGATATGGCCCTCGAGTGCCGCAAGCGCCTCGAACTGGAACTGCTTCTTCTCGTCCCACTGATCCGGCATATAGGCCATCAGCGCGCCAAGCAGGCCATTGCTCGCAGCCGGTCCGCCGCTGTCGATCAGCAGCGTATCGATGCCGGCCTTTTCGGCGTGATAGGCCGCCCACAGCCCCATGATGCCGCCGCCGATGATGGCGAGGTCGGCGGATGGCATTTGACCTGAGGGGGCTGGCGCGTCATTCATTCCGGCGATGGACCACAAACGGCGAACGGATGCAACAGGCTCATAGATGGCGATAACATGGGATGACGGCGACCGGCCCTTTTCGGAGGCGTTTCAGGACCACTATTTCTCCAAGGCGGACGGGCGGGCCGAATGCGGCCATGTGTTCATCGACGCCAACCGGCTCGGCGAACGCTGGCAGGCGGGCGGGCCTTTCAGGATCGGCGAGCTCGGCTTCGGCACGGGGCTGAATTTCTGCGAGACCTTCCGGCGCTGGAAGACGCTCCGGCCGCCGGACGGGCATCTTTCCTTCACCGCGTTCGAGCTGTTTCCGCTGGGAAAGGCCGATATCGACCGCATCCTGTCACACTGGCCGGAGATCGCGGCGGAGCGCGCAGCCCTGACCGCCCATTGGCCGGAGCGCGCCGAAGGCGTCATCACCATCGACGCCGACCCGCAGACCCGCCTCACCGTCATCTGCGCCGACGCCCTGAAGGCGTTGACCGCCCTGCCCGACCGGTACGACGCCTGGTATCTCGACGGCTTCGCCCCTTCCCGCAACCCCGATATGTGGTCGCAAGACCTGATGCGCGCCGTCTTCGACCATACCGCGCCCGGCGGCACGTTCGGCACCTATGCCGCCGCCGGCTTCGTGCGCCGCAACCTTCAGGCGGCCGGCTTCACCGTCGAACGCCGCCCCGGCTTTGCCGGAAAGCGCGAAATGCTGGCGGGTTCTCGCCCGGCCGGGCGGTAATGCCAAGGATCATGCTTGACTTTTGCCGGCCCGGGCATCATGTAGTGCTCAGCTTTCCACCTGTTCGCATGCCGCGTGAGCATGCCTGGCGCAGATGACCGAGACGGTCGCGTCAAGTCCGGGTCAAGCGCATGAGAAAAGTCCGGCACTTCCAGCCGGCGCGCGGAAGGCATTTTCCACCGATAAGTTCCCACTTCACGCGGGGCGCTTGAAACCGAAACCACCGGCATTTGCGTTTGGTCGCAATGCGCGGAGGGCTTTCGGCATGCCTTGAAAGGCGCTTTTGAATTGACTGAATTTAATACACTTGGACTTTCCGCCCAGCTCGTCGCCCGTGTTGCCGCGGAGGGTTATGAAACCCCGACGCCGATCCAGGCGAAGGCGATACCGCTGGTGCTCGAAGGCCGCGACGTGATGGGCCTTGCCCAGACAGGCACCGGCAAGACGGCCGCTTTCGGCCTGCCGATCATCGACATGCTGCTCGCCAACGGCGGCAAGCCCGCGTCGAAGACCGTCAAGACGCTGATCCTCGCCCCGACGCGCGAACTGGTGAACCAGATCGCGGAAAACCTGCGCATCTTCGCCCGCAAGACGCCGCTCAAGGTCAACATCGTGGTCGGCGGCGCATCGATCAACCGCCAGCAGCAGCAGCTTGCAGGCGGCACCGACATTCTTGTGGCCACCCCCGGCCGGCTGCTCGACCTACTCGACCGCAGGGCGCTCAACCTTTCCGCCGTGCGCTACCTGGTGCTGGACGAGGCCGACCAGATGCTCGACCTCGGCTTCATCCACGACCTGAAGAAGATTTCGTCGCTGGTGCCGGACGAGCGCCAGACCATGCTGTTTTCGGCCACCATGCCGAAATCGATTGCCGAGCTTTCTAAGCGCTTCCTGACCAATCCGGAACGCGTTGAAGTGACGCCTCCCGGCAAGACCGCCGACCGTGTCGAGCAGGCCGTGCACTTCGTCGCCGGCAAGAACGACAAGGTCGAGCTTCTCCGCCAGGAACTCACCAACAATCCGGATGGCCGCGCGATCGTGTTCCTGCGCACCAAGCACGGCGCCGAGAAGCTGATGAAGCATCTCGACAGCCGCGGCTTCGCCACCGCCTCGATCCACGGCAACAAGAGCCAGGGACAGCGTGAGCGCGCGCTCAAGGCGTTCAAGACCGGTGAAATCAACGTTCTGGTCGCAACCGACGTCGCCGCCCGCGGCATCGATGTGCCCGGCGTCACCCATGTCTACAACTACGATCTGCCGGAAGTGGCCGACGCCTATGTCCACCGTATCGGCCGCACCGCGCGCGCCGGCAAGGAAGGCAAGGCGATCGCGTTCTGCACGCCCGAGGAATCGGCGCTGCTGCGCGATATCCAGAAGCTGACCGGCATCGAGATCACCGTGGCGAGCGGCGAACCCCATGCGATGGCCGAGCGCCCGGCGCGCGGCAATGGCCGTGGTCGCGGCGGCGCCGGAAACGGAAAACCCGCCCGCCGGGCCCGTCCTTCCGCCAATGGCGGCCAGCGCCAGGGCGAAGCCCGCAATGGTGGCCCTCGTGACGGCGCGCCCCGCGAGGGCGCCAACCGCAACCGCCCGGCCAAGAACCGCCGCCCGCGCAACCGCCAGGGCGACCGTCGCCAGAGCGCGTGAGAAAGACGTTGCAAAACTCGCCGCGCTGTCGGCGATAATCGCAACCTTCCCTCTCATGGGTCATGCTCGGACTTGATCCGAGCATCCAGGCCACACGGAGAACGTTGCCTGGACCCCCGGGTCAGGTGTAAAGCCCGGAGACATCCCTGACAGGTGTTCGGAGATGGAAAACAGAGGCAAGCACCCTCCTTCTACCGACCCGCCGCATCGCCGGCGGGTTTTGTTTTGCGCGGAAAGCGCCGATGGCGGGCGGGCGTTGCACACTAAATCGGCGAAGTATTGCGGAACTGCCTGTTTTTCGGCGCGTTTCTGTCAGGGAGCACTTTAAAAATGGTTGTCGCGCGGCAAGGCATGGTCCTTGCATTGCTGACGATGTTGTATTGATATGTAAGAATAACAATCGGGGGATGAACGCTTTGGCATTCGATGAAATGATGATCGCGGACAACCAGCCGCGCGCGCCCTACCAGGATTATTACGACTGGTACAGCCAGCAAAATCCTGCATCATTGATCGCAAAATCCCGAGATGCCGAGAATATCTTCCGCAAGACGGGCATCACCTTTGCCGTTTACGGCCATGCCGACAGTTCGGAAAAGCTGATCCCCTTCGATATCGTGCCGCGCATCATCGCCGGGCGCGAATGGCGCAAGCTCGCCGCCGGAATCGAGCAGCGGGTGATCGCGCTCAACGCCTTCCTGAAGGACATCTACCACAAGCAGGAGATCATCAAGGCCGGTCGCCTGCCGCGCCGGCTGATCGAGGAGAATGACGCCTTCCTGCCGCAGATGATCGGCTTCGAGCCCCCCGGCGGGGTCTATACCCACATTGTCGGCACCGATATTGTGCGCACCGGCGAGGACCAGTTCTACGTGCTGGAGGACAACGCCCGCACGCCATCCGGCGTCTCCTACATGCTGGAGAACCGGGAAACCATGATGCAGATGTTTCCCGAACTGTTCTACAAGAACCGGGTGCGCCGGGTGGAGGACTACCCACAGCTTCTGCGCCAGAGCCTTGCAACGCTGGCGCCGCCCGGCTTTACCGGCACCCGCCCGCGCGTGGCGGTTCTGACGCCCGGCATCTACAATTCCGCCTATTACGAACACTCCTTCCTCGCCGACATGATGGGCGTGGAACTGGTCGAGGGATCCGACCTGCGGGTCATCGACGGCAAGGTGCAGATGCGCACCACGCGCGGCTACCAGGCGATCGACGTGATCTACCGCCGCGTCGATGACGACTTCCTCGATCCGCTGACCTTCCGCCCGGATTCCGCGCTCGGCATTCCCGGCATCATGGACGTCTATCGCGCCGGCAACATCACCATCGCCAACGCGCCGGGCACCGGCATTGCCGATGACAAGGCGATCTATTCCTACATGCCGGAGATCGTCGAATTCTACACCGGCCAGAAACCGCTTCTGGAAAACGTGCCGACATGGCGCTGTTCGGAGCCGGAAAGCCTCGCCTATGTGCTCGACAACATCGCCGACCTCGTGGTCAAGGAGGTCCATGGTTCGGGCGGCTACGGCATGCTGGTCGGCCCGACGGCGAGCAGGAAGGAGCTTGAGGATTTCACCGCCAAGCTGCGCGCCCGGCCGGGGAACTACATCGCCCAGCCGACGCTGTCGCTGTCGACCGTGCCGATCCTCGTCAAGAAGGGCATCGCACCGCGCCATGTCGACCTTCGCCCCTATGTCCTGGTTTCCGATCGCGTCCGCATCATGCCCGGCGGGCTGACGCGCGTGGCGCTGAAGGAAGGCTCGCTGGTGGTCAATTCCAGCCAGGGCGGCGGAACCAAGGACACCTGGGTGCTGGAGGACTGATGATGCTCGGAAAAACCGCAAACGGCCTCTACTGGATGTTTCGCTATATCGAGCGCGCGGAAAACATGGCCCGCCTGATCGATGCCGGCCAGCGGGTGTCGCTGACCCGCTCCAAGGGCGCCGACGACTGGGACGGCATCCTGCAGAGCGCCGGCGTTCAGGAGGCCTATTTCGAGGTCTACGACAAGCTGACGGCCGATAACGCCATCGACTTTCTGCTGCGCGACCGCCGCAATCCCTCCAGCGTCGTCTCCTGCATCGATTCCGGTCGCCAGAACGCCCGCATGGTGCGCACCGCGCTGACCCGGGAAACCTGGGAAGCGACCAACGAGTGCTGGATCGACACCCGCGCCCTGCTGGGCGCCAAGGTCAAGCCCGCCGATCTGCCCAAGGCGATCGATGTGATCAAGCACCGGACCGCGCTGATCCGCGGGGCCTTCCATGGCTCCATGTTGAGGAACGAGATCTACAATTTCGCCCATATCGGCACCTTCATCGAGCGCGCCGACAACACCAGCCGCATTCTGGACGTGAAATATTACGTGCTTTTGCCCTCGGTGCACCATGTCGGCACCTCGCTCGACAATCTGCAGTGGGAATCGATCCTGCGATCGGTCTCCGCCCACCGCGCCTATGGCTGGGTGCATAACGGCGAGTACAAGCCGAGCCAGATCGCCGAGTTCCTGATCCTTGACGTCCAGCTTCCGCGCTCGCTTGCCTATTGCTACGAGAAGATCGTGCTCAACCTCGATTATCTGGCGGCGGATTACGGCGCCAGGGTGCAGGCGCACGAAACCGCGCATGCGATCCGCAACACGCTGAGAACGCAGAAGATCAAGACGATCATGGATAACGGCCTGCATGAATTCCTGGAGGATTTCGTCAGCCGCAACAATATCGTCAGCCAGCAAATCAGCGAGGGGTATCGCTTCTACGTCTGACGCAGAAGCGTGAAAAGGGACAGGAAACTATGCTTTTGAACATCAGCCATGTGACTGAGTACAGTTACGACGAGCCGGTTCAGTTCTCGCTGCAGCGGCTGCGGCTGACGCCGGTGAGCGCCGCGAGCCAGACCGTCAAGGACTGGACGGTGTCGATCGAGGGCGCCAAGAGCGAGGTCGCCTATATCGACCAGTATGAAAACCATGTCCGCCTCGTCTCGGTGGAAGGCGATCACAAGACCGTGCGGCTGACGGCGGCAGGCGTGGTCGAAACCCGCGATACCGACGGCATTTTCGGCCCCGCCTCACCCGATATTCCGCTCTGGCTGTTCCTGCGGCCGACGCCGCTGACGATGGCGGAAGAGCCGATCAAGGCGCTCGTCGCGCGTCTGGAAGGCGATTCCGATCTCGCCCGGCTCCACGATCTAATGGCGATCCTGCACAAGTCGATGACCTTCAAGCCCGGCTCCACCTCGACTGCGACCACCGCCGCCGAGTCTCTGGAAAACAAGGAGGGCGTCTGCCAGGACTACGCCCATATCGTGATCGCCGCGGCGCGCGCCATGAAGGTGCCGGCGCGCTATGTCTCCGGCTATCTCTATATGGAGGAAGGCCCCAACCAGACGGCGAGCCACGCCTGGGCGGAATGCTATCTGGAGGGCCTCGGCTGGGTCGGCTTCGACGCCGCCAACAAGGTCTGCCCGGACGAACGCTATGTCCGCGTCGCCACCGGCCTCGACTATCGCGACGCCGCCCCCGTCTCCGGCATGACCATCGGCGGCGGCCGCGAAACCCTCGAGGTAAAGCTCAGCGTGGCCGGCCAGAGCCAGTCGCAGAGCCAGAGTTGATCGGCAACAACGGTTGACAAAGCAACCTTAGGTAGGAAATATCGTCCTCAAGAATCAAGCTTTCGTTGAAAGCTTTCTCTGTCGGGGGACATTAGAAACCTGTGCGCCTGCTCTATATCGTTTTGCCCTTACTGCCTTTCGTCGCCTTTGCCAGCCAGGAAAATTCAGCCGATTGCGAAAAGGCGATGGACGAAGCCTATATGCGGCTCACCATGACGCCCGGCTATCTGTATCGGGCGCTTGCTGCAGCAAAAGAAGATGGTTTGACGCCGCCCTCCGACGCAGAGATCGAGGTCAACAAAATAGCCGAACAACTCGCCGGCGCGCCCTCGAAAATACTGGAATTGAAAAACACGTGGTGCAAAGAGCCGGAAGATGGGCTTGAGGCTTTGCCATTGCCCGTTGGCCACGAACGGCGCAGCTGGGAGACTTCGCGCGCCTTATCCGATTTAACCGGTAAGGAAAGCGTCGTGACGACCACAATCTCTGTGGAAGAACTGAGATGCGAAGGCAGCGCCGGGCGGTTTGCCTCTCTTTCGTTCGGCTGCGCCGGCGACGAAACCACGACGGTGCTTTATACCAATTGCGGCCTTCCGGCGAAAACGGACAATTTTCAGGAACTGGACTACCGCGTTGATGACGAAGCGGTCCAGTCAACTGAAATGTACCAGCTCAACAGGCTCTCCCTTATGCTTTACGGGGAAGACAGGACCAGGGCTTTCCTCGAACCGCTGGTCGGACATGACTATCTGTCCGTCCGGTTTACCGGCGTGATGGGCGAAGCAATCACCGCTCAGTTCGACCTGAGCGGGCTTGAGGATGCGATCACCGAGATCGGCGACGCATGCCGTTGGGAAGAAGACTAAGAGGCTAATTTTATGAAAATATTCCTACGTATTTCTCTTCTATTATGCTTCATGACCGCACCTGAATTGGGATTTGCAAGCACACAGACAACGGCAACATGTGGCCAGCTAAGAAGCCTCTATAGTGAGAAATTTTCAAACGCGCTGAATGAAAGCCCTTCTGAAAACAATGAGCAGCTTTCCTGGCAGGAGCGTCTCGAACAGCTCACCGACCCGGTTTTCGAGGATCTGGACCCCGTCTATAGAAAGCGCGTGCGACCTCAGCTCCTGACCGAGATTGCTCGTATTTGCGCAGAAAGGCGTGAAGATACCCCGCTGGAGCAGGCAGTTGGAACGGCCGCTGTTTCTCTCGGCCTTGATCTCGATCAGAAAAATTGGGGTATGACCCCGCTTCCCGAGATCGATATTGAAACTTTCGACTGTCAGGACTTCACTCAACGGCTGATCGAAAGCATAAAAGCCAAAAGCTCGGGCTTTCGACTTGCCGATGACCCCTTGGTCCATGTGATGACTGTTTATGTGCAGGCTGGCGTGTTTCCGGACACCATAGCCCCCGCTAATACGCTGGAATGGTCACAGAAGCTCATTGCAGCGTGCAAGCAGGACCCTGCGCAAAAGCTGATTACCGTATTTGAGGAAATGCGGTAAAAAGCGGTCTTAGAATCGGACAATACAGCCGAATGCGCGATGCTACGACGAAGTCGTTAGCCCCTATTTCATCGAGCACCCCATTACGTTGCACCCGGATAGTTCGGGCTTTCGCGGGTGATCGTCACGTCGTGGGCGTGGCTCTCGCGCAGCCCCGCGTTGGAAATCTGGACGAAGGTCGCCTTTTCCTGGAAGTCGGGGATGGTCTTGCCGCCGACATAGCCCATGGCGGCGCGTAAGCCCCCGCCGAGCTGGTGCAGCACCGCGCCGGCGGGGCCCTTGTAGGGCACCTGGCCCTCGATGCCTTCGGGCACCAGCTTCAGCGTGTCGCGCACCTCGGCCTGGAAATAGCGGTCGGCGGAGCCGCGCGCCATGGCGCCGACGGAACCCATGCCGCGATAGGCCTTGAACGAGCGGCCCTGGTAAAGGAACACCTCGCCCGGGCTTTCATCGGTACCGGCGAGCAGCGAGCCGACCATGACGGCATCCGCGCCGGCGGCGATCGCCTTTGCCATATCGCCCGAAAACTTGATGCCGCCATCGGCGATCACCGGAATGCCGGCATCGCGCGCGGCCTCGGCGGCGGCCATGACGGCCGCCAGCTGCGGCACGCCGACGCCGGCGACGATACGGGTGGTGCAGATCGAGCCCGGCCCGATGCCGACCTTGACGGCATCCGCGCCGACATCGATCAGCGCCTTGGTACCGTCCGACGTCGCGACATTGCCGGCCATGATGCGCACCGAGTTCGACAGCGTCTTCACCCGGCCGACCGCATCCAGAACCTTCTGCGAATGGCCGTGGGCGGTGTCGATGACGATCAGGTCGACGCCGGCATCGACCAGCATTTCGGCGCGCTGATAGCCGTCATCGCCGACCGAGATCGCGGCGGCGGCGCGCAGCCGGCCCTGCGCATCCTTGGAGGCATTGGGGTTGAGCTGCGATTTCTCGATGTCCTTCACGGTGATCAGGCCGACGCAATGGCCGCGATCGTCGACCACCAGCAGTTTCTCGATGCGGTGGTGATGCAGCAGGCGCTTGGCCTCCTGCTGCTCGACCGTCTCGCGCACGGTGATCAGGTTTTCGCGCGTCATCAGCTCATAGATGCGCTGTTCGGGATTGGAGGCGAAGCGGACGTCGCGATTGGTGAGTATGCCGACAAGCCGGCCCGATGTGTGGCCGTCGCTGGTGCCCTGCTCGACCACCGGAATACCGGAAATCTTGTGGGCCTTCATCAGCGCCAGCGCTTCGGCGAGCGTGGCGTCGGGACCGATCGTCACCGGATTGACGACCATGCCGCTTTCGAACTTCTTGACCTGGCGAACCTGCTCGGCCTGTTCATGGGGCGAAAGGTTGCGGTGGATGACGCCGATGCCGCCGGCCTGCGCCATGGCGATGGCAAGCCGGGCCTCGGTCACGGTATCCATGGCGGAAGAGAGGATCGGCAGGTTGAGGTGAATGTCCTGGGCGATCGTGGTCGAAACATCGACCTCGCCCGGCATGACCTCGGAATGACCCGGCTGTAGCAGCACATCGTCGAAGGTGAGCGCCTGCATGCCGGTCGCGGCCTGAATGATTTGCGCCATGGCCAATTTCCTTTTCAAAATACGAAATGGCCCGGAAGGATTTCCCCGTCCGGTCCCTTGCAAGATAATCCTGGAAGTTGGCGAGTGCTCGTAACACGAAGATGACGGCTTGGAAATAGCAATCCGCAGCCATGACTGCGGATTGCAGGGTTTTCCAGAAAAGCCGTGGCGCTATTGAGGTCTCAAAGCGCGAACTGGTAGGTTTTGGGCATGAAGACATAGCCCTCACCGGTCTTCTCGACATAGCCGACCGAGGGGAACGGCATGTGATAGCCGAGGAACGGGATTTTCTCCGCCGCGACCATGTCGAAGACTTGGCGACGAGTCGCCGCCGCCATCTCCTTGTCCATGTCGAAGCGCACCTGCCAGTCCGGGCGCTGCAGCGAAAGCACGTAGTGATTGGCGGTGTCGGCGGTGAGCAGTAATTGCCGACCGCCCGATTCGAGCATGAAGATCATGTGGCCCGGCGTATGGCCGAAGGCCTCCATGGCGGTGATGCCGGGCGCCACCTCATCGCCGCCCGTGATGAACCGCGCCTGCTCGGCAAACGGGACGATCAGTTTCTTGACGCTTTCATGCCCGCCTTCCGCCGGCGTGCCGACGCGGCCCTCATCGCTCCAGAAGGCATATTCCTTGTCGCCGAACACATAGCTGGCATTGGGAAAGGCCGGGCCGCCCTCTTCCATAAGCCCGTTGATGTGGTCGCCATGCATGTGGGTGATCACCACAACATCGATATCGCCGGGCTGATAGCCATTGGCCTTCAGGCCCGCCATAAGCTGTCCCGCGCCCCAGGAGCGACCGGCCGGGCCCATGCCGGTGTCGAACAGGATCACCTGCTCGCCGGTATCGACCAGCACCGGCGCGAAGCCGTTCACCATCTTGTCCTCAGGCAGGAAGTTTTCTTCCAGGAGTGCCGCGACGGTTGCAGGATCCTGCCCCGTGCCGAAGGTATCGCCCGGATTTTCCATCACGCGGGTGCCGTCCTCGACCACGACCAGCTTGAAATCGCCGAGGTTGAAGCTGTCGGTCCGGGGACCCCGCGACGTTTCCATCGTCTCTCCGTCGGCGGCAATCGCGCTGCCGCCTCTGGCGATAAAGGGCGCGGCAAGTGCGGTAATGCCGGCTGTCGCCATCAGGCGGCGGCGGTGAATGCCATTATCTTCTGCCATCATCGTCCTCCTTGAAATGAAAACACTGACTTTGGGGAGAAAACCACGGTTTCAAGACAATGAGCCCATTTCGGCCGCGCTCGGGTCTCACTTTTGCGTGAAACGCCGCGTGATTATCGTTTGGCGTTTCGGACGGTGGGGTCTAATAAGTATGCCTTTCGCATGTTTTTGACAGAGAAGTCCCGTCTATGAATCCCGTCGTTCCGCTCATCATGGCTGTTGCCCTGTTCATGGAAAACATGGATTCAACGGTGATATCCACGGCGCTGCCGGCGATCGCCGCCGATCTCAATGTCGGGCCGATCACGCTGAAACTGGCGCTGACGACCTATATGGTGGCGCTGGCGATCTTCATTCCGGTCTCCGGCTGGATGGCCGACCGGTTCGGCGCCGCCCGTGTGTTCCGCTCCGCGATCCTCGTGTTCCTGCTGGGCTCGGTGGCCTGCGCCGTCTCCGGCAATCTGCTGGAATTCGTCGGCGCGCGCTTTCTGCAGGGCATGGGCGGGGCGATGATGACGCCGGTGGGTCGTCTCGTGATCCTGCGCACCACCGACCGCTCCGAACTGGTGCGCGCCATGGCGCTGTTGACGATCCCGGCGCTGGTCGGGCCGATGGCGGGGCCGCCGGTCGGCGGTTTCATCACCACCTATTTCTCCTGGCACTGGATCTTCCTGATCAATGTGCCGATCGGCATTGTCGGCCTCATCATGTCTGCCATCTTCCTGCCGGCGATCAAGGACGAGCCGACGTCGAACCTTGACTGGATGGGGTTCTTCCTGGTGGCGACCGCGGCTTCCGGCATCGTCTTCGGCATGTCGGTAATCTCGCTTCCGGCCCTGCCGCCGGCAACCGGCATCGTCACCACCGGCATCGGCATTGCCGCGGCGCTGCTCTACCTCAGGCACGCAAGGCGCAGGGCCAATCCGCTCTTGAACCTGAAACTGTTCCAGACGCCGACCTATCGCGCGGCGGTTGGCGCCTCGGCCTTCTTCCGGATGGCGACCGGCGCGTTTCCGTTTCTGATGCCGCTGATGCTGCAGCTCGGTTTCGGGCTCAACCCGTTCCAGTCCGGCATGATCACTTTTGTCGGCGCGGTCGGCGCGCTGGTGATGAAATTCGTAGCGCCGCGCGTCTTTGCCGCCTACGGTTTCCGCACCGTGCTGATGGTTGCAGCACTCGGCGCCTCGCTGTTGACGATGAGCTTCGCCTTCTTCGAGGCGACGACGCCCTACATCATCATCGTCACGCTGCTGTTTGCCACCGGGCTCTGCCGCTCGTTCTTCTTCACCGGCGTCAACGCGCTCGGCTATGCCGATATCGAGCAGGCGCAAGCAAGCCAGGCCACCGCCTCGACCTCGATGTTCCAGCAGGTCAGCCTCGCGCTCGGCGTCGCCTTTGCCGCCACCATCCTCGAAGTCACGGCCTGGATCACCGGCGAAGGACTGACGGTCCAGCACTTCCATATCGCCTTCCTGGTCGTCTCCTTCATTTCGCTGGCCGCGATCATTCCGCTGTTGCGGCTTGATGCCGACAGCGGCTCGGCGGTTTCCGGCCACAGGCGGCTGAAGCCGGAGACGAGCAGCGAGGCAGCGGAATAAGTTCGCAGAACAGCAAAACGAATATTTACGAACATTTTCTTTGACAAAACGAATGTATCCGCGCATGCTTGCCGCGTTCAACAGCGGGAGCGCGCATGTCGGAACCTGTCGACATTTTCGTTATCGGCGGCGGCGTCAACGGCGTCGGCGTGGCGCGTGATGCCGCGGGCCGCGGCCTGACCGTCGCGCTCGCCGAGATGCACGACCTTGCCTCGGCCACCTCCTCGGCCTCGACCAAGCTCTTCCACGGCGGGCTCCGCTATCTCGAATATTATGAGTTCCGGCTGGTCCGCGAGGCGCTGATCGAGCGCGAGGTACTGCTGAAGGCAATGCCTCATATTTCCTGGCCGATGCGCTTCGTGCTGCCGCACCACAAGGGCCTGCGCCCGTGGTGGCTGGTGCGGCTCGGCCTGTTTCTCTACGACCATCTGGGCGGTCGCAAGATCCTGCCCGCCACCAAGGCGCTCGATCTTTCCCGAGATAAGGCCGGCAAACCGCTCAAAAGCGAATATCGGCGCGCATTCGAATATTCCGACTGCTGGGTGCAGGATGCCCGGTTGGTATCGCTGATGGCGCGCGATGCCGCGAAGCGCGGCGCGAACATCATGACCCGGACGCGGGTGACCGGCGCCGAGCAGGTGACAGGTGAGGACGGCAAGACGCTGTGGAAGGTCTCGCTGGAAAACGCGGAAGGCCCGCTGCCGCCCATCCATGCCCGCGCGCTGGTGAATGCCGGCGGGCCCTGGGTCGCCGATCTCCTGAAGGGCGCGATCGGCATCGACACGAGGGAGAAGGTCCGGCTGGTGCGCGGCAGCCATATCGTCACCCGCAAGCTTTACGACCATGATCGATGCTACTTTTTCCAGGGCTCGGACGGCCGGATCATCTTCGCCATTCCCTATGAGCAGGATTTCACGCTCATCGGCACCACCGACCAGGACCATCACGGCCCGGCGCGCGACGCGAAATGCACGCCCGAGGAGGCGGACTATCTTTGCCGCTTCGCCTCGGAATATTTCGAAAGGCCGGTGACGACCGACGATATCGTCTGGACCTATTCCGGCGTCCGCCCGCTTTATGACGATGGCGCGTCGTCGGCGACCGCCGCGACGCGGGATTACGTGCTGTCGCTGCGCAAGGAAGGCGCGCCGCTCTTGAGCGTCTTCGGCGGCAAGATCACCACCCATCGCAAGCTCGCCGAAGCCGTTATCCACAAGCTGTCCCATTATTTTCCACAGGCTGGCGGCGACTGGACGGCGACATCGACACTGCCCGGCGGCGACTTTCCGGTGGCCGAAACGGCGGCCATGCCCGACAGGCTCGCGCGCGATTACCCCTTTCTCGACCATGCCGCAGCACTTCGCCTGATCCGCAGCTATGGCAGCGAGTGCTGGGATTTGCTCGGCAACGCAAAAACGCCCGCCGATCTCGGCCGGCATTTCGGCGCCGGGCTTTACGAGGCGGAGGTGCGCTGGCTGATGGAGAAGGAATTTGCGAAAACTGCGGAGGATATCGTCTTTCGCCGCACCAAGCGCGGCCTTAGGATGAGCGCGGACGAGATCGCGGCGCTGGACGACCGGATGAACGCCGCCGGCTGACGAAAACAACGAGGGGGAGGAGAAACCCATGGGCCATATTCTGGCGATCGACCAGGGCACGACATCGAGCCGCGCCATCATCTTCGACGACGCGATGAAGATCGTGGCCTCCGCCCAGGAGGAATTCCCCCAGCATTATCCCGCTTCCGGCCATGTCGAGCACGACCCCGCCGACATCTGGTCGACGGTCGCCGCCACCTGCCGCGAGGCGGTCGAGCGCGCCGAAGTCGCGACCTCCGACATTGCCGCGATCGGCATCGCCAACCAGCGCGAGACCGTGATCGTCTGGGACCGCGAGACCGGGCGGCCGATCCACAATGCCATCGTCTGGCAGGACCGGCGCACCGCCGACCGCTGCGCCAAGCTCCGCGAGGACGGCCATGAGAAGTTCATCACAGCGGCCACCGGTCTTTTGCTCGACCCGTATTTCTCCGCCACCAAGCTCGCCTGGTTGCTCGACAATGTCGAGGGTGCGCGCCGACAAGCCGAGAATGGCAAGCTCGCCTTCGGCACGGTCGACACCTATCTGATCTGGCGGCTGACCGGCGGGCGCTCCCATGTGACGGACGCCACCAATGCGGCGCGCACCATGCTCTACAATATCGACAAGGGCGAATGGGACGCCGATATATGCAAGCTCCTCGACATTCCGCAGGCGATCCTGCCGGAGGTAAAGGACTGCGCCGCCGATTTCGGCATGACCCGGGCCGATCTCTTCGGCCGCGAAATCCCGATCTACGGCGTTGCCGGCGACCAGCAGGCGGCAACCATCGGCCAGGCCTGTTTTACACCCGGCATGCTGAAATCCACCTATGGCACCGGCTGCTTCGCGCTGCTCAACACCGGCGACAGGATGGTTGCCAGCAAGAACCGCATGCTGACCACCATCGCCTATCAGTTCGACGGCAGGCCCACCTATGCGCTCGAAGGTTCGATCTTCATCGCCGGCGCGGTGGTGCAGTGGCTGCGCGACGGGCTGAAGGTGATCCGCCACGCCCGCGAAACCGATGCGCTGGCGAAATCCGCCGATACCGCGCAGACGCTCTACATGGTGCCGGCCTTCACCGGCCTCGGCGCGCCCTATTGGGATGCCGAAAGCCGTGGCGCTATCTTCGGGCTGACGCGTAATTCCGGGCCCGCCGAATTCGCCCGCGCCGCGCTTCAGAGCGTCGGCTACCAGACCCGCGACCTCCTGGAAGCGATGCAGGATGACTGGGGCAGCGCCGACAGCGCCAATATCCTGCGCGTCGATGGCGGCATGAGCGCCAATGACTGGACCATGCAGTTCCTCTCCGACATTCTGGGCGTCCCCGTCGACCGGCCCAAGGTGGTCGAGACCACCACGCTGGGGGCGGCCTGGCTCGCCGGCAGCCGGGCCGGGCTCTATCCCGACCGCGACGAGTTCGCGAAGATCTGGGCCCTCGACCGCCAGTTCACCCCGTCAATGGACGAGGCCACCCGCGAGCGGCTCTACAAGGGCTGGAAAAACGCCGTCAGCAGGACGCTGGGGGCGATTTGATTGCGCGAGCCGACGGCGCTGGCCGACAGAAAGCCGGATTTGACGGCACCATGCCCGCTCATCCTCTCCGCCGTCATCAACTCTGTTGGATGACTTTCTCTGTGAACCTTGCATTGAGGGTCACGACGATTTTTCGCATGACTGCTGCGATCGCGACGATTGGCTTTTTGCCGGCTTCGACAAGGCGCTTGTAGAAGGCGGCGAACTCGCCCCTTCCGCGGGCGGCCTGCATGGCCGGCATGAACAGGATGGTGCGCATGACGGGTCTGCCGCCGCGCATTCTCCGGTAACCGATCTTGTTGCCGCTCTCGTTTGGGTGCGGCGCCAGGCCGGCCAGCGCCGCCGCCTTTTTTCGATCCAGCGTCCCGAGTTCGGGCATTGTGGCGATCAGGGCGGCGGCGGTTGTCTCCGCGATGCCGGTCATCGCCATTGCGATGCTGGCCCTGGCTGCAAAGGCTTCGCTGCGCATGAGCATGCGGATTTCCTTGTCGAGCAGCGCGATCTGGCGATTGATGGCAGCGAGCATGGCCTTGAAGGTGACGGCAAGTTCACGTCCGCCCGGCGCCATGGCGCGGTTTTGCTCGGCGACCCTGATGGCGACCAGATCGGCGCGGCGGCGCACAAGGGCCTTGAGCCTTGCCTCTTCAGGGTTTTCAGCCTGCCACAGGGACAGGCTTGCCCAGCGTTCCATGCCATAGGCGACCATTTCCCGGGCATCGATCGCATCGCTCTTGCCGACCCGTCCACGCGAACGAATGAAGGCCTTGAGCCTGCGCGTATCGGCCCGGTGGACGGCAAGGCCGCGCCGCAGGCACTCTTCGATCAGGACGGTTTCATACCCGCCGGTGGGTTCGCAGATGACCAGATCTGCCTCGCAGTTTCGCAGGAAGCGACGAATATCCCTGCTGCGATTGGCGATGACGGTGGCCGGACCGCCGCAGGAAACGGCGATCGTGTCCTTTGCAACGTCGCAACCAAGACAGATGTGCGGAGGGTGATGCAAAACGACCATGGCGATGCTATCCTTTCAAGGCATGCTTGGGATTGTTTGCGGGCGTGGCAATCAGCGGCCCAATCAACTCTTCAAGCGGTTGCTCGGTGCAACAGTGACCTTGATGACAGCGGGTGTTCCACCCAATGCTCGGACGGTCGGCTGTTGCAGCAGCTGCGGGCAAGCCAACGGCCCGCAGCTGCATCACAACAATAGCGCAGATCCGACAAACAATCCTCGGGCCTGTCCCGAGCATCTAACCACGTCTGCCGCGAGAGGAGCTGGCGGCGTTCTCGCCATGCGTCGGGAACACGTCACGTCAACCGCAGACGCCTGTCGCAGGGCGAGGTGCTTGGATCCTCGGGTCAAGCCCGAGGATGACGCCGAATAGGGGGATAGGCCTTTCTTCAAGCCCGACCACAGAGAGCAAGGACGTACACTGAATCGGAGCATTGCCAGCAGTGTAGATACCTTTCCAAACTCAATGGATCTACTCCGCAAACAGATACTGCATCGTGACGAGGTCGAGCCAGCGGCCGAACTTGGTGCCGACCTCAGGGTAGCGGCCGGTGTGGAAGAAGCCGAGCTTTTCATGCAGCGCGATGGAGCCCGCATTACCGGCCTCGATGGCGGCGATCATCGCATGAACGCCCGCCTTTTTGGCATAGGCGAGCAAAGCCTCCATCAGCGCCCGGCCGATACCGCCGCCGCGCATATCGCTGCGCACATAGACGGAATGCTCCACGGTGTGGCGATAGCCGTCAAAGGCGCGCCAGTCGCCATAGCTCGCATAGCCGAGGACCACGCCGTCGCGTTCGGCAACAAGGACCGGAAAGCCCTTGGCGCGGCGCGCGACCAGCCAGGTCTGGCGGTTGTCGAGATCGACCACGATCTCGTTCCAGATCGCGGTCGAATTTATGACGGCGTCGTTGTAAATCTCGAGAATGGCCGGAAGATCGGCCTCCACGGCATCGCGTATCAGCATGGGCTCACCTGAATTGGGTTTGCCCCGGCTTTACAACGCCGCGCCGTCGCCGTCCATGCGGTTCAGTTCTCCTGCCACGCGGTCGCGAGATAGATATACTGCTCCGCCGTCATCTCCAGCTGGCAGTTCGAAGACAGCGTCGAGGCGATCGTGCCGCCCATGCCGAGCGCATACTGAAAGGTGCAGGTCGCGTCGCGATAGGGGATCCAGGCGCGCTGCATGTCGCGCAGGCTGTCGGCGATCTTTTCCACGATGCGCGGATCGTCCGCGTTCATCTTGTCGAATTTTTCGGCACGCGCCATCAGCTCCTTGTAGGTCGCGTTCAGCTTCGCGTCCCAGAAGTCGGCTTCCTTGGCCGTACATTCCATCATGCCGACGGTGGTCGAGCCATAATCCGAGGCATCGACGCATTGTGCCGTCGCAAGCCCGATACAGACGCGCATCGCATCCGCCGTATCGGCCGCCGCAAGGCAATCCGCCGTCGGCGCGTCGGAATACTTGACCTGTTCATCCTGAGCGAAAGTCGATCCGGCCAGCATCAATGCCGCCGCCAAACTCAAACCAAACGCCTTCATGATCGCCGCTCCTCATGTTCGCAATGCGCCTCATATTGAGCGAGAGGCGGGTCCGTGTCAAAACGATCATTCAGCCGGCGACCACGCTTTCCGCAGTTATGTGCACCAATTCGGTTGCCCGGTCCTGAAGTCCTGTTGACGGCGCGTGCAGAGCGCCACATTCCTGCCGCACTCGGCAATGAAAGCCGACATCAACCTTACCTTTCTTATGGAGTCGCAACGATGCGAGCGCTCGGCCTCTTCGCTTTAGCTGTCCCGCTGTTTTCCCAGCCGAGTCTGGCCGAGCTTGCGGACAAGACCACGCCTCTCGCCGATTGTGCTGCCCTTCTCGCATCCATTCCGGACGTCAAGACCACACAAGATACCCTTATCGAAGATGTCGAGGGCGGCTGCCGCGCCACCGACCTGTCATGGGCCGAGAGTTCATACATCCATTATAGAATTGATGAAATCGTTCTGCTCAGCCCCGACCTCCTGCAAACTTTTGAGGCCGGGAAACTTTCCGCCGCGGCAGATCTGACGCTAAAGGGCCTGCGTATCGTGCCGCAAACGGGCTCGCCGCTCCAGGATTACATCATCAGCCTCTCCAGTACCGGCATCGACCTTCACCTTGCCTACACGACCGATCCGGCTGAACGCACCGGCGCGGTCGATTTCGAGCTCAGCGCCGGAAAGCTCGGCCGCCTCTCGCTATCAGCCAGTCTCTCGGACTTCGACAATAGCGATGTGCCGCTATCCAGCCTGACTGAAACCAAAGGCACGCTCGATCATTTCGAGGCTTCTCTTGAAGACAACGGCCTGTTCGCCAGGCTCTTCGCGCCGCCCATCCTGAGCACCCTGCCTGCCGACCAGGACCCCCGCCCCGCAATCGCGGCAGCTCAAGAGGCTGCGATTGCGATGCTTGCAAGCTGGCCTGAGACAACAATGCCCCCCGAATCATTGGCCGCACTCAGCGCGCTGATCCGGGCCTTCCCCAAACCGGAAGGCAGCTGGACCCTGAGCATCGACAGCGAACCCGGCCTCTCCCTGGAAAGCCTTTCCAGTGGAAACCTTTCCGCTCTCTCAACCGTCATCGCGGGAACCAGGATCACGGCCACCGGAACGCCTGCAGCGCCATAACAACGTCGCTGCTCTAGAAATCAATTGTAACGGAGGGCGCGCTGCGTTTTGCCTCTCCCTGGTACACGGCCTCGATATTGTTGCCATCGGGGTCGAGGACGAAGGCGGCGTAATAGGACGGATGATAGGCCCGCAGGCCGGGCGCGCCATTGTCACGCCCTCCATGCGCCAGCGCTGCTTCGTGGAAGGCATCGACCGTCTCGCGATCTTTCGCCTGAAAGGCGAGATGATAGCGCCCGGTCAGTTGACCCGAAGCGGTCGCGCTGCCAACGGACGATACGACCAGTTCGTCTGCCATGAGGTAATCATCGCCCATGACGAAAACCGGTATATCGAGCACCGACATGACCGCCTTGTAGAAGGTTTCGCTGGCCTTGAAATCGGGCACCACGAGCTGAACGTGGTCAATCAGACGACCGCGATGAAGCTGGTTCGTTGCCATGACCGGCCTTCCTTTTGAAGCGGGTCGAAGGCTGTGCCCTTCAGGCCAATCAGCCTCCGCCCATCCGCCAGATCAAAGAGAAGCGGCGCATTTCTTGCAGAATGGCGTCTGCGGCACGACGTCCAGACGTTCCTCGGAGATCGGCTTGCCGCACTTCACGCATTTGCCGTAAGTACCTGCCTCGATGCGCTGCAGGGCGGCTTCAAGCGCCTTGAGTTCGTCCGAACCGACATGGCCGAACTCCTCCAGCACCTCGTCATTCTCGGCTTCGGTCGCCCGTTCCGCGCTGTCGGGATCGCGGGTGCGGCCGAGGTCATCGTCGATCCGGTGCAGCCGTTTCAGGATTTCGGCCTGGCGCGTTTCTAGCACGGCCTTGTAATGTGCGACGTCCATAATGTTCTCCTCGGCTATTCCTGCCTGACGGCGGAATGCCCTCACCATTTGTGTTTATCTGCGCACCAGCACCGAACAGACGGCGTGACGCACGACCCTGTCGGCGGTCGATCCCAACAGATAGTTCGAGAAATCCGGCCGATGCGAGGCGATGATGATCAGGTCGGCGCCCCGCTCTTTGGCGCAGGCAAGAATTTCGCGCGCCGGCGGGCCGCTGCGCAATTCGATCTCGGCATCGATGCCGGTGTCGTCGCGCAGCTTCACGAGTTTGTCCTGCGCCTCGTCCGTGGCATTGGCGATGAGATCGGCCGGCATGTCGATCGCGAGGTAAGAGGGCACTTCCTCCACCACATGGAGGAGAATGATCTTCCCGCCCTCGTCCAGAAGGCTGGCGGCTTTCCTGAAGATATCGGCGCCCTTGTCGAGGGTCGAAATATCGACAGGAACAATGATCTTCGTAAACATGACGTCTTGCTCCTCTGTGCAGAACTTATGGCTTCAATCTGCCCGTCCTGCCGGAGTGCGGCATTGACTAAGATCAATTCTGCAGACGCCGCCCGCCGCTTTCGGGAAACTGGTCGGGGTGGAGCGCGATCTCACGTTCGATCAGCGCCAGCACGCGCTTGACCGGCGGCGGCTGCAGCGCCGACACGCGCTGGATGATCGAATAGGCGCTGACATCGATGGCCTCGCGCACGGGCAGTTGGCAGATCGCCGCGCCGAGCTTGCCGCCGGCATGAAAGAAATCCGCCACCGGCCGGGCGACCGGCGTCACCGCGTCGGTCTCCGCGATCATGGCGAGCGAGAGCAGCGGCGATGTGGTGACCAGAACATGGCGGGGAAGCTGGAAGCCGTTCGCCATCAGATGCGCCTCAACCGAGCGACGCAACGGCGTGCCGACCGGCTGCATCACCCAGTCATAGTCCAGGCACTCGCCGATCGAGATCGTCTCCCGGCCGGAGAGCGGATGGTGCACGCCCGCGATCATGGTCACCGGTTCGACGCCCAGCGGCCGCATGGTCACGGATTTCGCGTCCATATCCTCCGGCAGGCGGCCGATGTAGAAATCGACGGCGTGGGAAAACAGCGCCTCGGCGAGCTTGTCCGAGGTATCGACCTGCACCGAAACCTCGATCTCGGGAAAATCTCTCCTGAGCTGCCGGATCACCGGCATGATCAGTTGCAGCGAGGGGCCGGTCACCGCGCCCATGCGCACCAGCCCGCGCGCGCCCTCGACGATCTGCGCGATCTCGCGATGGGCGTAATCGAGCTGGTTGAGGATCACCAGCGCCTGCTCGGCCATCGCCTGACCCGCCTCTGTCAGTTCGACGCCGCGGCCGTGGCGTTCATAGAGCTTGGCGCCGACCGTGTGCTCCAGTTCCGACAGGAGCCGGGAGGCCGCCGACTGGGTCATGCCGAGCTGAGCGGCGGCCGATGAAATCTGGCCCTTGCGGTCGAGCAGCGCGATCAGACGCATCTGCGAAAACCGCAGTCCGCGCCGGATGAATTCGTCCTGTCCGCTGTATCGATCGCCGTCTGACGTCATATCCATACCATTTCTGCTATATCAGAAACACGATTATTCATTTGTCCCTATAGCGGTAAATTGCAACACTCCCCTCATCGCAAGGACATTTTTTGCGGGAAGCTTGGCCGGGAAACCTGCCGGTTGCCGCAAGACGCAACGGTCGTGGCGGGAGGACATGCCCCCGGCCGTGCGGAATGTCTCGGCGTATTGCCGGGTGGCTCGAAAGCGCCGCCGGCGTCTGCGGCAAAGCCTTGCCGCGTTCTGTTAACGGGAGGACATAACAGATGAAGTCTCTATTGCTTACAACCGTCGCCGCCATCACCATGACGGCAGCCGCCGCCTCGGCCCAGACCGTCGGCTTTTCGCAGATCGGCTCCGAATCGGGCTGGCGCGCAGCGGAAACCACGCTCACCAAGCAGCAGGCCGAAGAGCGCGGCATCGACCTGAAATTCTCCGATGCCCAGCAGAAGCAGGAAAACCAGATCGCCGCCATCCGCGCCTTCGTGGCCCAGGGCGTTGACGCCATCCTGCTCGCCCCGGTCGTCGCCACCGGTTGGGACAGCGCGCTGGAAGAAGCCAAGGATGCCGACATTCCGGTCGTCCTGCTCGACCGCCAGGTCGACAGCTCCGACGATCTCTATCTGACGGCGGTCGGCTCCAACCTCGTGCATGAGGGCGAAGTGGCCGGCGGCTGGCTGGTCGAAGAGGTCGGCGACAAGGATTGCCGCGTTGTGGAACTCCAGGGCACGACCGGCTCCTCGCCGGCGATCGACCGCGCCACCGGCTTCCGCAACGCCATCGAAGGCCACGACAATATCGAGATCGTCCGCAGCCAGACCGGCGACTTCACCCGCTCGCAGGGCAAGGAAGTCATGGAAAGCTTCCTGCAGGCCGAAAACGGCGGGGCCGACATCTGCGCGCTCTATGCCCATAATGACGACATGGCTGTCGGCGCTATCCAGGCGATCAAGGAAGCCGGCCTGAAGCCCGGTTCCGATATCCTGATCGTCGCGATCGACGCAGTTCCGGACTATTTCCAGGCCATGGCCGCCGGCGAGGCGAATGCCACGGTGGAACTGACGCCGAACATGGCCGGTCCCGCCTTCGATGCTCTGGAAGCCTACTGGGCCGACGGCACCATGCCGCCGAAATTCATCCAGACGGAATCGAAGCTCTACACCCAGGCAGACGATCCTGCGGGTGAGGCAGAGCGCCGCAAGAGCCTCGGCTACTAAGCCATCCTCCCGGGTGCGGTCGGGGTCATCGGGGTCCCGGCCGCCTCGGCACGCCTGAAGCATATTTCGGTCGGGCGCCTCGCCCGCCGAAAATGCTTGCAAGACAAAAGGCGCCGCGCGATCGATCCAGGGTGCTCGAAAATGCTTCTGACAATTCAAAACCTCACCAAGAGCTTCGTCGGCATGAAGGCGCTCGACGATGTCGATTTCGAGCTTGCCGCCGGTGAAGTCCATGCCCTGCTTGGCGAAAACGGCGCCGGCAAATCCACGCTGATCAAATGCCTGACCGGCGCCTACAGCCGCGACGAGGGCACGATTAGGCTCGACGGCCAGACCATTTCCCCGCGTTCCACGCTGGAGGCCCAGGATCTCGGCATCGGCACGGTCTATCAGGAGGTGAACCTGCTTGCGAACCTCACGGTCGCGCAGAACCTCACCTTCGGCCGCGAACCACGCCGCTTCGGCGTCATCGACGGCGGCGCCATGCGCCGCGAGGCCGAAGCGATGATCGCCGGCTACGGGCTCGACATCGACGTCAATCGCGATCTCGGCAGCTATTCGGTCGCCGTCCAGCAGATCGTCGCCATCGCCCGCGCGGTGGCGCTTTCGGGCAAGGTGCTGATCCTCGACGAGCCGACCGCCAGCCTCGACGCCCGCGAGGTCGAGATGCTGTTCGACGTCGTGCGCAAGCTGCGCGACGAGGGGCTCGGCATCATCTTCGTTTCCCACTTCCTCGATCAGGTGTTTGCGCTCACCGACCGCGTGACCGTGCTGCGCAATGGCTGCAAGATCACCACCGAAAAGACCGCCGAGCTCGACCGGGTACGGCTGATTTCCCACATGCTTGGCCGCGAGCTGGACGAGAGCGAAGCCGATGCCCAGCGCCGCGGCACCGAGGGCCGGGTCGGCAGCGAACCGCTGATCAAGGTCCGCGATTTCGGCAAGCGCAATTTCATCGAACCCTTCGATCTCGATATCCATCGCGGCGAGGTGGTCGGGCTTGCCGGACTGCTCGGTTCCGGCCGCACCGAAACCGCGGAACTGATCTTCGGCGTGCGCAGCGCCCAGTCCGGCTCGATCTCCGATGAAAACGGCAAGATTTCGATCGCCAATCCGCGCGACGCGATCGCGGCCGGCTTCGGCTTTGCGCCCGAGGACCGCAAGACCGACGGCATCATCGCCGATCTGTCTGTCCGCGAGAATATCGCGCTGGCGCTGCAAGCGCGGCGCGGCTGGGCCCGCCCGATCAGCCGTGCCGAGCAGGACCGGCTGGCCGCCGAATATATCGAGAAGCTCGATATCCGCACCTCCAGCGCGGAAAAGCCGATCGGCGAACTGTCCGGCGGCAACCAGCAGAAGGTCGTGCTCGCCCGCTGGCTCGCCATGAACCCGCGCTTCCTGATTCTCGATGAGCCGACGCGCGGCATCGATGTCGGGGCGCATGCCGAAATATTGCACCTGATCCAGACCATTACCGAGGAGGGCATGGCGATCCTGATCATCTCATCCGAGCTTGACGAACTGATCGCGGTTTCCGACCGCGTGATCGTCGTGCGCGACCGCCGCCATGTCGCCGAGCTGACCGGCGCGGAGATCGCCACCGACAACATCGTCAAGACGATCGCCTCCTCCAAGAAGACGGAGGCCGTGTGATGCCCGCCGGACTGAAACGCGTTATCCCGCAACTGATCACGCTCGCGGTGCTGGTGGCCCTCGTCAGCCTGTTCTTCCCGAGCTTCCTGCAGATCGAATATTCGTCCGGCCGCTTCGTCGGGCCGGTGATCGATGTTCTGAAACGCGGCGCGCCGGTGGCGCTTCTGGCGATCGGCATGACGCTGGTGGTCGCCACCCGCGGCATCGACCTTTCCGTCGGCACCGTGATCGCGATTACCGGCGCGATGGCGGCCGCCACCATCGGCGCCGGCTACGGCCTTGCCGCGGCGATCGCCATGGCGGTTATCGCCGGGCTCGCGGCCGGCCTTTTCAACGGCGTGCTGGTGGCCTTCATCGGCATCCAGCCGATCGTCGCCACGCTGATCCTGATGATCTCCGGGCGCGGCATCGCGCAGTTGATCACCGAGGGGCGGATTCTCACCTTCAACCTGCCGAGCTTCGCCTTTCTCGGCTCCGGCTCCGTGCTGGGCATGCCGGTGCCCGTCTGGATCTGGGTGCTGACGGCGGCGCTTGCGATCCTGCTGGTGCGGCGCACGGCGCTCGGGCTCCTGATCGAGGCGATCGGTGTCAACCGGCGGGCAAGCGCGCTCGCCGGCATCAATGCCCGCGTCCTGCTGATCGCGGTCTACATGGCCTCCGGCTTCTGCGCGGCGCTTGCCGGCATCATCATCACCGCCGATATCCGCGGCGCGGACGCCAACAATGCCGGGCTCTGGCTCGAGCTTGACGCGGTGCTCGCCACCGTTGTCGGCGGCAACTCGCTGATGGGTGGCCGGTTCTCGATCTCGGCGGCGGTGATCGGCGCGATGATCATCCAGACCATCGACACCGGCATTCTGCTCGCCGGCTTCCCCTCGGAATACAATCTGGTGATCAAGGCGGTGCTGGTGATCTTCATCCTGGTTCTGCAATCGCCCAACATCACCGGCGACCTGAAATATCTGAGGCAGAAACTGCTGGGCCGCAAGACCGCACAGGAGGCGGGAGAATGAGAAATCCGCGCCTCTATCCGCTCTACGCCACGATCGCGATCTTCATCGTCGCCTATGCGATCTGCTACATCCAGTTCCCGTTCATGTTGTCAACGCGGGTGGTGGGCAATTTGCTCACCGACAATGCCTATCTCGGCATCGTCGCCGTCGGCATGACGGTGGTGATCCTCTCGGGCGGCATCGATCTTTCGGTCGGCTCTGTGATCGCGTTTTCCGGCGTGTTCATCTCGGTTCTGCTGCGCGATACCGGGCTTCATCCGCTCGTCGTGTTCGCGCTGCTGCTCGCCATCACCACGGCCTTTGGCGCTGCCATGGGCTGGCTGATCTACACGCTCGGCATGCCGGCCTTCATCGTCACGCTTGCCGGCATGTTCCTGGCGCGCGGCGTCGCCTATATGCTGACCATCGATTCCGTGCCGATCGACAATGAATTCTTCAACATGCTGCAGAAGACCTACTGGGTGATGCCCGGCAAGGGAAGGCTGACGCTGATCGGCATCGTCATGCTCCTGTCCTTCGTCGCCGGCCATCTGGTCGCGCACAAGACCCGGTTCGGCGCCAATGTGTTCGCGCTTGGCGGCGGCGAGCAGACGGCGCGGCTGATGGGCTCGCGGATCGGCCACACCACGGTTTCGATCTATGCCTTTTCCGGGTTCATGGCCGGGCTTTCCGGCATCGTGTTCGCGATCTACACCGGCTCCGGCTATCCGCTCGCGACCGTGGGCACGGAGCTGACGGCGATTGCCACCGTCGTTATCGGCGGCACGCTTCTGACGGGCGGCGCGGGCTATGTGTTCGGCACGCTGTTCGGCGTGCTGACCATGGGCCTGATCCAGACCTACATCGTCTTCGACGGAACGCTTTCGAGCTGGTGGACCAAGATCGCCATCGGTATTCTTCTGCTCCTGTTCATCCTGCTGCAGAAGGGCTTGCTGCGCTTGACCACGGAGCGGGCAACAGCACAATGAAAACAACAGCACAGTCTCCGGCCTGCCGGGGACCCGCTAATAAGTGAATGGTTTAGGCGAGGCACCCATGTTCTCCATAGGTATCGATTACGGCACAAACTCGGTGCGCGCGCTGGTCGTCGGCTGCGATGACGGGTTTGAATACGGAACCCATGTCTTCGATTATCCAAGCGGCGATCAGGGCGTGATGCTCGACGCCGATGATCCGCTGCTCGCGCGCCAGAGCCCCGCCGATTATCTGCAGGGGCTGGAAGCATGCGTTCGCGGCGCGCTGGAACAGGCGTCCCGGCACGAGAAGTTCGATGCCGCGAAGGTGATCGGCATCGGCGTGGATACCACCGGCTCGAGCCCGCTGCCGGTGAACGCCGAGAACGGCGCGCTGGCGATGGACCCGGAATTTGCCGACAATCTCAACGCCCATTGCTGGCTGTGGAAGGACCACACGAGCTGGCGCGAGGCCGAGAAGATCACCGCGCTCGGCAAGGCCGAGCGGCCGCATTATCTCGCCATGGTCGGCGATACCTATTCATCGGAATGGTGGTGGTCGAAGATCTGGCACTGCCTGAATGTCGACCGCGCCGTCTTTGATGCGGCGGCCTCCTGGGTCGAGCTTGCCGACTGGATCCCCTCGGTACTCGCCGGCGTCAAGGCGCCCGCCGATATCAAGCGCGGCGTCTGCGCGGCCGGCCACAAGGGGCTCTACAATCCCAAATGGGGCGGCCTGCCGGACAAGGAGTTCCTGGGCATGCTCGATCCCGCGATCGCCGTCCTGCGCGACCGGCTTTACGATACCGCGCAGGACATCTCGGTGCCCGCCGGCACGCTATGCGCCGAATGGGCCGGGAAGCTCGGCCTGCCGGAAGGCATCGCGATCGCCACCGGCGCCTTCGACAACCATCTCGGCTCGATCGGCTGCGGCATCGAGGAAGGCATGCTGGTCAAGGTCATCGGCACGTCGACCTGCGACTGCGCGATCGTCGACATGTCGAAATCGGACACCATCCCCGGCCTTTGCGGCATTGTCGAAGGCTCGATACTGCCGGGCTTCTACGGCATCGAGGCGGGGCAATCGGCCGTCGGCGATATCTTCAAATGGTGGGTCGAGCGCGTCTGCCAGGGCGGCCCGGCATTGCATGACGAGCTTTCCCGCGAGGCCGCGGGGATGAAAGCCGGGCAAAGCGGGCTTCTGGCGCTCGACTGGAACAATGGCAACCGCACCATTCTGGTCGACCAGCGCCTGACGGGTCTCATTCTGGGACAGACGCTCTATTCGACCCGCGCCGAGATCTACCGCGCGCTGGTGGAGGCCACCGCCTTTGGCGCGCGCGCCATTGTCGAGCGCATGACCGATTACGGCGTGCCGATCGACAAGGTCGTCTGCGCCGGCGGCATCGCCGAGAAGAACCCGATGCTGATGCAGACCTATGCCGACGTCATGAACCGAACGATGCTTGTGACCCGCTCGGCCCAGACCTGCGCGCTGGGCGCTGCCGTGGCCGCCGCCTCCGTCGCCGGCGCCCATGGGGACATCAAGGCGACCACGCGGGCGATGACCGGGCTGAAGGATATCCGCTACGACCCGATCCCCGAAAACGTCGCGATCTACGAGGAGCTCTACGGTCTCTATTTGACGCTGCATGACGGTTTCGGCGGGATTACCCGCGATTCCGACCTGTCGAAGATCATGAAGGATCTGATCGAGATCCGCGACAGGGTTCGCGCCGCATAACACGGCGCCAGAAAGCGCCATAACATTTGTTTCACGCGCGTCAGGCCGGAAACGGCAATTTACCGACGCGCTCACATTCCGGAGGATAAACATGATCGGCCTCAAACCACTGAAGATCTGGTTCGTCTGCGGTTCGCAGCATCTCTACGGCCCCGAAACGCTCGCCCAGGTCGACGCGCAATTCACCGAGATCGCCAACGCGCTGTCGACGGACGGCAACCTGCCGCTCGAAATCGTGCCGCAGCCCGTGGTGAAAAGCCCGGCGGAGGCGACCGAACTGGCGGTCCGCGCCAATTCCGATCCCGAATGCGGCGGGCTGATCCTGTGGATGCACACCTTCTCGCCGTCGAAAATGTGGATCCGCGGGCTCAACCTGCTCAACAAGCCGTTCCTGCACTTCCACACCCAATATGCCCGCGACCTGCCGTGGGATACGATCGACATGGATTACATGAACCTCAATCAGGCCGCCCATGGCGACCGCGAGGCGGGCTTCATCCACACCCGCATGCGGCTCGGCCGCAAGGTCGTCGCCGGCCACTGGACGGACAAGGAGGTTCATGCCCGCATCGACGCCTGGATGCGCGCCGCGCGCGCCTGGGACGACTGGCAGGACGGCCGGTTCTGCCGCTTCGGTGACAATATGCGCGAGGTTGCCGTGACCGAGGGCGACAAGGTCGCCGCCGAAATGAAGCTCGGCTTCTCGGTCAACGGCTACGGCATCATGGACCTGGTCGACGTGATGAATACGCTCTCCGACGGCGATGTCGCCGATCTCGCAGCGAGCTACGAGAACGAGTACAATGTTGCTGACGTTCTGAAAAAGGGTGGCGATCGCCATGACAGCCTGCTGAACGCGGCGCGTCAGGAACTTGGCCTCAAGACCTTCCTCGAAGCCGGCGGCTTCAAGGGCTTTACCGACACGTTCGAGGACCTGCACGGCATGGAGACGCTGCCGGGCATGGCCACCCAGCGGGTGATGGCGGCCGGCTACGGCTTTGCCGGCGAGGGCGACTGGAAGACCGTGGCGCTGGTGCGCGCGCTGAAGGTGATGGGTCACGGCATGAGCGGGGCGACCTCGTTCATGGAGGATTATACCTACCACATGGCCCCCGGTCACGAGCAGGTGCTGGGCTCTCACATGCTGGAAATCTGCCCGTCGATCGCCGACGGCAAGCCCAATATCGAGATCCATCCGCTCGGTATCGGCGGCAAGGCCGATCCGGTGCGCATGGTGTTTAACGCCAAGCTCGGCCCGGCGCTCAACGCCAGCCTGATGGACATGGGCAACCGCTTCCGCCTGCTGGTCAACGAGGTGACCTCGGTCGAACATCCCGACCTGCCGAAGCTGCCAGTGGCGCGCGCCGTGTGGGAATGCAAGCCGGACTTCAAGACCGCGCTTTCCGCCTGGATTCTGGCAGGCGGCGCGCACCACACCGCCTATTCCAACGATGTAACCACCGAAATGCTGGAGGATTTCGCCACCATGGCCGGGATCGAGCTTGCCGTCATCAATGACGACACCCGCCTCGACCGGTTCAAGCAGGATCTCCGCAACAACGAGATCTACTGGCATCTCGGCCTCGGCATCAAGGCGTAAGGAGGCGGCCATGTATACGGAAATCCGGCGCGAGGCCTATGAGGCCAATATCGCGCTACCGAAACAGGGGCTGATCAACCTGACCTTCGGCAATGCCAGCGCGGTCGACCGCGACAGGGCCGTCTTCGCGATCAAGCCGAGCGGGGTCGACTATGCCGACCTCACGCCCGGCAACATGGTGATCGTGGATTTCGAGGGGAATATCGTGGAGGGCAATCTGCGGCCCTCCTCCGATACGCCCACCCACCGCCGTCTGTTCCTGGCCTTCGAGGAGATCGGCGGCGTGGTCCACACCCATTCCACCCGCGCCACCGCCTTTGCCCAGGCCGGCCGCGCCATCCCCAATTTCGGCACCACTCATGCCGACTACTTCTACGGCGAGATACCGGTCACCCGGAAGATGACGCCAGAGGAGATCGCGTCCGCCTATGAGTGGGAGACCGGCAATGTCATCGTCGAGCGGTTCAAGGACCTCAATCCGCTCGATTTTCCGGCCGTCCTCGTCAACCGCCATGCGCCGTTCACCTGGGGCAAGACCGTCGCCAAGGCGGTCGAGGTGGCCGTCGCGGTGGAATGCATCGCCGATATGGCGCTGTCATCGCTGCAGCTTGAGCCGGGCCTGAAGCCGATCGAACAGGAACTGCTCGACAAGCACTTCCTGCGCAAGCACGGCGCGACCGCCTATTACGGACAGCCGGAATAGCGCTCGCGCCTGCCGGCCGGAAGGCGTCTTGCCCGCCGGCCCTCATCTCTGTTAGCGTCGCTGGGTGTTCTCCGGTCGCTTCCGCGACCCATGCCGTCTTGCGCTGGAGGTGTCTGCGCCGATGAAATCGCTACGCCGCCTGTTTTCCCGGCCCGGCCCGGCAAGCCCGGAGCCGCTGCCGCCATCCTTTCGCGGCGGCCTGCCGACGCCGGACGAGGGCTTTGCCGCGATCGGCGATGTTCACGGCTGCGCCGACGCGCTCGCGGCGCTGTGGGACAAGGTCGCTGACGCCGCGCCGGGGATGAAGATCATCCATGTCGGCGATTATATCGACCGCGGCGAGGATTCCGCCGGCGTGTTGAGGATGCTCCACGAACGCCAGACGCATGACGGCGATATCCTCTGTCTCAAGGGCAATCACGAGGAGATGCTCCTCGATTTTCTGCGGGCGCCGGAGGAAAAGGGCGAGCGCTGGCTGCGCAATGGCGGACTGCAGACGCTGCAGAGCTTCAAGGATATTTCCCTCGGCAACGCGCTGACGGAACACAATTTTTCCTTGGTTCGCGATGCCCTGGCCCAGCAGCTCGGCGACATGGCCGGCTTTCTGGAGGCAATGCCCCGGCTCTGGAAAAGCGGCAATGTCGCCGTGGTGCACGCTGGCGCCGACCCGCGCAAGCCGCTGGAGAGCCAGCGCCCCGCCAACCTGACCTGGGGGCATCCGGCGTTCGGGCAACTGCCACGCGAGGACGGCACATGGATCGTCCACGGCCATACCGTGGTCGACCGTCCAATCATGGCGAACGGCGTGATCTCGATCGATACCGGCGCCTACGCCAGGGGCAGGCTGACCGCCGCGATCATCCGGCCGGGGCGCGAGGTCGAGTTCCTGCAGGCCGCCGCTCAGCGGTCGGGCTGACCCCTAAAACTGCTTGGTCACGAACAGCGACACGGTACTCTTGTTATAGTCGTAGAGCTCGACATTCGAGAAATTCTGCGAATAGGCATATTCCAGCCGCGGCGCGAAGCCCTTCATCGCCAGCGTGCGGAAGGTCGCGCCGACTTCGATATCGATGCGCCGGTCGAGACGCGACTCGGTCATCAGCGGAAAATCGCCGACATAATCCCTGAGCGTGCCCGAGACCGCGATATCGGTGAGGATACCGCCCGACCATTCGCGCGCATATTTGGCGTTCAGATTGTAGCCATCATAGGAATTGATGTCGTTTTCGGCATGGACATAATTGTAGCCGCCGCCGACGCGTATGCTGCTTGCCGCCGTCAGCGCGTAACGATGATTGAGGCTGAAACCCGCCTGATAGCCGTCAAAGGCATCGACCTCGTCGTAATCCAGCCACTGATACGAGACATTGGCGGAAGTGACGCCGAAAGCCCCGAAGGACCGGCGCACGGAAAACACCGGACCGTAACCGGTGCGATAAGGCTCATTGCCCAAGAGCACCCGCTCGGCCGCTATGCCGCCGCTGAAGATCCAGGGGTCCATGCGCCAGGAAAGCTGCGAGAAGCCGCCGAACTGGGTCTGGTTATAGGCGGTTTCCTTGTAGGCAAGGCCGGTGACAGAACCGCCGAAGGTCAACGAGAGATCGTCAACAAGTTCGAACGTATAGGTGCCGTTCACGCCGTAGTTCAGCCCGACGCCGCTTTCGGCCTTCTCGCCGGGCACAAGCGGAATGCCGCCGATATGGACGAGGTCCTCATCGGTCGAATTCGAGATATTGGTGCTGGGGGCGATCGCCACATAGCCGCCGAGCGTCCACGGCCGGTCGAGATTCACGCGGTCGATGAAATCCTCGTAGAAGGAGCGCAGCGATTCGCTCGGCGCGTTGTCGGCGAGAATCGAGAAATGGTAGATCGCGGCCTTCTTCTCCCCCATCAGCGAAAGCGTGTGGGCAAGTTCCTGGCGCACGCGCGACAGGTTCGGCTTTTCCGCGAGGATCGCGCGCATGATCCCCGCCGCCTCTTTCAGCTTCCCCTGGCGCTTCAGGATCAGCGCATAGGTGAATTTCTGCGACAGGGCGGACATTTCCGGATCCCGGGTCAGATGCGCCGACAGCGCCATCGCCTGATCATACTGGCCCGATTCGATCAGCATCTTGATCTCGGGAAACGGGTTGTCGGCCAACGCCGCGCCGCCGGAAAGGCCGGCGAAGACGAGCGCTGCTGCGGCCGAAGCCGCCATGCGTTTCAGACCGAGAATGAGGCGTGCGAACTGCATCCGATGACCGCGAACTCTGTACCAATGCGTTTCGCGACCGAATAGCTTCGCCCGAGGTCTGCGAAAAGGCTTCAAACATATGGAGAGAACGGTCGCTCTTTGGCGAAAGGGCAAAACCGCTCCATTGACCGGAATATCTCCCGATGAATGACCGCGGGCCGAAAGGGGCCCGCGATCGTTCCGGCGAGGGTCAGTTCCGATCGGCGACGAAGGCGCCGACGGCGCCTGCGCCATCCAGCGACCCCTGACCGTTCAGCAGATAGGTCCCCGCCATGCCTGCAGCGCCGGCACCGTAGAACCCGCCCTCGACGCCGGAAGCCCCCTGGTTGATGACGCCGTAATCATTGCCGATCGCGATCGAATTGGCGTTCGAGTTGAACTCGGCCCCGGAAATGGTGGCATCGAAGGTAATGTCGCCCAGATCGCTTTGCATGGCGCCCGCAAGCTGACCGGCGCCGAAATCGACATTGGCCTGGAAACCGCCCTCGATATAATCGAGATACTGGCCCGGGATCGTCGCTCCGCCCAGATGGCTGCCGGTATAGGTCGCAAAGCCCGTGACCGGCATGTCGGATTCAGCGGTCATGTCGTTGCTCGAGCGAAGCGCCATCAGGGTGAGCTCTTCGTCGTTGTCATTGACGTCGATCAGGGCCACCACCGGGCCATCCTTGACGTTCGGATTGTCGAAATAACCGAGCTGCAGATAGGCCTCGGCGTCGTCGGTCGTATAGCCGCCCGCGCCGTCGTAATAGAAGGTTGTGGTTTCCCCGGCATACGGACCCTCGTTGATCTGAACGGTCACGCTGTCATCGTCGTTGATCTGAATACCGGCCTCTGCCGTCCCCGACCCGTCGATCCGGCCCGTGTCCCAGTTCACGTCGCCATAATAGCCAAGCGCGTTGGTCGCGATGCCATCATTGCCATTGTTGCCACAGCCAGCCGCAAGCGCGGCCGCGCCCAGCACGACACATGTCAGATATTTCATTGTCCCTCTCCAGTCACTTGCTAAAATTAACAAGTAGTTAACATTCTCAATCCTGCCCTCACCTGTCAACCTCAAGAAGAATAAAAACAGACCACAACTCAAAGGAGGTCCGTTCACGGGAATATCAGCGATTGTTCCGCTCCGGCAACCCATGTAAGAGAGCGGTACGTCATACCGGACAGGGCCGAGAGGAGACCGTAATTCATGACCACCCAAACCCAGTTGCCGCTTTTCTACAGGAAGCCGCAGGTGCTGCGCTTCGAGGACCACAAGGCGATGGGGCTTGTCGGCAGCCAGGATTTTTCGTTCACGGCCGAGGCCACGGCAATCCCGCTGTCCGTCAGCGAATTCATGCCTTCGATCCGTCATTATCCGATCGTGTTCGTCGGCGGAAAGGAGCCCTCGCCGGTCGCGATCGTCGGGCTGAAACAGGGCCGCAACCTGATGCTCGAGGAAGACGGCGCCTGGGCGGCCCGCACCTACATTCCGGCCTATATCCGCCGCTATCCCTTCATTCTGGTGCAGTCGCCGGACCAGGACACCCGCTATCTCGCCTATGACAGCGAGAGCGGCCGGATAAAGCCGCTTTCCGATGCGCCGGACGCAGCGCCGATCTTCAACGAGGACGGCACCGCCAGCAAGGCGGTCGAGCCGATGCTGCATCTGTGCGAGGCCTATCACCAGCACCGCGCGCAGGACACCGCCTTCCTGAAGGCGATTTCCGAGGCGGATATCCTCGTCGCCCGCCATGTCGACATGGATTTCCCGGACAAGTCGCGCTACCGCCTCGATGGCTTCAGCGTGATCGATATCGAGCGCTACCGCGCGCTGCCGGCAAGAACCCTGAAGCAGTGGACGGAAAAGGGCTGGACGGACGCAATCGCGCTCCACCTCGCCTCCGCCCAGAACTGGGGCCTGCTGATGGAACGCAATCAGCGCTTCGTCAAAAGCGCCTGATCGGCCCCGAGTGAAAATGGAGCGTGCCCGGAAAATCGGGCGCGCGGAATCCGCCGGTCAGGGCATATATTGCCCGCCATTGATGTCGATGATCTGTCCGGTGATAAAGCCGGCCATGGTCGGCGACGCCAGGAATACGAAGCTCCAGGCGCAATCCTCCGCCGTGCCGAGGCGTCCGAGCGGGATCGCGTTCAGCGCCGCGTTCATGGCCGCGTGCGGCGTCTCATCATGGAACGGCGTCTCGATGACGCCGGGCGCAAGCGCATTGACGCGGATGCCGTCGCCGGCAAGCTCCTTGGCGAGGCTGCGCGTCAGCGAATGGACGGCCGCCTTGGCGGCGGCATAGACGCCCGATCCCTTGTTGCCGCCGTGGCGCGCGGCAATGGAGCCGAGATTGATGATCGAGGCCCGGTCGCTTTCCCTGAGCAGGGGTGCTGCGTGACGCACCATTCTGAGGATCGAGCGGGTGTTGAGATCGAAGACCTGCTCATAGATCGCCTCGTCGAAATCGGACACCGCGACCCGGCCGATCGCGCCGGCATTGTTGACTAGGCAATCGAGGCCGCCCATCAGCTCGGCCGCTTCCTTGACGATCCGCTCGGTATCCGGCGCGCGCGAAACGTCGCCGCCGACCACATGGGCCTTGCCGCCAGCCGCCCTCAGCTCCGCCGCCAGCGTTTCGGCCGCTTCCTTGCCGCTGTAATAATGCAGGCACACCTCGGCCCCGGAACGAGAGAAGGCGGATGCGGCAGCGGCACCAATGCCGGAACTTGCGCCGGTCACCAGAACCTTCATTCCAACGAGATCGTCGACAGGTATCATGAGATCGCCCTTTCAATCGAGAACGCGGGTTTTATAGACCGGAAGCCGCCGCCGATGCCACTGATGATTTCTGTGAAAGCTGCCGCTGAAATACAAAAACCCGGCCGGAGCCGGGTCGTTGGAGTCAGTCAGCGCGTGATCAATTGCAGGTGCTGATCTTGTTCAGCGCCGCGGTGATGCCGATCAGCGAATAGGTGTGGGCGGTCTTGGTGCCGCGGGCGGAGGTGGCGTCCACCTCCATGGTGCGGCCGGCCTTCATGGCGGCCACCAGCGTCGGCTCCTGCGCGGCGTTTTCGAGCCAGCCGCCCTTGCCCTTGTGATACATCGGGAAGCTCTTGCCATCGACCACGACGTCAATGGTCGAGCCTTCCTTGAGCGTGAAGCCCATCATCGCCTGGGGTTCGAGCGAAACGTTCTGGCCGGGATATTTGGTCACCACGAAGAAATTGTCGCCGTGATCGACATTCGCCGGATCCTTCTTGGCCGGCACCGAAAGGGCGTAACACACCTTGCCGGCATCCGACTGATAGGAATAGGCGACCCATGCATCGAATTTCTGAATGGGGGTCGGCGTCTGCGCGGAAGCGATCGAGGCGCCGGTGAATAGAAGTACCAGTACGAGGACGATTCTTTTTGCAAACATGTGATCCTGCCGATTTTCTCTGCTTTGGGCCGGTCGCGGCATCAAAAAGATGCGCGCCCCGCGACTTTGAGACTTGTCCAAATACATACGCAAGCGAGGTTACCAAAATCTCAACATCGGAGCGTTTCCGGCCTTGCCCCGCTTATGTGCGTCCTGACGATTATGCCACGACAAATGCCGCCAATCACGGCAAGATTGCGGCAGAGGGGGATATGCATTCCAATCAGTGCTTGCGCAGCACCGTCAACGCTGAATCCGCGCGTTCGTAATGCGCGTCCTCGATGTTCCTGCGGATCATGGTCAGCGCCGTCGTCAGCACCGCCAGATCGTCGGTAAAGCCGACGAACAGGAAGATATCCGGAATGAGATCGGCGGGCATGATGAAATAGGCAAGCGCCGCATAAAGCACCACCCGCACGCCGAGCGGGGTGTTGCGATCGGTGGCGCAATAATAGGCGGCAACGGCATCGCGGGCGAAGGGAATGCGCGCCGCCGTGCGGGTCAGCTTGCGCCAGAAGCCGTCGCGCACGATCCGCTCGTTTTCGGCCTGCGTTTCCTCGTCGCCCGGCTCAAGAATGTCGCCATATTTGATATCGCTCATGACAAACTCCGTGTTACCGGCGATATAGGGCGTGTACGGTCAAATACCATAGCGCCGGGCCGCCGCATCCATGATCTTCGACATTTCGATGTCGCGGGCGGAAACGCCGCCGGAGGAATGGGTGGTCAGCGACACGCCGACCCTGTTATAGACATTGTTCCAGGAGGGATGATGATCGAGCCGCTCGGCGGCCAGGGCGCATTCGCTCATGAAGGCGAAGGCCTCGCGAAAATCGGCGAACTTGAAATCGCGGGTGATAGCAGTCTCGTCTTCGGCAAGCGCCCAGCCCTCGCGGGCGGTGAGGGCATCATTCAGTTCTTCCGGTTTCAGTCGGGTGTCATCCATGGCAACCTCCATCACCACAATACCTACATGAAATTGCGCAAACATCATGGCACAACCGCATAAACACGCCGTCCTGTTCGTCTGCAGCGGCAATATCTGCCGCTCTCCGCTGGCCGAGGGCCTGTTTGCCCACCTCGCCGAGAATGCCGGACGGGACGACGAGTTCCGGCTGGATTCCGCCGGTATCGGCAACTGGCACCAGGGCGAACTGCCCGATCCGCGCTCACGGGCAACCGCGATCCGCCATGGCTTCGATATCGCAAATCAGCGCGCCCGCCAGATCACGCGACAGGATTTCAACCGGTTCTCGCTGATCCTCGGCATGGATTTCAACAATGTCACGGCGCTGAACCGCCTCGCCGGCCCCGACCCGGAAGCCACCGTGGCGCTCTTCAGCGAATACACGCTCGGTCGCCGCGAAGAAATCCCCGACCCCTATTATGACGCGGAAGACGGGTTCGAGACCGTTTACCACATGCTGTTGGCGGGCTGCCAGTCGCTGTTGTCGAAGCTGTAGGCATCCTGCGGATCGTAAAGATCGAACGCCTCTTCGACCTTGTAGGGTCCGCCGCCAACGGAATCGCGCGACGACATCAGCACGAAGCGCCCGACCGTGAACGGCAGCGTCTGGAAATTGCCGCGCGCGGCGAGGTAATCGACGACATCGGAAACTTTGGCGCCGCGCAAACGCGCCAGCGTGACATGGGGCATGAACTTGCGCGGATCGGCCTTCAACCCGAGCCTCTGACAGATGCGGTCGATATCGGCCTGCAGCGCGACAAGCTCTGGCGAGGGCGACACCCCGGCCCAGATCGAATGCGGTTTCTTGGAGCCGAAATGGCCGGTTCCGGCGAGGCTGAGCCGAAAGGACGGACGCTCGATCCGGTCAAGCCAGTGGACGACCTCATCTGCGGTGCGGAAGTCGACATCGCCGATGAACCGCAAGGTGATGTGGTAGTTTTCCACATCGATCCAGCGGGCCCCGGGCAGGCCGCCGCGCAACAGCGAAAGACTTAACGCCTGTTCGCGCGGGATTTCGAGGGCGGTGAAAATTCTCGGCATGGCGAGCTCCCCGAATCTGCTTGTCGTAACCTCAGCGAATCATTTAACCCGCCATGAGGCAAGCGTTAATTTGATTGTCCCCCGCTCTGTGGCCTGATCGACCGGATGAAGGCTTCGACGCTGGGCAGGGTGTTTTCGACCATCACATCCACGCCCTCGGCATTGGGATGCATGCCGTCGGCAAGCTGATATTCGGCATGGGTGGCGACGCCATCGAGGAAGAACGGATAGAGGTCGAGCCCGTATTCACTGGCGAGTTCGGGATAGATCGCATTGAAGTCGGCGGCATAATCGGCGCCCATATTGGGCGGCGCCATCATGCCCATGAGCATCACCGGAATTTCGCGATCCTGAAGCCGTTCGATGATCGCCGACAGGTTTTCCGCCGCCTGATCGGGCGAAAGGCCGCGCAGCGCGTCATTGGCGCCAAGTTCCAGGATCACGGCATTGGCGCTGTCGGGCACCGACCAGTCCAGCCGGGCAAGCCCGCCGCTGGTGGTATCGCCCGAAACGCCGGCATTGGAGATCGCGACATCGTAGCCCGCCTCCTTGAGCGCAGCTTCGAGCTTGCTTGGATAATCCTCGCCGGGCGCAAGCTCGTAACCGGCCACCAGACTGTCGCCGAGCACGACGATTTCCAGCGGCATTTCGGCCCTTGCCGTCGTGGCCATAAATGCCAGACCGGCAAAAACAATCGGCGCTGTCGCTTTTAATCGCATGGTCGAACTCCTAAATCCAGTTTTCCACCCGGTCCACCGGGATCGTCGCTGCGTATTCCTCTATGTGTTGAGCCGATCATCGAATTTCAAAGCGGGAAGCGAATTTGTCCGAAAATCTGATTGCACTTGAAGACGCCCACCTGACCCTAGGCAGGGGCACCGCCGCCGTTCATGTGCTGAAGGGCATGTCGCTTGACATCGGCCGCGGCGAGTCCGTCGGCATTCTCGGGCCCTCCGGCTCCGGCAAATCGACGCTGCTGATGGTGATCGCCGGCCTCGAACGGCTCGACAGCGGCGAGATCACCATTCTCGGCACGCCGCTTACCGGCCTCTCGGAAGATGCGCTCGCCGCCTTCCGGGGCGAGAATATCGGCATCGTGTTCCAGTCCTTCCACCTGATCGCCAACATGACCGCGCTGGAAAACGCCGCGATCCCGCTGGAGCTTGCCGGCAGGCGGGATGCCTTCGAGCGCGCCCGCGCCGCGCTTGAAAGCGTCGGCCTCGGCCATCGCCTCACCCATTACCCCGGCCAGCTTTCCGGCGGCGAGCAGCAGCGCGTGGCGATCGCCCGCGCGCTGGCCCCCGAACCGGCGGTGCTGATCGCCGACGAGCCAACCGGCAATCTCGACGGCGACACCGGCGCGCAGATCGCCGACCTTCTGTTTGCCCGCCAGCGCGAGATGGGAACCACGCTGGTGCTTGTCACCCATGACGCCACGCTTGCCGCGCGCTGCGACCGACAGGTCCATGTCCGCTCCGGCGAAATCGTCGCGCCCGCCGAGACCGTGGCGCCCGGAACCGCAGCGCAATGAGGCAGAACCGGCTCAACCTTCTCCTCGCGCTGAAATTTGCGCTGCGCGAAATGCGCGGCGGGCTTTCCGGCTTCTACATCTTCCTCGCCTGCATCGCGCTTGGCGTCGCCGCGATCGCCGCCGTCAACTCGGTGTCCGATGCCGTCAACGCCGGTATCGCCGAACGCGGCCGCGAGATTCTCGCCGCCGATATCCGCTTCGAGCGCGACAACGAGCCGCTTTCGGGCGAGGCACTCGCCTATATCGAGGCGCTCGGGCCGACCTCGCAATCGGTGACGATGCGCTCCATGACGCGGCTTCCCGATGGCTCCGACCAGTCGCTGGCGGAAATCAAGGCCGTCGACGGGGCCTATCCGCTCTATGGCGAGGTCATAGCCGATCCCGCCATGCCCGTCGGCGAGGCGCTGGCCGAGACCGACGGCAGATACGGCGTATTGGTCGCGCCGCTGCTGGCGGAGCGGCTGGGGCTTGCCCCCGGCGACAGCCTGCTGCTCGGCAATGCGGAACTCACGGTATCCGGCACTTTGGTGCAGGAGCCTGACGCGCTTTCGGAAGGATTCGCCTTCGCCCCGCGCATCCTGATCAGCCGGGACGCGCTCGACGCCTCGGGCCTCGTCCAGATCGGCAGCCTTGCCGAATACGGTTATCGCGTGCGGCTTGCCGATCCCGCGATGACGCCGGAAGCGGTCAAGACCGCGGCGGAGGAGAAATTCCCCGATACCGGCTGGCAGATCCGCACCAGCGACCGCGCGGCCCCCTCGCTCAGCGAGAATGTCGACCGGTTGTCGGAATTCCTGACGCTGGTGGGCCTCGCCACGCTGATCACCGGCGGCGTCGGGATCGCCAACGCGGTCAGCGCCTATCTGGAAAGCCGCCGACGGGCGATCGCGGCCTTCAAATGCATGGGCGCGCCGGCCGATATGGTGGTCGCGATCTACTTCCTGCAGATCATGCTGGTGGCGCTGATCGGGATCGCGATCGGTCTGGTTTTCGGGGCGATCATTCCGCTGATCGCGTTGCCGCTGCTCTCCTCCCTGCTCGAAATCGCGATCCCCGCCGGCATTTTCCCTCTCGCGCTGGCGCTTGCGGCGCTGTTCGGCATTCTGACCGCGCTCGCCTTCGCGATCCTGCCGCTTGCCGCCGCCCGCAACGTGCCGGCAACCGCGCTGCTGCGCGAACACAGTTTCGACGAGGGCGGCCGCCCGGCATGGCCGTTCCTGGCCGCCACCGGCGTAACGCTGGCGCTGCTCGCAGCACTTGCGATCTTCACCGCCAAGGAGCGCTTCGTCGCGGCCGTGTTCCTCGCCTCCGTCGCCGGCGCCTTCGTGGTGTTGCGGCTGGTGGCGCTTGCCATCAAATGGCTGGCCGCGCGGGCCCCGCGCCCGCACGCGCCGTCGCTCAGGCTCGCCGTCGGCAATATCCACCGCCCCGGCGCGCTGACGGGCTCGGTCGTGCTCTCGCTCGGTCTCGGGCTGACGCTGCTGGTCGGCCTGGCGCTGATCGATGGCAATCTCAACCGCGAGCTTTCGCGCTCGCTGCCGGAACGCGCGCCGGATTTCTTCTTCGTCGATATCCAGGGCAGCGAGGTCGATGGCTTCAAGGCGCTGATCAACGAGGAGGCGCCCGATGGCGAGCTGGCGCTGGTGCCGATGCTGCGCGGCCGCATTCTGAGCCTCAACGACACGCGGGCGAGCGAATGGGAAGCCCCTTCCGAAGATGCCAAATGGGTGCTGCGGGGCGATCGCGGCATCACCTATGACGCCGATCTGCCGGAAAATTCAACGCTTTCCGAAGGCGAATGGTGGCCGGAGGATTACAGCGGCAAACCGCTGGTCTCGTTCTCCGCCGACGAAGGCCGCGAACTCGGCCTCAAGCTCGGCGATACCGTGACCATCAGCGTGCTCGGCCGCGATATCACCGCGACGATCGCCAATTTCCGCACTGTCGAATGGGACTCGCTGTCGATCAATTTCGTGATGGTGTTCTCGCCCAACACCTTCGCCGGCGCGCCGCATGCCTGGCTCGCCACCCTCACCGATCCGGACTCCGACACTGCCACGAACGCCGAAATCCTGGGCGCCGTCACCCGCGCCTTTCCGACCGTCACCACAATCGAAGTGAAAGCGGCGCTGGAGATTGCCGGCGATCTCGTCAGCCAGCTTGCGACCGCGATCCGGGCGGCCGCCGCGATCGCGCTGATTGCCTCGGTGCTGGTGCTTTCCGGCGCGCTGGCCGCCGGCAATCGACGGCGCGGCCATGATGCGGTGGTGATGAAAACGCTGGGCGCGACCCGCCCGGCGCTGATCCGGGCCTTCGTCTATGAATATCTGCTGCTGGGGCTTGCGACGGGCGTCTTCGCGCTCGCCGCCGGTTCGGCCGCGGCGTGGTATGCGCTGACGAAGATCATGATGCTGCCCTTCGCCCTGCTGCCGGCGGTGGCGCTGGCGACCGTGCTCGGCGCGGTGATCGTCACCGTCGCCATCGGCCTCGCCGGCACCTGGCATCTCCTCGGCCAGAAGCCCGCGCTCTATCTGCGCGAGCTTTGAAGGTCCTTCAGGCGGGACTATTTGTCGCGGCGCAGCGCGTCCATCAGTTCGGCGTTGCGGCGGTCGGCCCAGTAGTTCTGGACGGCGAACAGGGCCCAGAGCGCGGCGACCGGCCAGCCGATCAGGGTGATCTGCAATATCAGGCAGATAACGCCGGAAAACGGTTTGCCGATGGTGAAAAACGAAAGCCACGGCAGAATGACGGCGATGAAATAGCGCATGAATATCCTCTTTTCTTGCGGTCGGCATTATTGCCGGATGTAGGGGCTTTGCAGGAGAAATGGTGCTTCCGATTGCTGTTTTGCAGGCCGCCGGCGCGTTTCTTACGAAAAATTGAGGATTTGCCGACGGATTCCAAACGGATATGCCTTGTATCGCGTTGCCATTCCCCTCATATTATCGTCAGGCTTGCTGGAGCCCCCCAGCGGCGCCTGGGCTGTCGCCCTGCTGCGACGCCCGACACCGTGAACAACGAGGGGCTTTTTTAGAGGAACTCAATGGCTGATCTTCGCAACTATCAGAATCACGCGCAGGCGGGAGCCCAGGCGAGTGCTGCAATCGATCAGGGACTGCGCGCCTACATGCTGCGCGTCTACAATCTCATGGCTCTCGGCCTCGTGATCACCGGCATCGCGGCTTACGGAATCTTCACGGCCTCGGTATCGGGCGATGCCAGCGGCCAGGTTCAGCTTACCCAGTTCGGTCAGGTCATGTACGCCTCGCCGCTGAAGTGGCTGGTCATGTTCGCACCGCTGATCGCCTTCTTTTTCCTGGCGTTCCGCATCAACAAGATGAGCGTTGCCGCGGCCCAGACGGCGTTCTGGGTCTATGCCGCGCTGACCGGCATTTCGCTGTCGACGATCTTCCTGGTTTATACCGGCCAGAGCGTCGTCCAGACCTTCTTCATCACCGCCGCTTCGTTCGGCGCGCTGTCGCTTTACGGCTACACCACCAAGCGTGATCTGTCGGCGATGGGCTCGTTCATGGTCATCGGCCTGTTCGGCGTGATCATCGCCATGATCGTCAACATCTTCCTGCAGTCGAGCGCGCTCGGCTTCGCGATCTCGGTTCTCGGCGTGCTGATCTTCGCCGGCCTGACCGCTTGGGACACGCAGAAGATCAAGGAAATGTACTATGAAGGCGACGGCCATGAAGTGGCTGGCCGCAAGGCGGTGATGGGCGCGCTGACGCTCTACCTCGACTTCATCAACATGTTCCTGTTCATGCTGCGCCTGCTCGGCAACCGCAACTGATCCGGACGATGATGGAACACTGATCGAGGCGGCTTTCGGGCCGCCTTTTTCGTGCCCGCTTCCCTGCGGGCCGAAAGCGGATTATCGTTCCCGTTACCTTTCCACCTGCCCCGACCCGGACCATGACCGTCACCCTCCGCCCCGCCTCGCCCGCCGATCTTTCCGCGATCACCGAAATCTATGCCGAATGCGTGCTGAACGGGGTGGCGAGCTATGAGCTGGAGCCGCCGAGCCGGGAGGAAATGGAAGCGCGGATGGCCGCGATCACCGCCGCCGGCTACCCCTATCTCGCCGCCGTCGAGGGTGACCGCATCATCGGCTATGCCTACGCCAACGCCTTCCGCACCCGTCCGGCCTATCGCTGGCTGGTCGAAAATTCGGTCTATCTTTCTCCGGAAGCGCGCGGCAAGGGCGTGGGCAAAAGCCTGCTTTCGCAATTGGTAACGGAATGCGAGACGCGCGGATTCCGCCAGATGGTCGCCGTCATCGGCGGGGCCAGCCCGGCTTCGATCGCGCTCCATACGGCGCTTGGCTTCACCGAGTCCGGCCGGCTGACGGGAACCGGCTTCAAGCACGGAAAATGGCTCGACACCGTATTCATGCAGCGCCCGCTCGGCGAGGGAAACCGGAGCGACCCGCTGCCGCTGTCGCTTTGACCGCCTGCCGCAGCACCGCCGACGGAACCAACGGCTCGGGCCGCGCATTGAAGAAGACGGGACGCCTTGCAAAGACGGACGAATCCCTGCACTTTCCTCATCCTCCCTTCATTTCGGGCAAGGAAAACGATTTGCGCTACGCCATCTATTTCACTCCCGCCATCGACCATCCCCTGACGATTGCCGCCAGCCGCTGGCTCGGCTACGACGCCTTTGCCGGCGAGGAACGGCCGTTTCCAGACAGTATCGCGCTCGCCGCCGGCCGGATGAGCGCCGTAACCGCGGCCGCCGCCCGCTATGGCTTCCACGCCACGCTGAAGGCACCGTTCCGGCTTGCCGACAATGCCACGCCGGCAGCGCTGGAGGCCGCCTTTGACGTGTTCTGCCGCAAGCACAGTCCATTCGACACACCCGAATTGAAGCTCGGCAAGCTCGGCAAGTTCCACGCCCTCGTTCCGGCTGGAGAAAGTCAGATGCTGCAGGATTTCGCAGCCGATGTCGTGCGCTATTTCGAGCCGATGCGCGCGCCGCTCGCCAACGAGGAGATCGCGCGGCGCAAGCCGGAGGAACTGAGCGAAGCGGAACGCGACAATCTGGAGCGCTGGGGCTATCCTTACGTCTTCGATGATTTCCGCTTCCACATGACGCTGACGGGACCGGTGACGGGAACCGACATGCACGTGATCGAGACCGCCATCGAGGATTATTTCGCGCCCTTCGTCGGCAAGCCGCTTGAAATTTCCGGCATCGCGCTGTTCATGGAGGAGCGGCGCGGCGCACCCTTCGTGATCCGCCGCTGGCAGCCGCTGACGGGCGGCCAAACCACGCTTTTCGGGACCGAAGAGACAGGTACGAGCGAGACTGGGGCCGGAGAAACCGAGGAATGAGCGCCGAAACCGTTTTCACCAATGCGCGGATCGTGCTTGAGGACGAGATCGTGCATGGCGCGCTCATGGTGCGCGACGGCGAAATCGCCGACATCTCGGAACACCCGACCCGCCATGGCGACGACATGGAGGGGGATTACCTGATCCCCGGCCTGATCGAGCTTCATACCGATCATCTCGAAGGCCATTATGCGCCACGCCCCGGCGTGCGCTGGGACAAGATCGCGGCCGTCCAGGCCCATGACGGACAGATCATCGCCTCCGGCATCACCACCGTCTTCGACTGCCTGCGCATGGGCTCCGACGATGGCGACGGTTTCGATCTCGGCGAGATGCGCGACATGGCCGACGCGATCCAGCAAGCCGAGCGCGAGAACCGGCTGAAGGCCCAGCACTTCCTGCATCTGCGCTGCGAGGTTTCCGCAGCCAATGTGATGGAGCATTTCGCCGGCTTCGAGAATGATCCGCATGTCCGGCTGACCTCGCTGATGGACCATGCGCCCGGCCAGCGGCAGTTTACCGATCTTTCACAGTACGAACTCTACTACAAGCCGAAGCGCGGCCTTTCCGACGAGGCCTTCGCGGCCTTCGTCGCGGAACGTCAGGGTCGGTCGGAAAAATATGCCGGTCCGCACCGGCAGATGATCTCCGACCACTGCGCCGCCCGCGGCATCGCCATCGCCAGCCATGACGACGCCACGCTTGCCCATGTGGAAGAGGCGATCGGCCATGGCGTCGCGGTTGCCGAGTTTCCGACGAGTCTCGAGGCCGCCAACGCCTCGCACAAGGCCGGGCTTTCGGTGCTGATGGGCGCGCCCAATGTGGTGCGCGGCAAGTCGCATTCCGGCAATATCGCCGCGCGCGATTTGGCCGAACGCGGCGTGCTGGACGTGCTGTCGTCAGATTACGTGCCCTTCAGCCTGCTCTATGCCCCGTTCATCCTCGCCGATACGGTCGAGACGATCAGCCTGCCGCGCGCGCTCAAGATGGTGACGGCGACGCCGGCGAGGGCCGTGAAGCTCAACGATCGCGGGCGGATCGCGCCGGGTCTGAGGGCCGATCTTGTGCGCGTCCACCGCCCCTCCGGCGCGCCGGTGACGCGGGCGGTCTGGCGGGCGGGCAAGCGGGTGGCCTGATTTGATGGCGGAAGCGGGCAGAATGATCGTCGTGGTCGGCCCGAGCGGGGCCGGCAAGGACAGCCTGATCAATTACGCCGCCGCCCTTTGCAATCAACCGCGTTTTGCAGTGGTGCGCCGCGTGATCACCCGGCCGAGCGACCACGACAGCGAAATCCACGACACCATGTCGCCGGACGCCTTTGCAGCAAGGAGGGCGGCGGGCGGTTTTGCGGTAGTGTGGTCAGCGCATGGCCTTGAATATGGCATTCCCGCAGAACACCGCGCCTTTGTCGCCAATGGCGGGGTGGCGCTCTGCAACGGTTCGCGCAAGGCGCTCGCCGATTTCCGCGCGGCCTTTGCCCGGCTCACGGTGGTCAATGTTACCGCCAGGCCTGAAATCCTCGCCGAAAGGCTTGCCGCGCGCGGCCGCGAGGGCCCCGACCAGATCACCGCCCGGCTGGCCCGCTCGACCATGGCGGTTCACGGCGATTTCGATGTGGTGACGATCGATAATTCCGGAACGCTTGAAACCGCCGGCGATCAGCTTGTCGCGCTGATCCGCGATTGCCTGTCGGAACCGTGAGCCTTCAGCGTCAGGCTTCCACCTCGACATCGGTCAGCGGCCGCGAGCAGCAGGCGAGGATATAGCCCTCCTCGATCTCGTCATCGAGAATGCCGCCATTATGCTGCATGTCGACCTTGCCGGATTTGCACATGGTGCGGCAGGTGCCGCAGATGCCGCTTTCGCAGGCGGCGGGAATGCGGACCCCGGCATTGCGGGCTGTCTGCAGAATGGTGAAGCCGGGCGGCACCTCGGCGCGAACGCCCGAATCGGCGAATTCGATGACCAGCCGCTTGTCCTCGTCCGCGCTTTCGCCGACAAAGACGGCAGGCGATGGCGCTTCCGGCTTGAAGGTTTCCTGGAAATAATTGTTTTCCATGTCGAAGCTGGAGCTTTCGAGCGAATCCCGGACCGTCGCCATGAACGGATCCGGCCCGCAGCAGAAAACCCGCCGCTCCAGGAAATCCGGCACCAGCAGCGCGATCTTGGCGCGATCGATGAAGCCCTTCAGCCCGGACCAGAGCTGGGTGCGCTCCAGCTCGGTGACGATGAAGCCGAGATTGAAGAACGGCATGTAGCGCGCCTTATACTCCAGCTCCCAGCGGAAGATGATGTCGTTGGGCGAACGGGCGCAGTGGATGAAGGCGATATCGGTGTCAGGATCGCGGTCGCCGAGATCGCGCGTCATCGACATCATCGGCGTGATGCCGGAACCGGCCGAGATGAACAGGTATTTCTCCGCCGGCTTGGTGACATAGGAGAAATCGCCGAGCGGGCCGATCGCCTTGAGCTTCATGCCGGGGTGCAGGTTCTCGAACATCCAGCGCGTGCCGATGCTGTCCTTCTGCGCCTTGACCGTCACCGCGATGGTAAAGGGCCGGGTCGGGCTGGACGAGATCGTGTAGGTCCGGAGGATCGGCTCCGGACCGACCGGCAGTTCCAGCGTGATATACTGGCCCGGCATGTAGCGGAACCAGATGTTTTCCTTCTCCGCCCTGAAGGTGAAGGTCATCACGTCGGGCGCTTCCGGCGTCCAGGCCACGCATTCGAGCATGTGCTCGCGGCCATTCCACGGCACCATCTCATCGATATGCTTGAAGGTCTTCGACTTCATCATATCAGGCAACGATCGACAGCGGCGCGGCGGTGTCGGAAAGCCGCGAAATCGAGGTGTTCGCGTACCATTCGACAAACTGCATCACGCCGCCCTCATCCTCTTCGCAATAAGGGCCGGGCTCATAGGCGGGCGAGCGGATGCCGCGCGCATTCTCCTCCACGATCTGGCGATCCTGGTCATTGGTGAAGGTCCAGACATGGGTCAGTTCCTCCAGATCGTAGTCGATGCCCTCGACCGCATCCTTCGGCACCATCCACGTGGTTGTGACCTCGGTTTCCTCCGGCCCGAGCGGCAGCACCCGGAAGGAGATCGCGTGGTCGCCCAGGAAATGGTTCCAGGTGGTGGGATAATGAAACAGCAGCAGTGCGCCGATGCCGGCCACATTGGTCTTCGGACCCATCGGCTTCTTGACCGCGCGCTGGCCTGACATGGTGTAGCTCTCCGCGCCGGGGATCAGCGGCATGCGGGTGATGCGGAACTGGCCGTCGGGGTTGATGAAGAACTTCGCCTCCAGCCCCCCCGCCTCGCAATGAGCCCAGTGCGCCTGGATTTCCGGATCATCCGCCATTCCCTGCACGCCGGTGACGGAGGCGGCCTCGGGATAGGTGCGGCACAGTTCCGGGTGATTGGCGGCGCAGTGATAGCACTCACGATTGTTTTCCCAGACCAGCTTCCAGTTGCCCTTCTCGACGATCGAGCTCTTGAAGGCGACCTTGGTCTCGCGAATGTTATGCGGCGCGATATAGGGCGCGATCCTGTCCCTCAGCGGCGCGATATCGGGAGCATGCTCGGCGAGGCAGATGAAGATATAGCCCTCGATGCTCTCGCAATGCACCGGCTTGAGACCGTATTGCGCCTTGTCGAAATCCTCGCCCATGTGGCGGACATATTGCAGCGAACCGTCGAGATCGTAGGTCCACTGGTGATAGGGACAGACGAGCTTGGCGGTCGTGCCCTTCTCATTGGCGCAGACGCGCGAGCCGCGATGGCGGCAGGAATTGTGCAGCGCCCGGATGACCTTGTCGCGCCCGCGCGTGAGGATCACCGAATAATCACCGATCTGGATCGTCAGGTAATTGCCCGGACGCGGCAGTTCGCAATCATGGGCGACGAACAGCCAGTCGCGGTAATAGAAATTCTCCATGTCGACGCGGAAATAGTCCGGGTCGGTGTAAAACGGCCGGGCGAGCGTGAAGCCATCGCGGCGGTTCTTCAGCTCATCCAGCATTTTCTGGCGTATCGTCATGGCGGCCTCCGGGGCGAAGACGGGCAATAATTTTCATTTAATCACCCGCGCCCTTCGGCATGCATTCCATTCACGACATGACTTTCGGAAAAGACGACACGCAGGTTGGGCGCTCACGCCCGCGCCAGCGCCGTCACCTCGATCTCGATCCGGTATTTCGGGTCGATCAGGCCGCATTCGATCATGGTCGCCGCCGGCGGATTGTCGCCGAAGGTTGCCGCGAGCAGCGGCCAGCAGGCCTCGAAATCCGGCGCATGCGGCAGGTAGTAGGTGACCCGCACGACATCGGAAAAGCCGGAGCCGGCCTCGCCGAGCGCCTTTTCGATCGCCGCCAGCGCCGAGCGGCACTGGCCTTCGACATCCTCGGGAATATCGGTTCCCTGCGCGGTAGTGCCGGCCACATGCACGAAGCCACCGGCAACCACGGCGCGGCAATAGCCGATCTTCTTTTCATAAATTCCGCCCGAGAAAATCCGTCGCATCAGAAAATCCTTTGTTCAGCGTTTGGGTTGTTTTAAACGATGATGGAACAGGAAGGGCGGGAATACCATGGCGCGGATCATCGATATCAGCCGGGAGGAAGAGCTTGCGATGGCGGAGGGTCGGCGGTTGCTGATCGTCGGCGAACTGGTCGCGATCCCGACCGAAACCGTTTACGGCCTTGCCGGCGACGCCACAGATGCGGAGGCGATCGCCAGGATCTACGCCGCCAAGAACCGGCCATCCTTCAATCCGCTGATCTGCCACATGGCCGACCTTGCGATGGCGGAACGCTATGCCGACTTCTCGCCGCTGGCGCGCGAGCTTGCCGATGCCTTCTGGCCCGGCCCGCTGACGCTGGTGCTGCCGCTGAAACCGGATGCGGGGATCGCGACGGCGGCCACCGCCGGGCTTGCCACCGTGGCCGTCCGGGTGCCGCGCGGCTTCGCCGGCCGGCTGATCGCCGAAACCGGTCGCCCGCTCGCCGCCCCCAGCGCCAACCGCTCCGGCCGGCTGAGCCCCACCACGGCCGGCCATGTGGACGCCGACCTCGGCGACCGGCTGCAACTGATCATCGACGCCGGTCCCGCGATCGTCGGCGTGGAATCGACGATCCTCAAGGTCGAGGGCGAGACCATCACCCTGCTCAGGCCGGGCGGCATTCCCGCCGAGGCGGTCGAGCGGCTGACGGGGCTTTCGGTGACGCGGCCCGCCACCCCCGGCGCGATCGAGGCGCCCGGCATGATGGCCTCGCATTACGCGCCGAACGCCGCCGTCCGGCTCAATGTCAGCCATGTCGAGCCCGGCGAGGCGCTGATCATGTTCGGCGCGCCCGTGATCGACAATGCCGAGGCCGCCCATGTCACGCTTCAGCTCTCCAAGACCGCCGACACGGCGGAGGCGGCAAGCAGGCTCTACGACGTGATGAAACAGGCCGACCAGAGCGGCGCCAGCGCGATCGCCGTGACGCCCATTCCGCATGATGGCATCGGCGAGGCGATCAACGACCGGCTTGCCCGCGCCGCGGCCCCCCGCCCCAAGGACTACGACTGAATGCCCGGCCCCGAGAAAGACCTGATCGCCCGCTTTGCCGAAATCGTCGGCCCGGGCCACGCCCTGACCGAGCCCCAAGACATCGCCCCCTACCTCACCGAGACCCGCGGACTTTATCACGGCGCGACCGCGCTGGTGCTGAAACCCGGCACCACCGCCGAGGTCGCCGCGATCATGACGCTGGCGAGCGAGACGAAAACCCCGGTCGTGCCCGCCTCCGGGCGCACCGGCCATGTCGGCGGCGCGGTTCCGCGCGAGGAAGGCACCGATATCGTGCTCTCGCTGGAACGGATGACGCGTATCCGCAAGATCGATACCGCCGGCAATTTCATGGTGGTCGATGGCGGAGTCATCCTTGCCGAGGCGCAGAGAGCGGCGGCCGACAATGACCGGCTGTTCCCGCTGTCGCTCGGCTCGGAAGGATCGGCCCGGATCGGCGGCAATCTTGCGACCAATGCCGGCGGCACGGCGGTGCTCGCCTATGGCAATATGCGCAATCTCTGCCTCGGCCTTGAAGTGGTGCTGCCGACCGGCGAGGTCTGGAACGGGCTGCGCTCGCTGAAGAAAGACAATACCGGATACGACCTGCGCGACCTGTTCATCGGCGCGGAAGGCACGCTCGGCGTCATCACCGGCGCGGTGCTGAAGCTGTTTCCGCGCCCTAAGGGCCATCAGGTGGCGTTTGCCGGGGTCGCTTCGCCCGAAAAGGCGCTGGACCTCTTCAACCTTGCCGCAAACCGCTGCGCCTCCGCGCTGACCGGTTTCGAGCTCATGGCCCATATGGCCTTCGCCTTCACGGTGAAGCATACCGAGGGCGCGCGCGATCCGCTTTCGGCGACCTATCCCTGGTACACGCTGATCGATATTTCCACCTCAGACAGCCAGCAATCGGCCGATGACATGATCACGGCTTTGCTGGAAGAGGCCTTTGAACAGGGCCTGGTGGAAGACGCCGTGATCGCCAAGTCCGAGGCCGAAATCGCCGAACTGTGGCATATGCGCGAAACCATGTCGGAGGCGCAGAAGCCGGAGGGCGGCTCGATCAAGCACGATGTCTCGGTTCCGGTCTCCTCGGTGCCCGCCTTCCTGCGCGAGGCGGATACCGCGGTGATGGCGGCCGTGCCGGGTGCGCGCATCTGCGCCTTCGGCCATCTCGGCGACGGCAATATACACTACAACATCTCGCAGCCGGAAGGCACCGACAAGGCGGCCTTCCTGGCGCGCTGGGGCGAGGTCAACGCAATCGTCCACGCCATCGTGCTCGCCCATGGCGGCTCGATCTCCGCCGAGCACGGCATCGGCCGGCTGAAGCGCGACGAGCTTGCGCGCATTCGCGAGCCGATCGAGATCGAGCTGATGCAGCGGATCAAGAAGGCCTTCGATCCGGCCGGCATCATGAACCCGGACAAGGTATTGAAGGCCTGACACGCGCCCGCGGCTTTGGGACGGCTCAGGCCGCCTCCGCCGCGATCGCGGTTTCCCGGTGTCCGTAAAACAGGCCGAGCCGCGCCCCGCGCCGGTTCAGCCACAACACCATGATGGCGATCGCCAGCATGCCGAGATCGCTGATCGGCGCGGCCATCCACAATCCCGTTTCGCCGAAGATGAACGGCAGGATGAAGATCAGCGGCAGGGTGAAGATATAGGTCCGCCCGAGCGTGATCGCGGCCGCGCGGCTGGCCATGCCCAGCGCCTGGAAATAGCCGGCAAGCACCATCAGCGGCGCGACGAGGACATAGGCGGCAGTCACGATCCGCACGATGTGGACCGCCTCGGCAATCACCGCGGGATCGGTCACGAACAGCGTGGCGATCGGCCTTGCTCCGACGATAAACGCGAGCTCAACGGCCACCCCGTAGCAAAGTCCCGTGGCGAGGCCGACAAGCAGCGTCCGGTCCGACCGGCCGAACAGGTGTGCGCCGAAATTATTGCCGACGATCGACTGGCAGGCGAAGTTCAGCCCCAGGAGCGGCAGAAAGGCGAAGGTCAGGAGCCGCGAGGCGATGCCATAGGCGGCGATCGCGATGTCGTGGTTGTCGCCGCTCCAGATGCCGATGCCGATAATGTAGCAGCCCGCCGAAAGGCTGGTGCCGGCAAGCCCGAGAGACGGCGGCAGGCCAAGCGCCAGAATGCGCGGCCACGCCTCCGTCAGCCGGTGGCCGGTGCGGCGCGCGAGCGCAAGCGGCGTCCGCCCGGAAAGCCTGAGCCAGATGACGACGCCCATGGCCACCGCCTGCGCCGCCAGCGTGCCGATTGCCGATCCGGCAACGCCCCAGCCAAGGCCGGCGATCAAGACATAGTTGAAACCGATATTGGCGAGCGTGACCAGAACGCCGATCCCGGCCATCACCCCCGGCTTGCCCTCCGAACGCAGCGCATCGCCCTGGATCGAGATCACGAATTGCAGCGGACTGCCGAAAATCACAAATGCCAGATAGGTCTTCGCCATGGCCGCCAGCGCGGCGTCGCCCTCGGAAAACCAGTCGACAAGCCTGATCCCGAGCGTGAGGTAGAACGCCATCAGCAGCACGGCAACGAGCAGCGACAGCATCATCGCCGATTGCAGCACCGCCTGCGCGCCGTCATCATCGCCGGCGCCGAGCCGGCGGGCCAGAATGGAGGCCATGCCGGAGGAAACCAGCGTCGACAGCGCCGCCACCGCCATGAAGATCGGGAAGACCAGCGTGACGGCGGCCAGCGCGCGGGGCCCCACCAGCAGGCCGAGAAAGATCGCGTCGACAATGGTGTAGAGTCCACTGACAAGCATCAGCAGAACGATGGGAGCGGCGGTCTTGAGAAACAGCGGCCAGACCGGGCCGGAAAGATAGGGGTTCGCCCGCGGCGAAACGACGTCAGACATTTTCGTTGCCCTTCAAGGACACTCACGCCGCCGGAGCGACCATGCTCGGTACCCGCATTGCCGGAAGCTTCGAGTGTCGTTGAGAACACGAAAAACCGAAGTCGGAACTGACTTCACCATCGCCGTTTGAGGCGCGCGGGCGGCAGGCGTCAGCAACCGCGCGCAATTAGCCTGCGTGATGGTCGCAAGTCAAGCGTGTCGGCACGCAGTCCGGGTTGCCGTTCGTCTCGCTCGGCTGTGAACCGTTACGGTTTGTCCGATTTCAGTGAACTTTCGGGAGTCGTTATTCTTAAAACCTCTCAGCCAACAATCTCCCCCCTTGAGGGGGAGATGTCGCGAAAGCGACAGAGAGGGGTAAAGGGCGTAAGCCCTAAAAGCCGCAAGCTCCGTGCTCTCGGAAAGGGTTCACCCCTCTCTGCCCCTGTCGGGGCATCTCTCCCTCAAGGGGAGAGATCGTTTACCGGGCGGCGAGGCTTTGGCGAAAACCGCACGTTCTGAACAACATCGCAGCGCCGGAAAGGTGTATCCTGCCGCTGCAAAAGCAAGACCCCTTCCTCACGACCGGTTCCGGAGTGCCTCGGCCTCGGCGTAGAACTTCTTTTCCCAGTCCTTGTGGTTGTCCAGCCCCTCGCGGATGAAGGGCGTGAACACGGCGAGGTTCATCAGCATCCAGTTGACCATTTTGGCCGGGAAGCGGGTCGGTTTGACGAAATCGACGAACAGCACCACGCGGGTCTTGTCGGTATGGTTCCAGGCCTCGTGCTCATAGGCATCGTCGAAGATCAGCACCTTGCCCTCTTCCCAGTGGCAGATCTGGTCCTTGACGCGGATCGCGAGCTGGTCGGGCTCGGCCTCCGGCACGATCATGCCGAGATGCAGGCGCAGCACCCCGTTATAGGGGCCGCGATGGGCCGGCAGGTGCTTGCCGGGCTCGAAGATCGAGAACATCACCGTGGTGAGGCCGGGAATTTTCTGCATCGCCTCCCAGGTCTTCGGGCAGGTCTTGATGTTCTGTTCCGATTTCAGCCCATAGCCGAGCAGGAAGAAGGTCTTCCAGTGGTTGTCGTCGGAGATCGTCTTCACATCGGTCGAGATGTCCTGGAAGCTCGGCAGCTCCGCCTGCCGCAGCAGCACCTTGTCGAGTTCGGCACGGATTGCGGGCGCTGCCGCCTCGATCTCCTTCGACCACGGGAAGGTGGCATTGTCATAGACCGGCGGATTGCCATGAATGGCATATTTCAGATTGAGCTTTTCGGCCCAGTTGACGATGCCCATGAAGAAGCGGGTGACAGCGCTCGGCCGTTCCATGGGGGTGATGCCCTCGGTGCCGAAGGTCTGGCCGTGATCGGCGGTTTCAGTCTCTGCTTTTGCCATGACGCCCCCTTTTATGCTGTGCATCGGTCCTTCCTGCACGCCAGCAGCATAACATTGTAACGAAAATGGAAAAAGTGCGGCAGGGAGAGCCGATATCCACGCGTTTTTGCTTGCCAAGCGCCCGCTATGCCGAAACATTTGCCTGATCCTTGGCATGACCTCCCTTTGCGAGCGATTGATGACACCACGCCAACGCATCATTCCGGTCCGGCGCGAATATAATCGCTGGGTCGCCAACCAGACGCTGGAAGACTACGCGCTGCGGTTTACCGCCAAGAGCGCGCGGCGGTTTTCCTCGAGCCGGATTTCGCAAACCGCGATTGGCGCGATCTCGTTTCTGGCGCTGGAAGCGATCGGCGGCACGATCACGCTCTCCTACGGCACGACCAACGCGTTTTACGCCGCGATCGTCGCCTCTGTCGTGATGCTGCTGGCCGGCCTGCCGATCGCGCGCTACGCGATCCGCCACGGCGTCGATATCGACCTTCTGACGCGCGGCGCATCCTTCGGCTATATCGGCTCCACGGTCACCTCGCTGATCTATGCGAGCTTCACCTTCATCCTGTTCGCGATCGAGGCCTCGATCATGTCCGGCGCGCTGAAGCTTGCCTTCGGCATACCACTGTGGATCAGCTACATCATCTCCGCCGTGGTGGTGATCCCGCTGGTGACGTATGGCGTGCAGATGATCTCGCGGTTCCAGTTGATCACCCAGCCGTTCTGGATCGTGCTCAACATCGCCCCCTTCATCTTCATCGCATTCATGGATTTTGAGAAATTCGAGCTGTGGCGGGCCTTTGGCGGGCTGCATGCAGAAGCGGCGGAACCGGGCATGGCCGCGCCGTTCACGCTGGCCGGCTTTGCGGCAGCCGCCGGCGTTATCTTCGCGCTGATGCCGCAGATCGGCGAACAGGTCGACTTCCTGCGCTTTCTGCCCGCGACCGGCAAGCCCAGGCTCCATCACCGCATTGCGATCTTCCTCGCCGGGCCGGGTTGGGTCGTGGTCGGCGTGCCGAAGCTGATGGCGGGGTCGTTTCTTGCCGTACTTGTGCTTTCCACCGGCATGCCGGCGAGCGAGGCCGCCGATCCCGCCCATATGTATCTGACGGCCTTCGGCTACATGATCCCGAACCAGACGGCGGCGCTGATGCTGATGGCCGCCTTCGTGGTCGTCTCCCAGCTCAAGATCAACGTGATGAATGCCTATGCGGGATCGCTCGCCTGGTCGAACTTCTTCTCGCGCCTGACCCACAGCCATCCGGGCCGGGTGGTGTGGCTGGTGTTCAACGTCGCGATCGCGCTTCTACTCATGCAGCTCGGCATCTACCGGCTCTTGGAGGCCGCGCTCAGCGTGTTCTCGATCGTCGCCATGGCGTGGCTGTCGACGATCTCCGCCGACCTGTTCATCAACAAGCCGCTCGGCCTGTCGCCGCCCGGCATCGAGTTCAAGCGCGCCCATCTCTACGACATCAATCCCGTCGGCCTCGGCGCGATGTTCCTCTCCGGCGCGGTGGCGCTTGCCGCCCATTTCGGCCTGTTCGGCGCGCTCGCGGTCTCCTTCGCGCCGTTCATCGCCCTTTTCGTCGCGCTTATCGCCTCGCCGGCGCTCGCCTATGCCACCGGCGGGCGCTATTACCTCGCCCGCCGCCAGCGCAAGGGCTGGCAGCAAAAGACGGCGATCACCTGCTCGATCTGCGAACACGCCTTCGAGCCGGAGGATATGGCATGGTGTCCGGCCTATGCCGGGCCGATCTGCTCGCTATGCTGCTCGCTCGACAGCCGCTGTCACGACCTCTGCAAGCCGAACGCGAAGTTCGAGGCGCAGCTTGGCACCGTCGCCCACAAGCTGCTGCCGGCGCGGATCGTCGCCCAGCTTGCCACAAGGCTCGGGCGCTACGGCATAACGCTCGCGCTGTCGATCACCGCGATCGGCGCGATCCTGGCGATGATCGCCTATCAGACCGCGCGGGCGGCGCCGGAAACGCAGGTGGTGGTCTACAACACCGCGCTGATCGTGTTCTTCGTCTTTGCGCTGATTGCCGGCGTGGTCGCCTGGTTCTTCGTGCTGGCCCAGGACAGTCGCAAGGTCGCCGAGGAAGAATCCTCGCGCCAGACCACGCTGCTGCTCAAGGAAATCGCGGCGCACGAGAAAACCGATGCGGCGTTGCAGGCCGCCAAGGAAGCCGCCGAATCCGCCAACCGCGCCAAGAGCCGCTATGTCGTGGGTCTTTCCCACGAGCTCAGGACGCCGCTCAACGCCGTCTCCGGCTATGCCCAGTTGCTGGAGCGCGATCCGACGATCCCCGAGGCCCGCCAGCCGGCGATCCAGTCGATCCGGCGCTCCGCCGATTATCTTTCGGGCCTGATCGACGGGTTGCTTGATATTTCCCGGATCGAATCGGGCCGGCTGCAGGTCTATTCCAACGAGATCAATCTCGGCGAATTCCTCGACCAGATCGTCGATATCTTCGAGACCCAAGCCCGCGCCAAGGGCCTCGCCTTTCGCCACGGTCGTGACCGGAACCTGCCAGCCTATGTCCGCACCGACGAAAAGCGCCTGCGCCAGATCCTGGTCAACCTCTTGTCGAACGCGGTGAAGTTCACCGATACGGGCACGGTGACCTTCGATGCCCGCTATCGCAGCCAGGTGGCCACCTTCACCGTGACGGATACCGGCAGCGGCATCGACGAGAAGCATCTCGGCCGGATCTACGAACCGTTCGAGCGCGGCGGAACCCGCGACAAGCCGGGCCTCGGTCTCGGCCTGACAATCACCAGGCTTCTGGTCAACACGCTCGGCGGCGATATCGCGGTCGAGAGCCGCCCCGGCGAGGGCGCGACCTTCTCGGTGCGGCTGATGCTCGCCTCCGTCGACCGCCCGACGCCCCCGCAAGCCGGCGCGGACACCGGCGTCTATGATGGTCCGCGCCGAACGATCATGGTCGTCGACGACAATGAGGATCACCGCGCGATGATGGCCGATATCCTGCAACCGCTCGGCTTCAACGTGATGCTGGCCGAAAACGGCGCGGCCTGTCTCGAACAGACCGCAATCGAACCGGTGGACCTGTTCCTGCTCGACATCCGCATGCCCGGCATGAACGGCTGGCAACTGGCGACAGCGCTGCGCGAACGCGGCGTGACGCGGCCGATCATCATGCTCTCGGCCAATATCGGCGATGACGCCGAGATCGGCCACGGCGATGACAGCCATAACGACACGCTGTCCAAGCCCGTCAACCTGAAGCGGCTGAAGGACGTGCTCGGCCTTCATCTGGGTCTGACATGGCGGCAAGAAGCGGAGGCTGCACCGGTCAAAGCGGCAAAAATGCCGGAACGGCTCGTTCCGCCCCCGAAACCCGAGCGTGAGGAATTGATCCGTCTGGCGGAGATCGGCTATCACCGGGGCATCAAGGACAAGCTCGCCGCACTTGCCGCCACGCACAAGCCGTTTGTCGAGGAGGCGACGGGTTTCGTCGATCGTTTCGATCTCGACGGCTTCCTGCGTTTCATGAGATCGCTGCCGACCGAAGGGGACGGGAATGGCTGAGCCACAGGAAATCGTTCTGCTCGTCGATGACAGTCCGGATGCGCTGAGTTTCCTGACCGAGGCGCTGGAGGCGTCCGGCTATTCCGTGCTGATCGCGACCTCGGGCGCGAGCGCGCTTTCAATCGTCGAGCGGATCACGCCCGATATCGTGCTGATGGATGCGGTGATGCCCAAGATGGACGGCTTCGAGGCCTGCCGCAGGCTGAAGGCCGGGCCCTCCGCCGAAACGCCGGTGATCTTCATGACCGGGCTTTCGGAGACCGAGCATATCGTCCACGCGCTGGAATCGGGCGGGGTCGATTACCTCACCAAGCCGATCAATATCGACGAGCTGCGCGCGCGCATCCGGGTCCATCTCGCCAATGCCCGCTCGACCCAGAGCGCGCGGGTGGCGCTGGACGCCACCGGCCGCCACCTGCTGGCCTGCGATGTCGATGGCGCACTGCGCTGGATGACCCCGCAGGCAAGCCGGCTGATCCACGACGCGGTCGGCGCCGGCGCCGATCTCGGCTTCGTCTCACGCCAGCTCGCGGACTGGCTTGCAGGCACCGAACCGGTGGCCAGCCCGGATGCCATTCTTCCGATCACCGAAAACGGCAAAAAGCTGTTTCAGCTCGCTTTTCTGGAAAAGACCGGGGCCAGCGAATTCCTGTTCCGCGTCACCCCCGCGAACCCCGTCAGCGACGACGAGGCGCTGCGCAAGGAATTCCCGCTGACCGCGCGCGAGGCCGAGGTTCTGGCCTGGATCGCCAAGGGCAAGACCAACCGCGATATCGGCGACATCCTCGGCCTTTCCACCCGCACGGTGAACAAGCATCTCGAAACCATCTATGTGAAGCTCGGCGTCGAAAACCGGGCGTCGGCGGCGGTGAAAGCGGCCTATGTGCTGCACGGGATGTGAGCATCGCCCTGGCCTCACGCAATGCGAGGCCGGGGAAAAGGGGCTATTTCCCCATCATCATGTCCGGCAGGAAGGTCACGATAGAGGGGAAGAAAACGAGCGCCAGCAGCACCGCGATAAGCGCCACGAAGAACAGCCATGCCTCGCGCATATATTCGCCGATCGAGACGCCGAGGACCGAGCACGAGGTGAACATCAGCGTGCCGACGGGGGGCGTGACGCCGCCGATCGTCAGGTTCACCACCATCACGATGCCGAACTGCAAGGGATCGATGCCGAGCTTGGTGATCGCCGGCACCAGGATCGGCGTCAGCAGGATCAGCGCCGCCGTGCCTTCGATCAGCATGCCGATGCCTAGCAACAAGACGTTGATCAGCAGCAGCAGCATCAGCGGGTTTTCGGTGATGCCGAGAAGCAGCGCCGCGCCCTTGGACGGGATCTGCTCCCAGGTCATATAGAAGCCGAACGCCCCGGCCGCACAGATGATCAGCATCACGACGGCGGTTGCCAGCACGGTTTCGGTGATGATCAGCGGGAAGGAGGAGAGCTTCAGCTCCCGGTGCCAGAAAAAGCCGATGATCGAGGCATAGACTACCGTCATCGCGCCCGCCTCTGTTGGCGTGAAGATGCCCTGGCGGATGCCGATCAGGATGAAGGCGATGATCGAAAGCGCGCCGAGGGATTCGACGAAGGCTTTCCACAGCTCGCCGCTGGTCGCCATCTTGACGCGCGTCGGCTTGTACTTGCGGCTCTTGGCCCGGAGCCTGACGGCCAGCATAAGCGCAAGCATGATCAAGAGGCCGGGAACGATGCCGGCGATGAACAGCCTGCCGACGGAGACATTGGCGAGAAAGCCGTAAAGAATGAGCCCGATGCCCGGCGGAATGATCGGCGTGATGACGGCCGAGCAGGTGCACACCGCCGCAGTGAAGCCTGGCGAATAGCCGCGTCGCACCATTTCCGTGCCCAGCATCTTGGCCTGCATGGCGGCATCGGCGTTGGCCGAGGCCGACAGCCCGCCCATCAGCGCCGACAGCATGACATTGGCCTGCGCCAAGCCGCCGATGGTGTGGCCCACCAGCGCATCGGCAAAGCCGAGCAGCCGCCTCGTGATGCCGGCATGGTTCATGATCGTGCCGGCGAAGATGAAGAACGGCACGGCAAGCAGCGGAAAGGATTCGGTGGAGGACGCCATCTTCTGGATGAACGAGCTGATCGGCAGCCCGCTCGACATCAGGAAGAAGCTGAGCGCGGCCATGGCGATGCCAAGCGCGATCGGCGTGTTCAGCAGAAACAACGCCAGCATGATGGCAACCGGTATCAGGCCCATCCCGCGCCTCCTTCGTCCGGAGTTTCGGCGAGACGGTGGGTGGGCTCCGTATCGCCCTTGAACTTGCGCAGCGCAATGCCGGCATAACGCAGGAACATGCAGGCGAAGCCGCACATCAGCGCCGCGTAGAGAATGGCGCGCGGCCATCTGAGGATCGGCATCGGATCATCCATCGTGCTCAGACAGAATTTGACGCCAAGCCAGGTCGCATAGGCGAGAAAGGCAAGGATCAGCAGATCGACGAGAGCGCCGAGAAAGCGGCGCGGCCCCGCCGGGATCAGCATCCACGCCAGATCGATGCTCATATGCATGCCATATTTGAAGGCCGCCGCGCTGCCCATGAAAATCAACCAGGCGAAGGAAACCGAGGCGATATCGCCGGTCCAGGCCGCCGGCGTTTCGGTGATATAGCGCGTCACGACGCCCCAGCAGACCGCTGCGACCAGCACGAGGAGCGCGGTGCCGGCAATCACTTCCTCGAAATAATAGAATGGGCGCAGACCGGACCCTTGCGAATGCTTCGACATCGTTTCCCGCCTTGAAAATCGTATGAGGTCACCGAAAGGCCGAGGCGTCATGCCCCGGCCTCCGGTCGCTTTCGAACCCGCTTACTCAGCGAGGATCTTCTGGATCTGGTCGTAGAGGCCGGGCGTCCAGTTCGGGAACTCGCCGTAGACGCCGGCGGTCTTGTCGCGGAAGGCCTGGATATCGACATCGTCGACGATGGTGACGCCGGCATCGCGGAACATGTCCTTGTACTCCTCGTCACGCTTCAACGTCAGTTCGGTGGCGAGCGCGCCGGTTTCCTGACCGACCTCCATCATCACACCGCGGATGTCTTCCGGCAGGCTGTTGAAATAGTCGGAATTGATCACCCAGAAGGTAAAGGCGGTGAAGTGCTGGGTCAGCGAGATGGTATCGCGGGTCTCGTGCAGCTTCGCCCCCCAGAGCGAGCCGAGCGGGGCTTCCGCGCCTTCGACGACGTTCTGCTGAAGAGCACTATAGACTTCCGACCACTCGACAGTTGCCGGGCGCGTGCCCATGGCCTCGAACGTCTTGACGAACACCGTGTTCGGCGGGACGCGTATGGTCATGCCGTCGACATCGGCCGGACTGCGCACGGGCTTGTCGGCCAGGATGTTGCGGGCGCCGAAAAGCGCATCGTCAACGAGAAAGGTGATGCCCTTGTCGTTGAACTGGTCCTTGACGGAGGCGAACCAGTCCGAGCTTGCGATCTTTTCGAACTGCTCCGGATTGTCGAGCAGGTAGGGGCCTTCGACCACGCCGATATCCGGCACGAAATCGGAGAGGTAACCGGACGAGGTGACCGAGATGATCGGCGCGCCCTGGCGCATCATCTGGTTGACGTCCTTCTCGCTGCCAAGCTGCTGGGCCGGAAACACCTGAATTTCAACGCGCCCGTCGGTGCGCTTGGCAACTTCATCGGCGAAGAACTCAGCCGCCTCGATGGTCGGCTCGCCCGGCGACAGGGAACTGGCGAGGCGAATGGTGTAGTCGGCCGCCATGGCCGAACCGGCGAACAGGAAACCAGCCGCGACGAGAGCGGCATTAGCAAATTTCATGATTGACTTTCCTCCTGAGGATCATTGGGCCCTCCTCCGAAAAGGACTCTTATATATGATCATTTATTTCACATATAAATTTGAAGCTTGTCAACAGCGGTTGTGAGGAAGCGGCTACCTGCCGCAACGAAAAGGCCGGAGACATGGCACTCGCCATGTCTCCGGCCTTAAAATGAGCCTGATAATCGATGCGTCGGTTGTTCCCGCGCGGGGAAGTGTTACTGCCCGAGCCCCTCGAACAGCGCCGTCGACAGATAGCGTTCGGCGAAGGACGGGATGATGAGGACGATGGTCTTGCCTTCGTTCTCGGGGCGCGAGCCGACCTCGATCGCCGCCTTCAGGGCGGCGCCCGAGGAAATGCCGACCGGCACGCCTTCAAGGCGGGCCACTTCGCGGGCGAGCGCGAAGGCATCGTCGTTTTCGACCTGTACGATCTCGTCATAGACCGAGGTATCGAGTACGCCCGGCACGAAGCCGGCGCCGATGCCCTGGATCTTGTGCGGCGCAGGCGAACCGCCGGACAGCACCGGCGAGGCGGTGGGCTCCACGGCCACCACATGCACGTCCTTCTTCTTCTGCTTCAGCACCTGGCCGACGCCGGTGATGGTGCCGCCCGTGCCGATGCCGGAGACGAAGATATCGACATCGCCATTGGTGTCGTTCCAGATTTCCTCGGCCGTGGTCTTGCGGTGAATTTCCGGATTGGCCGGGTTTTCGAACTGCTGCGGGATCACCGCGTTCTCGGTCTCGGCGGCGATTTCCTCGGCCTTGGCGACCGCGCCCTTCATGCCCTTCGGCGGCTCGGTCAGCACCAGTTCCGCGCCGAGCAGCGCCAGCATCTTGCGGCGCTCGATCGACATCGATTCCGGCATGGTGAGGATCAGCTTGTAGCCCTTGGCGGCGGCCGCGAAGGCGAGCGCGATGCCGGTATTGCCGGAGGTCGGCTCGACCAGAACGGATTTGCCGGGGGTGATCTTGCCGGCCTTTTCCAGCGCCTCGATCATGGCGAAGCCGATACGGTCCTTCACCGAGGCGATCGGATTGAAGAATTCGAGCTTGGCGAGAAGGTTGGCCTTGACGCCATGCTCCTTCGCCAGCTTGTCGAGACGCACGAGCGGCGTGTCGCCGATCGTTTCGAGGATGGATCCGTATACCTTCCCGCGTCCGGGCTTGCCGTTCTGTTCCATGACTGTGCTCCCTTGAATTCGTTACAATCTAGGTAGGGTCGAAGGCGACCGAATTCGAGGCACGAACCGGCAATGCACTCTGAACTTGAGGAATGCAGTTCCAATTATAGCCCCTCCGAAGGAATTTCATTTCAGGTGCGACCTGCAAGCCCGTGCGTCACTGCAAAACCGCGCTGTAGAGCCAGAAACAGGCCCCGCCGACCACGATCACCACCAGCGTCACCAGGGCGAGCAGCCGGCCATATTCCCGCGTGCCGCTGCTATAGGCCAGAACCACCTTGGTGATCAGGTTGGAGACCGCCGCCGTCAGCACCGCGATCGCCGCGGTATGGATCGGAACTGCCCCTCCGGCCAGATGCGCGGTCGAAAGCGTGATGGCATCGAGATCGGGAATGCCTGAGACGAGCGCGATGAACACGATACTCGCCGGCCCCAGGAACTTGACCAGCACCTTGGCGGCAAAACCGATGACGCCGAGCAATGCGCCGAACCGCAGCACCGACTGCAGCTCGAACGGATTGGAAAGCTGAAGCTCGGTCTCCGGCCCGGCGTTCCCGCCGCTGCGGTTCAGGACGAGGCTTGCAAGGATGAAGGCGCAAAGCCCCGGCGCAAGGGCAGCCGCCAGCGGCGCCATCAGAACCGGCGCCACGACCGAGGCGATCACGAAGCAGCGCACCAGCGACAGCCCGCCGGCGATCGATGCCGCGCCCGCGAGCCTTCGCGCCAGCACAGGCTGGCTGACCGAAATGCGCGCGAAGGAGAGCGTCGTCGCCGTTGACGACACGATTCCGCCGGTGGCGCCGGCAAACAGGATGCCGCGCTCCGGACCGCCGATGCGCATCGCCACATAGCCGGCATAGGAGAGTGCTGCGATCATCACCGTCATCAGCCAGACGGAGAACGGATTGAACCCGCCCCATGGATCGATCGCGCGGTTGGGCAGAAGCGGCAGCGCCACGAAGCTCATCGTCAGAAGCACGAGCGCCGAACGCAGTTCCACCCATGTCATCGACTTCAGAAAACCGTGAAGCGCGTGGCGGGCGGCCAGCAGCACGGTGGTGACCACCCCGCCGGCGGCCGCCAGCCGCATATCGCCCGTGACGGAAACAATGCCGAGCGCGAACACGACCAGCGCCGCAACCACGCCGGTGACGCTGAAATCATGCCTCGGACCGGCAGCCAGATACTCGAAGACAACGAAGGCGATCGTCAGCCCGGCCGCCAGCATCGCCGGCACCGCCGCGCCGGTCTCGACGCCGAGATAGCCCGCCAGCCCGCCCAGAAGCCCGACCAGCGCAAAGGTGCGGATGCCCGCCACCCGCTGCCCGTCGGCCAGATCCCGCTCCTGCCAGCCGCGCTCGATCCCGGCCAAGAGCCCGATCGCCAGCGCCAGACCAACCCGCTGAAACGCCTCCATCATGTCCATCGGCAAAGCCTCCGTGCCGCGTTGCGCCAGCTTTCCGGGAAGCCTACACCACAGGCAAGAATGCGGAAATACGCCGATTTACAGACGCCCGGAAACCGCGCCTCACACGCCCGTCGATCCAAATCCGCCGGCGCCGCGTTTGGTCTCGGTCAGATCGTCGACCACGGTGACCGGCATCTGCGTGACCGGGGCGATGATGACCTGGGCGATGCGCATGCCGCGTTCGATGGTGAAGGCTTCCTCGCCGAGATTGACGAGCAGTACCTTGACCTCGCCGCGATAATCGCTGTCGATGGTGCCGGGCGTGTTGAGGCAGGTGATGCCGTGCTTGAAGGCAAGGCCGGAGCGCGGGCGGATTTGGGCCTCGAAGCCTTGCGGAATTTCGAAGATGAAACCGGTCGGCACCAGCGCCCGCTTGGCCGGCGCAAGCGTCATCGGCGCGTCGACGGCGGCGCGGATATCCATGCCGGCGGAGCCCGCGGTTTCATAGGCGGGCGGTTCGATGCCCTCGGCATGTTCCAGGCGTTTCAGCTTCAGCGTCATTCTTTTTTCCGTGTTCATTGCGGTCACCCTGGGAGCTGCCACCTTGCACGTCCACCTCACCTCTGGCCGATCTCCCCCCTTGAGGGGGAGATGCCCGGCAGGGCAGAGAGGGGTGCAGCGAAAGCCGCCAGCTCTGAGCTCGTTGAAAGGGTTCACCCCTCTCTGTCGCTTTCGCGACATCTCCCCCTCAAAGGGGGGAGATTGGTGATTGTGAGGTCCTCGTCAATTTCGCCCGCATCCTTCGCCACCAGACGCCGACAGGTCAATTGCATCTTGTGGCCCAAATCGCTACATAGGCCGCCATCAACAGGATATTCGACCGATGCCCGAAACGCTTGCCGAGGCGGTTGCCCGCCGCCGCACCTTCGCGATCATCTCGCATCCCGACGCCGGGAAGACCACGCTGACCGAAAAGCTGCTGCTTTTCGGCGGCGCGATCCAGCTTGCCGGCGAGGTGAAGGCGAAGAAGGATCGCATCCAGACCCGCTCGGACTGGATGAAGATCGAACGCGAACGCGGCATTTCGGTGGTCACCTCGGTGATGACCTTCGAATATGACAACACCGTCTTCAACCTGCTCGACACGCCCGGCCACGAGGACTTCGCCGACGACACCTATCGTACGCTGACGGCGGTGGATGCGGCGATCATGGTGATCGACGCGGCCAAGGGCATCGAGCCCCGGACGCTGAAGCTTTTCGAGGTCTGCCGGCTGCGCGACATCCCGATCATCACCTTCGTCAACAAGATGGACCGTGAGGCCCGCGACACGTTCGAAATCCTCGAGGAAGTGCAGGAGAAGCTCGCGCTCGACACCGTGCCGATGACATGGCCGATCGGCCAGGGCAAGAGCTTCTGCGGCACCTATCACCTGAAGGACAGCGCGGTGCGCTATGGCGACAGCCAGAAAGAGCTGACCAAGGTGAACGGCCCGGAAGTCGTGTCGGAAAAACTGCCGGAGCATGAGCGTCAGGACTGGGCGGAAATGGCCGAGCTTGCGATCGACGGTTATCCCGCCTTCGACCGGCAGGCGTTTCTGGAAGGCCATATGACGCCGGTCTATTTCGGCTCGGCGCTCCGCAATAACGGCGTGCGCGATCTGATCCACGCGCTTTCCGATTTCGCGCCCGCGCCGCGCGCGCAGGTGGCCGATGTTCGCACCGTGGAGGCGACCGACCCGAAGATGAGCGCCTTCGTGTTCAAGATCCAGGCCAATATGGACCCGAACCACCGCGACCGCATCGCCTTCGTACGCGTGTGCTCCGGCACGCTGACGCGCGGCATGAAGGCGAGGCTTGCCCGCACCGGCAAGCAGATGGGGCTGACCGCGCCGCAATTCTTCTTCGCCTCGCAGCGCCAGCTTGCCGATACGGCCTATGCCGGCGATGTCGTCGGCATCCCGAACCACGGCGCGCTCCGCATCGGCGACACGCTGACCGATGGCGAGGCGCTGGTGTTCCAGGGCGTGCCGAACTTCGCGCCGGAAATCCTCCGCCGCGTGCGGCTGGAAGACGCGATGAAGGCCAAGAAGCTGAAGGAAGCCCTGCAGCAGATGGCTGAGGAAGGCGTGGTCCAGCTGTTCACGCCTGAAGACGGCTCGCCGGCAATCGTCGGCGTCGTCGGCGCGCTGCAGCTCGACGTTCTGAAGGAGCGGCTGAAGGCGGAATACGGCCTGCCGGTATCGTTCGAGATGGCGCGGTTTTCCGTCTGCCGCTGGATTTCGGCCGAGAAGCCCGCCGATCTGGAAAAATTCATCTCCGGCCGGCGCGGCGATATCGCCCGCGACCTCGACGGCGATCCGGTGTTCATGGCGCAGGACGGCTTCTCGCTGAACTACGAAAGCGAGCGTGCGCCGGAAATCCGGATGATCGCGATCAAGGAATACCATCAGGCAAAGGCGGCCTGACATGGCGGACAAGGAGACGATCGGCATTTGCGGCATGGGCCGCATGGGCACCGCCATGGCGCGTCGGCTCTCGGCCTACGGTTTTCCGCTGGTGGTGTGGTCGCGCGGCGGCGTGTCGATGGAGCTTGCCTCCGAGACCCATGCCGAGGTCGCGCTGAACCCGGCAACGCTTGCCCGCAAGGCCGATATCATCCTCACCTCGCTGATCGACGATGCGGCGGTGGAGGCGGTGCTCGAAGCGCTGCTGACCACCTCGCTTCCCGGCAAGCTGGTGGTCGAGACCTCGACCGTCAGCCCCGCTTTGCTGAAGCGCTATTCGGCGGGCATCAAGGCCAAGGGCGGCAGCGCCATCGACGCGCCGGTCTCCGGCGGCCCCGAACTTGTGATTTCCGGCAAGGCAGGGCTCTATATCGGCGGCGCGGATGCCGATTTCGAACGCTTCCTGCCGGTTGCCGATACGCTCTCCGATCGCATTCACCACACCGGCCCGCTCGGCACCGGCGCGGCGGCTAAGATCGTCAACAACATGGTGCTGTGCGGTTATTGGGAAGTGCTGCGCGAGGCGCTGATGACCGGCAAACGCGCCGGCCTCAGCCTCGACAAGATGCTCGATATGCTGATGACCAGCCCCGGCGGAACGCCCGCGCTGAAGGCCCGCGCCCCGCGTATTCGCGGCCATGACAGGAGCGTGGGTTTTCCCGTGCGCGGCGCGATGAAGGACGCCACGTTGTTTGCCAGCGTCGCCGACAGCTACGATGTCGATACGCCGGCGATCGACGCCGCCCTTGCCAGCTTCAAGGCCTGCCTGGAGAACGGCAGCGGCGACGAAGACCTCGCGGCGATGCTGCGTATGGCGCTGTCGCAGGATTGAAGCCTATTCGGTAGCTTCGCCCGGCAGCGCGGTGACCTCGTCAAGCCAGGGAACCGCCGAGCGACACCAGATCTGCCGCTTCGGCGGCAGCGCAGCGCGCTGGTCGATCATGCCCCAGCGGATCCCCCAATCGTCTTCATCTGCGCCTTCGCCGCCGGTAAACAGTGGCGAGCCGCAGTCTTCGCAGAAAAACTGCTCGCGTTTGCGTCCGCTCTCGGCCATTTTCCAATAGCTGCGGGTTACGCCGGACGTGATCTCGACATCGGCACGGGGGACGAGAACGGTGGTGCGATAGGGCGAGCCGCTCAGGCGCTGACAATCGGTGCAATGGCAGATCACCACGGCATCCGGATCGATTTCGGCTTCGAAGCGGACCTTGCCGCAATAGCATCCACCGGTGATCTTCATGCGAACTCCGTTTCTTGAAGGTTCATCACCGTCGCACGAAGACAGGCGGCGAGACAACGGCCACGGACTTGAAGATTTTTGAAGCAGGCATCACATCTGCTGAACAGATGATCGGAGAAATTGGCCATGAACATCGGACAGGCTGCGAAACAGTCGGGACTGCCGCCCAAGACCATCCGCTATTACGAGGAAATCGGCCTCGTTGTCGCAGACCGGGCCGAGAATGGCTATCGCGATTATTCCGCCAACCATGTCCACCGGCTGAATTTCATTCACCGCTCCCGCGATCTCGGCTTTTCCGTCGAGGAATGCCGGCTGCTGCTATCGCTCTATGACGACGACGCCCGCGAAAGCGCCGAGGTGAAGGCGCTGGCGACGGCCAAGATCGCCGAGATCGATGAGAAGCTCGCACGCCTCGCCGGCCTGAAGGCGGCCCTCCAGCACCTCGCTGATCATTGCCATGGCGACCACCGGCCGGACTGCCCGATCCTGGAGGAACTTTCCTCGGGCAGTTGCTGCAACTGACGGCTTACCGCGTCGGCACCGGATCCTCGCCGCGATAATCGTAGAACCCGCGGCCGGATTTGCGGCCGAGCCAGCCGGCATCGACATATTTCACCAGCAGCGGGCACGGACGATATTTGTTGTCCGCCAGGCCTTCATGCAGCATCTGCATGCCCGAAAGGCAGGTATCGAGACCGATGAAATCGGCAAGCTCCAGCGGCCCCATCGGGTGGCGGGCGCCGAGCTTCATCGCGGTATCGATGTGGTCGACGGTTCCGACGCCCTCATAAAGAACATAGATCGCCTCGTTGATCATCGGCAGCAGGATGCGGTTGACGATGAAGGCCGGGAAATCCTCCGAAACGGTCGGCGTCTTGCCGAGCGCGCGCACGAACTCCCGTGCGGTTTCGAAGGTTGCCTCGTCGGTGGCGATGCCGCGCACCAGTTCCACAAGCTCCATCACCGGCACGGGGTTCATGAAATGCACGCCCATGAACCGCTCGGGCCGGTCGGTGGCGGCGGCAAGCCGGGTGATCGAGAATGACGAGGTATTGCTGGCAAGCAGGGTTTCCGGCTTCAGGATCGGGCAGAGCCTGGCGTAAAGCGCGCGCTTTTCCGCCTCATCCTCGGTGATCGCCTCGATCACGATATCGGCGGAGGCAAGGTCCTGGAGATCGGTGGAGGCGGTGATCAGCTTCAGCGCCTTCTTGCGGTCGTCATCGGAAAGCTTGCCGGATGTGACCTGACGCGCCAGATTGCCGTTGATGGTGGCGAGCCCACGCTCGATCTGCTGCTTTCCAATGTCGATCAGGTGAACGTCGTAGCCGGCGATCGCCGAAACATGAGCGACGCCGCAGCCCATGGCCCCGGCCCCGATCACGCCAACGCGCTTGATACTCTCGGCCATCTCGCACTCCCTCGTTCCTCGTCTCTCGGTCACCGCAAGCGGCCCCGAACTTTGATAAAGCCTCGGGTCCGTTTTTTCCAGTGCCTTGCGGCGGGCCGGCCACCCGCGCCACAAAGCAAGGGAATATCGACCCGCCCCCTGTTGTCCGCCCGAAAAACCCGCTAGAGCCTGACGGACAGGAACCACAGGCGGAAACATGCAGACGCGACGCATCGCAATCTTCGGCGCGACCGGCTCCATCGGTATCAACACGCTCGATGTCATCGCCCAGCTCGGCGGCAAAGACGCCTTCGAGATCACTGCGGTGACCGGCAATTCCAATGTCGCAGCCCTTGCGCGTCTCGCAATCGAGCATGGCGCCGCCATGGCCGTCACCGCCGATGAAAGCCGCTATGACGACCTGAAGCGAGCGCTTTCCGGCACCGGCATCGAAGCCGCTTCAGGCGCCAGCGGCCTCGACGAGGCGGCCAACCGCAACAATGACATCGTGATGGCGGCGATCGTCGGCACGGCCGGGCTCGCCCCGACGCTGAAGGCGGCTGCCGCCGGCGCTGATATCGCGCTTGCCAACAAGGAATGCCTGGTTTCCGCCGGTCCGCTGTTCATAGACGCGGTGAAACGCGGCGGCGGCATGCTGATCCCGGTCGACAGCGAGCATTCCGCGATCTTCCAGGTATTCGAAGAAAACCAGCGCCGCGCGCTCGACCGGGTGATCATCACCGCGTCCGGCGGCCCGTTCCGCCAGATGTCGCTGGAAGAAATGCGCCATGTCGACGCGGCCACCGCGCGCGCCCATCCCAACTGGTCGATGGGCCTGAAAATCTCGATCGACAGCGCCTCGATGTTCAACAAGGCGCTGGAAATGATCGAGGCGCAGCATCTGTTCGACCTTGCGCCGGAACAGGTGGAGGTGGTGGTCCACCCACAATCGATCATCCATTCCATGGTTGGTTATGCCGATGGCTCGATCCTTGCTCAGCTCGGCGCGCCCGACATGCGCACCGCCATCGGCTATGCGCTCGCCTATCCCGACCGCCGCCCGCTTTCGGTGGAAAGGCTGGATTTCGCCAAGCTTGCACGGCTCGATTTCGAAGCCCCCGACGAGACCCGTTTTCCGGCGCTCAGGCTTGCCCGGCTTGCCATGGCGCGCGGCGGGCTGCAGGGCGCGGTGCTGAACGGCGCCAAGGAAGTCTCGCTCGAAGCCTTCATCGAAGGCCGCTGCGGCTTTCTGGAGATGGCCGAAATCACGGAAGGCGTGATGGCGGAGATGGACAATCTCCCCGCCGCGACGACGATCGATGACGTCTATCAGGCCGACAGCGAAGCGCGACGGCGCGCCGCCAGCCTGCTCAGGCGTTAAAAAGCGCCCGCCATATTTCTTCGGGGAAGGCGCCGTTGCATCCTTCGACAGCGGTGTTCGTCATGATGACGGCCGCCGTGCCGCTTGCCGGGTCCAGAGCCCAGCAATTGCCGTAAACCCCGCCCCAGGTCACGACCCCTTCCGGCAAGGCCGTTCCGGTTTCAGCCGGATTGACGACCACCGAGCCGACATAGCCGAATGTCTTGCCCGGCCGCACCGCCAGAGCCCCGGTCTGTGTGGAAAGCGCCGCCCTGACGGTCTGAGGCGTCAAAAGACCGTTCGGGCTGACAAGGTCCTGCAGCAGCTTCAGGAAATCGCCGGCCGTGCCCGCCATGCCGGCGCCGCCCGACTGATAGGCGCGGGGATTGAAGATGCGCGACGGCTCGAATGTATAGGCGATGCCGTCCGCGTCGCGCACCGTATGGCGCGTGCCCATGCGCTCCGGCTCGGGCGCGCCATCGCCATAGGGCGTTGCCAGCCGCTGCTGGTCGGTGACGGAAAACCGCGTGTCGTCCATGCCGAGCGGGTCGGCGACATGTTGCCGGACCACGGCTTCCAGTTCGGCGCCGGCGACAGAAGACAGCACCGCGCCGAGAATGTCGATCGCCACGGAATAGGCCCATGCCGTTCCGGGTGCAAAGGCGAGCGGAAAATGGTTCAGCCTGGAAAAATTCTGCTCGAAGGTGAGATCGGTATCGGTCAGGCCCGTATTCACCGTTTCGCCGGGCGGCAGTTGCCCGGCGCCGCCGGTATAATCCAGTCCGGCCGTATGGGTGAGGAGATGATGAAGCCGGATATCCGCCAGCGCGCCATCCGGCCCGGTTGGGTGAAACCATGGCAGATAATCGCTCACCCTGTCCTCAAGAGAGAGCAACCCCTTCTCCATCATGACCAGAGCCGTCGTCGCGACAATCGGCTTGGTGACGGAGGCAAGGCGGAAAATCGTATCAGCGGCGACAGGATGGCCGCTTTCGCGATCGGCGAGACCGGCGGCGCGGGAAAAGACAAGTTCGTCCCCGCGCGCAATCATGACGACTGTGCCGACGATGCGCTTTTCACCGATGGCCTTGTCGATGGCCGCGTTTACACGTTTTTCAACTGACATGACGAAGGTCTCCGCAATGGTTTTGCCAAAGCAGTACGCCGGAGGCCGCAAACTTCAAGAAAAAAGCGGGCCGTGTTCCGCCCGCTTCTGAAAAAATCGTCCCGGCGCGGGGGCTGTCGCCATCAGGCGACGGCGCGCGCGAGCGCGCATTGCGACCACAGCGAATGCAGCGCTGAAACCAGGTGATCCATGTCGGCATCGGTGTGCAGCGGGGTCGGCGTGAAGCGCAGGCGCTCGGTCTTGCGCGGCACGGTCGGATAGTTGATCGGCTGGACATAGACGCCGAAATCATCGAGCAGGATGTCCGAAATCCACTTGCACTTGGAGGCGTCGCCCACCATCACCGGCACGATATGGCTTGGATTGGGCATGTGCGGAATGCCCTGGCGGTCAAGCTTCGCGCGCAGCGTCTCCACCCGTTCGCGATGGCGGGTTCGCTCGATCTGGCTGACCTTGAGGTGGCGGATCGAGGCGACAGCGCCGGCGGCAAGCGCCGGCGGCAACGCGGTGGTGAAGATGAAACCGGAAGCAAACGAGCGGATGAAATCGACCAGCGCCTTCGAGCCGGTGATATAGCCGCCCATAACGCCGAAGGCCTTGCCGAGCGTACCCTCGATGATCGTGATCCGGTCCATCAGCCCCTCGCGCTCGGCAACGCCGCCGCCGCGCGGGCCATACATGCCGACGGCATGGACTTCGTCCAGATAGGTCATCGCGCCGTATTTGTCGGCGAGATCGCAGATTTCCTTGATCGGCGCGATATCGCCGTCCATCGAATAGACCGATTCGAACGCGATCATCTTTGGCGCCGCCGGATCGGCGGCCTTCAGCTTGGCCTCGAGATCGTTGAGGTCGTTGTGGCGGAAGATCGCCCGCGCCGACTTGCCGTGGCGAATGCCCTCGATCATCGAGGCGTGGTTGAGCGCGTCGGAGAAGATGATCAGGCCTGGAATTTTTTCGCCCAGCGTGCCGAGCGTCGCCCAGTTGGAAACATAGCCGGAGGTGAAGATCAGGGCTGCTTCCTTGTGGTGGAGGTCGGCCAGTTCCTGCTCAAGCTGGACGTGGTAGTAATTGGTGCCGGAAATATTGCGTGTGCCGCCGGCCCCTGCCCCGCAAGTCTCGATCGCCTCCTGCATGGCGGCGATCACGGTGGGACACTGGCCCATGCCGAGATAATCATTGGAACACCAGACGGTGACGTTGGAGGCCGCGCCATCCTTGAACCGGGAGGCGCGCGGGAATTCGCCGCGATGACGCTTCAGTTCGGCGAAAACGCGGTAGCGGCCCTCATCATGCAGTTCCGCCAGCTCGTTTTTGAAGAATGCTTCGAAATCCATTACCCAGATGCTCCACCACCGGCCTTGTTGTTCTTGACAAGTTTCGACGAAGATCGCTCCCCGTCAACCCGCATCGCGGCCTGTTTCCTGTCCTGCGACAATCAGCCCTTAGTTTGAATTATTCCAAACTTTACCTACGCGCAACCGCCTCGGCAAAACTTGATCAGGGTCAATTTGCCGCACAGATTCGGATTTTTCGGAAATTTGGAACATATCTTTCCCCCGGACATTAAGCATTCACCTAAGGCGTAATAGGCCGGCGGAAGACCTTTTTGCTTTTCGCCGGATCGCTATTCGGGTATGTGTTGGAAGAGCGGCCGCAGGCTGCATGTGAGGGACGGCAGCGATCTGCTCCGGGACAATGGAGCGGTCGGATCGCGGCGGGACCAAAGCGCAAAAGGTGATGAGGGAATCATGAAAAAGTTTTTTGCAGGAATTGTGATCGGCGTTGCTTCGCTTGCGGCAACGGCCTGCACGCCCACCCAGGAAGGTGCGGCCATCGGCGCCGGCACCGGCGCCCTGGTCGGCACGGCGATTGACGGCGGCGGCCTCGGCGGCGCGCTTCTGGGCGGCGCCATCGGCGCAGGCGCTGGCGCTCTCGTCGGCCGGGCCGTCGAGAACCAGCCCGGCAAGTGCTACTATCGTGACCGCTACGGCCGCGAATACACCGACGATTGCCCGCCCGGCTACCGCTAAGAGATAGGGCCGCCGCCTCAAAAAGGGGGCGGCCCCGCCAGGGCGCGTCAATTGCGGCGATTGTCCACGGCAAAACCAGACCCGACATACAGCGACCGTAACCAACGGTTAATGCTGTTGCCGGGTTTTCGGTTTTCTTGGGCTATGCATTTGGAAACCTGCTAATATTTTATCGCATATGTAATTTTTCACGATCCGGTTCGAGTTGAAGATGGTACCCCGTTCAAAACGGCAAAGTTCAGGAATATCCCGCGCGCTCAGGCTGCTGCCGGCGATATCCGTTGCGATCTTCGCCGCCGGCGGCGAGGCGCAGGCGTTCAGCCTGTTCGGAATCCATCTCTGGGGCGAGGAGGAGGTTGATACCTCCTCCATCCAGGACCCCGTTCACTACACCGTCACCTTCAGCGTGACCGGCGGCGACAGCGAGCTGGAAAGCTTCCTGCGCAACCGCTCGGCGCTGGTCAGCGACGAGCGCCAGCCCGTTGACGGTGATCTCGGCGTGCTGGTGAAGGCGCGCGACGACCTGCAGATTCTCGTCGGCTCGCTGTTCGAGAAGGCCTATTATGGCGGTCTGGTGAATATCACCGTAAACGGACAGTCGATCGAGGATATCGTCGGTCTGCCCAATTTCGGACGCGAGGATCCGGTCCCCGTCAACGTGTCCATCGAGGCGGGTCCGATGTTCACCTTCGCTCGGGTCAATCTCGAGGGCGCGCCGGCAAGCTTCAACCCTGCAAAGCTCGATCTAGTGGCCGGAAAACCGGCCTATTCGACCACCATCCTCGCGGCCGCGCGCGAGATCACCACCGAGCTCAAGGACCAGGGCCACCCGTTCGCGACCATCACCCGGCGCGAGGTGATCGCCGATCACGCCAATTCCACGGTCGATGTCGACATCCGCGCCGATGACGGTCCGGTCGCGGATCTGGGGCAGATCGCGGTGAAAGGCTCCGAAGCCGTCGAGCCCGATTTCATCCGGCGCTATTCGCGGCTGAAACCCGGCGAGCAGTATTCGCCCGAGCAACTCACCGCCGCCGCCAACCGGCTGCGCTCGCTGAACACGTTCGATTCGGTGACGATCACCACCGCGAGCGCGCTGGACGATGACGGCCAGTTGCCGACGACCATCACCGTGCGCGACGGCAAGTTCCGCTATTACGGCTTCGGCGCGACCGTATCCTCGATCGACGGCCTGGGGCTGGAAGGCTATTGGGGCCACCGCAACCTGTTCGGCCAGGCCGAGGGGCTGCGGCTTGAAGCCGGCGTGTCGCGGATCGGCGCGTCGGACGATTACGGCGTCAACTCGCTCGATCTCGCCGGCGGCATCACCTTCACCAAGCCCGGCCTGTTCCATCCGTCCGGCATGTTCACCGCCAGCATCATCACCGCCACGGAGAACCCGGACGCCTATAATGCGAAATCCGTCGCCGGCAGCGTCAACTACACCTATGAGCAGAACGAGTACAACACGATCAGCGCCGGCCTGACGCTCGACTATTCCCACATCAAGGACGCCTTCGGCACCGAGGATTACCTGACCTTCTCCGCGCCGATCGGCTTCGACCGCGACACGAGAAACGACCCGCTGAACCCGACCGAGGGCATCTACCTGATTACCACGGCAGAGCCTTCCTATGATTTCCTGGGCGGCAATTTCTTCTCGTCCTTCGATGCCGTCGGCTCCACCTATTTCTCGGCGGGCGAGGATGATCGGTTTACGCTTGCAGCCCGCGTCGGGGCCGGCACCATCGTCGGCGGCGGCGACCTCAAGGACATTCCCGCAAACGACCGGTTCTATGCCGGCGGCGGCGGCAGCGTGCGCGGCTATGCCTACAAGTCGATCTCGCCACGGCTTGCCAATGGCGAGGAAACCGGCGGCCGCTCCTATGTCGAGGCGACGCTGGAGGCCCGCATCGGCGTGACCGAGAATATCCAGGTCGTGCCGTTCATCGACGCAGCCGACGTCTCCGCCGACCAATTCCCCGACTTCTCCGATATCCGCGCCGGCGCCGGCATCGGCGTTCGCTATCTGACCGGTTTCGGCCCGATCCGCCTCGACGTTGCCGTTCCGCTCAACCGCTACCCCGATGGCGACCATTACGGCATCTATGCCGGTATCGGACAGAGTTTTTAGTCACCTCCTTGCAATTGACGATGCATTCATGCCTTTCATGGCATGATTGGAAAAACGCGCAAATCGCTCTAAATGCTTAAGGAAAATTGCGCCCGAGGAGTTTCATGGCGGTATTCTTCAAACGACTGATTCAGGTGATTGCGGGCCTTTTGGCTGTGGTGATCGTGATTGTCGCCGCCGCCGTCATCCTGATCGGCTATACCGATGCCGGCGCGAATTTCGCCGTCCGCCAGATCACCAAACGGATCGCCTCCCCGGATTTCGCCGTTCATGTGGGTCGCGTCAGCGCGCCGCTGACCGGCAATTTCACCGTCGACAGCGTCACCGTCTCCGATATCAAGGGTCCCTATGCCACGGTCGAGGGCATCGCGCTCGACTGGTCGCCAATGGCGCTGTTCAGGGGACGCTTTGCCGCAGAAAACCTGTCGGCGCGCACGGTTTCGCTTTCCCGTCTCCCCGTTCCGGGCAAGCCTGCGCCGGAGAAGGCGCAGTCGAGCGGCGGGTTTTCGCTGCCGATCGGCATCGATATCGAAAAATTCGATTTCCCTGAGATCGACATCGCCGAAGCCGTGGCCGGCGAGGCCTATCCGCTTTCCGCCTCCGGCCATGTGAGCGCCGTGACCGACCGGATTTCGACCGCGCTCGACATCGAACATCGCGCCCGCGCCGGCACTTATGTAAAGGCCGATATCGACTATGCGCCGAAAGAGAACCTCCTCGATATCACTGCCGAGGTGAACGAGCCGGAAGGCGGCATGGTCGCGACCTTGCTGAAGCTGCCCGGCACGCCGGCGCTCAACATCGCGATTGATGGCGATGGCCCGCTTTCGGACTGGAAGGGACGGCTGACGGCCGCACTCTCCGGCGAGAAACTCGGCGAGATCGACATCCGCCACCAGTTGAACGACAAGGACGAGCGCACGGTCACCGTCACCGGCCAGGGCGAATTCGCCGCGCTGACGCCGCCGGAATTCCAGTCTTTGGTCGAAGGCCAGACCGGCATCGACGTTCAGGCAACGCTTTATCCCGGCGGGCGGATCGCGATCGGCAAGGGCCGGGTCGAGACCGGCAGCTTCGTTCTGAACGCTTCGGGCGCCTATGATCCGAAGGGTGAAAACGATCTCGACGTCACGCTTGACGGCGTCAATGACGGTTCCGTGCCGTTTTCCATGGCGATGGGCGACGACGGCACGCTGTCGCTCTCCCTGGAGAACGCCAGCGTCAGCCTGCACGGCGCGGCCGAAAGCGCGGACCTCTCGGCTTCGGTCACGCTCTCGCAGCTCTCCCTGCCTCAAGTCTCGACAAGCGGCGTTTCGCTGGCGGCAAACGGCAAGGGCTTCAACCTTGAAACCCGCACCGGCGCTTTCAATGCCGGGCTTACGGTTGAAAGCCTTGCATTCAGCGACGAAAGCCTCGACCGGATGATCGAGGCCCCGCTTTCGCTCAAGACGCGGGTGACGCTCGCGCAGGGAAGCGTGAAGCTCGACGATATCGCGCTTGAAAGCGGCAGCATCGGCGCCACGGCCAATGTCGATTATGATCTTGGGTCGCAGGACGCGACCGGCCACGCTAAGCTCTTCGTGCTGGCCGACGCGCTTCCCGATGCGGCCGCCGGTCTGATCGACGACATGACCCGGATCGAGAGCGATTTCTTCCTCTCGACCGCGTCCGGCGCCGCGGCGCTCTCCAATCTCGAGGTCGAGAACGGGCTGCTGACCGCCGGCGGCGATGTCCGCATCACCGGGGGGACGATCGACGCGACGCTGAAGGCGACGGTCGCCGAACTCGGACGGCTCGCGCCGCAGGTCAAGGGCTCGGCCGTGCTTGACGCCACGATCGGCGGCGACCTGACCGCGCCCGAAATCGACGCCACGGTGAGAGCCGACAGTCTCGACATCACCGGCGAGACGCTCAAGAACTTTGTGGCGACGATCAAGGGCAAGGCGGACATGTCGGCACCCTCCGGCGCGCTTACCGCCAAGGGCAGCTATGCCGGCGCGCCGCTTTCACTGTCGGCAAACGTCACCTCCAATGACGGCCAGATCGAGATCGCGGGCATTGATGGCGCGGTGGGCAACAACACGCTTTCCGGCGACATCATCCTCAACAGCAAGTTTCAACCCGCCGGCGGCATCAGCTTCGATTTCCCGGACCTGAAGCTGCTCGCAGGCCTTGCCGGCCAGAAGGCCGAGGGCGCGATCTCCGGCCGCGTCGAGCTCGACAACGCCAATGACAGGCTGGGTCTGTCGATCGACGCCAGAAGCGATAGCATCACCACCAACGGCATAACCGCAAGAAATCTCGACGCCGACATGACGGTTGCCGATGTCGCGGCGCTGAAGGCGAGCGGCAAGATCACACTCGGTTCCGTTGCCGTGGCCGGACAGACCGTCACCGACATCACGCTTACCGCCAGCAACCAGGACACCACGACGAATTTCGACCTCGCGGCTCGCTATGACGGGCAACCGGTATCGCTGGAAGCGGCCGTGAACCGCGGAGATACGCTGACGATCGACCTCAGGCGGCTCGAAGGCTCGCCGATGGGCCTCGGCCTCCGGCTGGTCGAGCCCGGGCGGATCACCATCGCGAATGGCACGACCAATATCCAAAGCCTGAGACTCGGGATCGGCGGCGGCACGGTTGCCGTGAACGGCAGCGTCGGCGACCGATTGAACCTGACGGCCAATATCAACGGCGTTTCCGCCGCGATCGCCAACCAGTTCGTCCCCTCGCTCGGCGCCAGCGGCACGATTTCGGGCACGGTGACGGCGGGCGGCACGACGGCCAGCCCCACGGCCGATTACAATCTCCGCCTCGACAACGGCAATCTGGCCCAGACGAGCGCGCTCGGCGGACAGCCGTTCAACGTCACCACCACCGGCCGCTATGACGGCAGCCAGGTGACGACCGACACCACGATCACCAATGCGCAGGGCATCAATGCGCGCGCCACCGGCTCGGTCGGGCTTACCGGCAACAGGCCGCTGAACCTGTCGATCAATGGTCGCTTGCCGATGCAGATCGCCGCAGCACTTGCCGCCAATTCCGGTTTCGCCATTTCCGGCAATGCCGATGTCAACATGACGGTGGGCGGCACGCTGACGAGCCCGAGCTATTCCGGCGGCGTCGACCTCGCCATCAGCGCGCTGACCGACATCAGGCGCGGCATTTCGCTCAACGATATCGGCGGGCGCGTCTCCCTTTCCGGGGACCGGGTGCAGATCGACGGCATCACCGGCAGGCTTGCCGCCGGCGGCACGCTGACGATCAGCGGCAGCGTCGGCCTTACCGGCGGCTTTCCCGCATCGCTGAAGCTCGTTGCCGACAATGCGGTCATCAATGACGGACGATTGCTGACGACCACGGCAAACGGCACATTGACGCTGGAAGGGCCGATCCTGACCCAGCCGACCCTTGCCGGCCGGCTGACGCTTGCCCGCACGGCAATCGTCATTCCCGACCGGATGCCAGCGTCGATATCGCAGATCGACATCGTGCATCAGGACGCATCGAAGGCCGTGCTCAGGCAGGCGGAGGAGCTTTCTCCGCCTCAGGCCAGCGAAGCGCGCACCACGATGGCGCTGGACCTCACCATTTCGGCCCCCAACGCGATTTTCGTGCGCGGCCGCGGCGTCGATGCCGAGCTCGGCGGCAATGTGCGGATCACCGGCACGACCCAGAACCCGGTCGTCAGCGGCGGTTTCGACCTGATCCGCGGCCGGCTTTCGATCCTCAACCGCAGGCTTGATTTCACCCAGGGGCGGATCACCTTCGGCGGCGCGCTGATCCCGATGATCGATCTGAGGGCCAACACCAATGCCGGCTCCACCGCGATCACTATCGCGCTTGAAGGCGTGGCCAACGACCCGCAGGTGAAGCTGAGCTCGACGCCGGCGCTGCCCGATGACGAGATCCTGGCGCAACTGCTGTTCAACCAGTCCTCCTCCCAGCTCTCGGCGCTTCAGATCGCCCAGCTCGCCGATGCGGTCATTCAGTTGACCGGCGGGACCGATCAGTCGCTGTTCGGCTCGATCCGCGACGTGCTCGGCGTCGACAATCTCGACCTGACGACGGACTCCACCGGCAACACCGCCGTCAGCGTCGGAAAATACTTGAACAGCAACACCTATCTCGAGATCGAACAGAGCCGCGACACCGGCACAAGGGCGAGCATCAATATCGACATCGGCCGCAATTTCATTCTCAAGGGCGCGGCGGGCTCCAGGGGCGAGGCCTCCGGCGGGGTCTTCTACGAGAGGGAATACTAGAAGCCTTCAGGCGAGAGCCGGAGCGACGGCGCTTCATGCCCGCTCCACCTTGCCGCGCGTGTCGTGCCCGGACCTGATCCGGGCCTCCATTGTCGACGCATATCCGGTCAGGCGAACCCCTCGCGCCCTTTTCCATGGCGCGGTCGGGATGCGCAACACCATCCGGCAGTTGAAAAGATGGCGATAACATGGCAATCGAATAACCAGTCCAAGGCGACGGAAACGTCCGATATCAGGAGGCATGCCCTTGACCAGCGAGCATAGCGCGCCCGGAGCCGCAGGGTCGCCCTCGTTTCTCGCTTTCGTCAAACGCGAACGCGTTCTCGGCATTGCCGTTGTCACCAGCATTATCGCTTTCCTGTTTGAAGACAGGCTGTTTCACGACATGGGTCACCCGGTGAAGCTGACCTTTCTGCTCGCATGGCTTTTTTCCGTGATCCTCGCCTCCGCCGTCGGCGTCGTGCGTCACGCCGAGGTGATCTCCGAGCGGCTGGGTGAGCCCTTCGGCACGCTGGTGCTGACGCTGTCGATCACCGGCATCGAGGTGCTGAGCATCACCGCGGTGATGCTGAATGGCGAGAACAACCCCGCCTTGGTGCGCGACACGCTGTTTTCGGTGGTGATGATCATCATGGGCGGCATGCTCGGCATTTCGCTGCTGCTCGGCGCGCTGCGCCATCGTGAGCTGACCTTCAACCTGCAGGGCGCCAATGCCTATCTGGGCGTGATCATTCCGCTCGCCGTGTTCAGCCTGATCCTGCCCAACTTCACCCGCTCCACCGAAGGGCCAACCCTGAGCGATCTGCAAAAGGTGATGCTCGGCCTGATGGCGGCGGGGCTCTATCTGATTTTCCTGATGATGCAGACCGGGCGGCATCGCGGCTATTTCGCCCAGCCGGAAGAAGACGGGGCCCCCACCGAAGAGCACAAAAAGCCTTCGGGGCCGCTCTGGCTGAGCGTCATCCTGTTATTCTGCTACATCGTGCCGGTGGTCTATCTGGTCGAGCAGCTCGCCAAGCCGATCGACTATATCATCGAGACCCGCGGCGCGCCCGGCGTCATCGGCGGGGTGCTGATGGCCATCCTGGTCACCACGCCGGAAGGCATCGGCGGGGTCAGGGCCGCGCTGAACAAGCGGCTGCAATCCTCCGTGAATATATTCCTCGGATCGGTGCTCGCCACGATCGGACTGACCGTTCCGATCATGCTCGCGGTTTCCAGCGCGCTCGGCCTCAACCTGCAGCTCGGCCTCGCGCCGACGGACGCGCTGCTTCTCGTGCTGATCCTCGTCGTCAGCATCGTCACCTTTTCCAGCGGGCGCACCAACCTGTTGCAGGGCGCGGTGCATTTCCTGCTCTTCGTCGCCTTCCTTCTCCTGATCTACAGGGGATAACCGAAAGGACCGCCCGACAGATGTCAAAAGCAAGCCAATGCCTGAAACTCTACCGTTGGGGCCTTCTTTTTTCAGTGTTGTTTGTCGCAGTGTGCGGATCGGCCATTCCCTCCTTCAGCCAGCAGACCGGCGAACCGCTGCAGATCAGGGTCGGCTACCGCGTGCTGCCGCCGTTCATTACCAGGCAGGACGACGGCACCATCACGGGCATGGCGAGCGAACTCTGGCGGGAGATCGAGAAAGGCTTCAACATCGATCCGACCTATGTCGAATATGAAACCGTGGCCGACCTGCTCGCGGCGACGGCGGCGAGAGAGGTCGATGTGGCGGTCGGCGCGATCTCGATTACCGAGGAGCGCGCGGAACTGGTCGATTTCACCCAGCCCTGGTTCGATTCCGGTCTGCGCATCATGATTGATAACCGGACCACATCTTCCCTTGTGAATGTCTGGAACGGTCTCGCCGAAGCCGGCTACCTGCGCTACTATGCCTGGCTGCTCGTGTTCATCGCGATCGGCACGATCGGGCTGACGCTGTTCGACCGGCACTTCGACAAGAACTTTACGAGGCGCTGGCGCGACGGCATAGCCGAAAGCTTCTATTCTGTCATGCTGGTTGTCACCAGGGGCACGCTTCCGGGCCGGGCCAAGCTTTTCGGGTGGTACGGCAAGATCTTCTCGGCCTTCTGGCTGATTATCGGCATTGCCGTCGTTGCCTACATCACCTCATCGGTCACCAGCGTGATGACCAGCATCGCGATCACCGGCAGCATTACCGGGCCGGATGACCTGCCGGGCCGCACCGTCGGGGTGTTCCGGGGCTCGACCGCCGAAAACCGGATGCGCCGCAACGGCGTCGATTTCATCACCTATACCGGCATGGACGACGCCGTCGCGGCGCTGCGCGGCGCCGAGATCGACGCGATCGTCGGCGACGCGCCGGTGCTGGAATATTACAAGGCCCAGAACCCTGGGCTCGGTCTCGATGTCGTCGGCCGCATCTTCGCGCCCGACAAATTCGGCTTCGCCCTGCCCTATGGCCAGGACACGCTGATCCAGCCGATCACGGTGCGCCTTCTGGCGCTGCAGGAAGACGGCGTGGTGCGCAACCTGGCGCAGCAGTATTTCGGCAATGAGCGGTAACGGCATGGACCGCGAGGCGACGACGCGGCCTGGCTGCGGCGACCCTTCGTCTTGAAATCCCGTCGCCGCCGACCCACGTCAGTTCAGCAATCGATATTTTTCCGCGCCGAGGCCGTTCGGCCCGCGCATTCCATCACGGAGACAACAATGGTTGACAAAATCGCCGACAAGGCCGGCACATTTTCGATCGGCGGCAAGCTGAAGGTCAACCGCCTCGGCTATGGCGCCATGCGGATCACCGGCAAGGGCATCTGGGGCGAGCCTGACGATCGCGAGGGCGCGCTGGCCACGCTGAAGCGCCTGCCGGAGCTGGGCGTCGACTTCATCGACACCGCCGACAGCTACGGCCCCGACATTTCCGAGTGGCTGATCAAGGACGCGCTCCATCCCTACAACGAGGTGAGGATCGCCACCAAGGGCGGGCTGACCCGCACCGGACCCAATGTCTGGATCCCGGTCGGACGGCCGGAATATCTGCGCCAGCAGGTTCACAAGAGCCTGCGCAATCTGGGGGTCGAGCAGATCGACCTGTGGCAGCTTCACCGTATCGACGACAAGGTGCCGGCCGACGAGCAGTTCGGCGCGATCAAGGAGTTTCTCGATGAGGGCCTGATCGCCCATGCCGGGCTATCCGAGGTGTCGGTCGCCGAAATCGAGGCTGCAAACAAGGTGTTCCCCGTCGCCACCGTTCAGAACCGCTACAACCTTGTTGACCGCACCAGCGAAGACGTCCTGGATTACTGTGCGGCAAACAATATCGGCTTCATTCCTTGGTTCCCGCTGGCCGCCGGCGACCTCGCCAACCCGGGCTCGCTGCTGGATGAGATCGCCAGAAAGCACGACGCGGCGCCGAGCCAGATCGCGCTTGCCTGGGTGCTGAAGCGCAGCCCGGTCATGCTGCCGATCCCCGGCACTTCCAAGGTCAAGCATCTGGAAGAGAATGTCGCCGCGGCCAATATCACGCTGTCCGATGAGGAGTTCGCAGCCCTCGATGCCGAAGGCAAGAAGGCCTTCGCCAAGGCGGCCTGATCCGCGGCATTGAAAATGCCAAAGCGCCGCCGGCTGCAGTTTCGTCTTGCCGGCGGCGAAGATATCGTCAAATCTGACGAAAACCGGGGGAACCACCTATGAAATACGTCAAGCTCGGCCGCACCGGCCTCGATGTTTCCCGCCTTTGCCTTGGCTGCATGACCTATGGCGCGCCCGACAAGGGCAGCCATCCGTGGTCGCTCGGCGAGGAGGAAAGCCGGCCCTTCATCCGCAAGGCGGTGGAAGACGGGATCAACTTCTTCGACACGGCCAATGTCTATTCCGCCGGCACGTCTGAGGAGATCGTCGGCCGCGCGTTGAAGGACTTCGCCCGGCGCGAGGAGATCGTGCTCGCCACCAAGGTGATGAACCGCATGCATGAGGGCCCCAACGGCGCGGGCCTTTCACGCAAGGCCATCATGCAGGAAATCGACAATTCGCTGCGCCGGCTCGGCACCGATTATGTCGACCTCTACCAGATCCACCGCTTCGACTACGACGTGCCGATCGAGGAGACGCTGGAAGCGCTCCACGATGTGGTGAAGGCCGGCAAGGCGCGCTATATCGGCGCCTCCTCCATGCATGCCTGGCAGTTCGCCACCATGCTCGCCACCCAGAAGGCCAATGGCTGGACGAAATTCGTGACCATGCAGAACTACGTCAACCTGCTCTACCGCGAGGAAGAGCGCGAGATGCTGCCGCTGTGCGAAGCCGAAGGCATCGGCGTCATTCCGTGGAGCCCGATGGCGCGCGGCCGCCTGACCCGGCCCTTCGACACCGCAACCAACCGCACCGAAACCGATGAATTCGGCAAGACCCTGTTTGCCGAAACCGCAGATGCCGACCGCAAGGTGGTCGAAGCCGTGGAGGCCATCGCCGCGGCGCGCGGCGTGCCGATGGCCCAGGTGGCGCTTGCCTGGGTGCTGTCGAAGAAGGTCGTTTCCGCGCCGATCATCGGCGCCTCGAAGCCGCACCACCTGGACGATGCTGCGGGCGCGCTGGAAATCTCCCTGACTGACGACGAGATCGCCCGGCTTGAGGCGCCCTACATTCCCCACCGCGTCATGGGCTTCAAGTAGCGGCCGGCATTCGCGGCGGTAGACGAAAGACCAGGTTCGAAAGTGTTTGCGTCCGCCGGTTGAGCCCGGGGGAACTTTCGTGTTAGTAAACCGTTAACCATCAGATGTGTCCTGCCTCTGGCAGGACACTGGCGGTGTGGCTTTGTCCTGGCACGGGGAGGGTGTCATGACAACCTGCGCGCGCGGAACGGTTTATCGTTCGTCTGTGCGCCGGAAGGCCCCCGCCACCTCTTCCCTCGTGGGTCCCCGGCCTTGGCCGGGGAACAGTCCCGCCCGCCGCTTGCGCGGCATGCCCTCCCGAAGACCGTTCACTGCGGTGGCCACACCGCCGCGCCTTCCAGGCAATTCCGCCTGAGCGCAGTTTATCGGAGGAGATAACATGCAGAAGACAGCTTTCATCCTGGCCTCGCTGATGGCGACCACGGCGCTGCCCGCGACCGGTTATGCCGCCACGGAACTGACGATGTGGTATCACGGCGCCGGCAACGAGACGGAATCGAGTATTCTGAAAAGCATCGTTTCCGACTTCAACGACAGCCAGGATGACTGGGAGGTGGTGCTCGAAAGCTTCCCCGAGGATTCCTACAATGATTCCGTGACGGCGGCCGCTCTCGCTGGCAACCTGCCGGATATCATCGACGTTGACGGCCCGATCATGCCGAACTGGGCATGGTCCGGCTACATGCAGCCGCTTCCCATCGACAAGGCCAAGCTCGACGGCTTCCTGCCCGGCGCGATCGGCGAATGGGACGGCCAGATCTATTCCGTCGGCCTTTGGGACGCGGCGCTCGCGATGATGACCCGCCAGTCCTATCTCGACAAATACGACATCCGCAAGCCGACGCTGGAAGAGCCGTGGACGGCGGAGGAGTTCGATGACATCCTCGTCAAGCTGAAGGAGAGCGGCGATTTCGAATATCCGCTGAACCTCGGCATGGCGGATGCGGGCGAGTGGTACACCTATGCCTTCCTGCCCTTCCTGCAATCCTTCGGCGGCGACCTCGTCGACCGCTCCGACTACCAGAGCGCCGAGGGCGTGCTGAACGGCGAGGCGGCGATCGCATTCGGCGAATGGTGGCAGTCGCTGTTCGAGCGCGGCCTCGCGCCCGGCCCGAGCCAGGACCCGGCCGACCACCAGAACGGCTTCATCAACGGCGAATACGCCATCGACTGGAACGGAAACTGGACGGCGCGCGCCAAGCTCGACGCCTTCGATGACGTGGTGTTCCTGCCCGCGCCCGATTTCGGCGAGGGCCCGAAGATCGGCGCGGCGAGCTGGCAGCTCGGCATTTCGGCGTCTTCCGAACATCCCGAGGGCGCGGCGGCGTTCATCGAGTTCGCGTTGCAGGACCAGTATCTTGCCGATTTCTCCAACGGCATCGGCCTCGTGCCGGCTACCCAGGCCGCCGCCGACATGTCGGACTTCTACAAGGAGGGCGCGCCGCTCGCCGTGTTCTACGGCCTGTCGGATGCGCAGGGCTCGCTGCGCCCGGTCACGCCCGGCTATGTGGTGGAGACCAGCGTGTTCCAGAAGGCGATCGCCGATATCGCCAACGGCGCGGATGTCGCCGACACGCTCGACGGCGCGGTCGACGAGATCGACACCGACATCGACCGCAACCAGGGCTACGGCCACAACGGCTAAGGGGCAACGGGCCGGCTTCGGCCTGCCCCTTTTCCTCGAGGGGAAGGATTAGCGGAGGCGTGATGCGCCCCTAATCTCCCCCCTTGAGGGGGAGATGTCGCGAAAGCGACAGAGAGGGGTAATGGGCATAAGCCGCTGACGTCGTGCTCTCGGAAAGGGTTCACCCCTCTCTGCCCTGCCGGGCATCTCCCCCTCAAGGGGGGAGATTGAATCGTGGCAAGGCATCGTTCGATCAAAACGCGCGGCTTTTGAGGAGAGGCAGTCCCGCCGGCCCGCCGCCTCCTCGACATAGGACAGGACAGACACATGAGCCGGAAACTGACGGAAAACAACGGGGCGGGGTGGGCGTTTGCCGCGCCTTCGATCCTGCTCATCGGCCTGTTCATCATCCTTCCGTTCTTTCTGGCAATCGCGTTTTCGCTCACCGACCAGCGGCTGATATCGCCCAATGCCACCCGCTATGTCGGCGCGGAGAACTATCGCGATCTCCTCGGCCTCAATGTCATCAAGCTAGAACCGGAAACCGCCGACGACGGAACGCTTGCACGCGACAAGGACGGCAATCTCGAATATCCCCGGGTGCGCTCCCTCACCCGCTCCGACGACTATCCGCAATATCGCGGCATGCGCGAATGGTTCCGCGTCCATGCCGGCGACACCGCCTATGTGGTGGTGGCGCGCGACGTGGTGTTCATGCGGGCGCTGGTCAACACGCTGATCTTCGTGGCGGTCACCGCGCCCGTGCAGGCGGGGCTGGCGCTGGGGCTCGCGCTTCTGATCAACCAGCGATTACGCGGCGTCAATGTGTTTCGGGCGGTGTTCTTCATGCCGGTCGTGGTATCGATCGTGGTCGTGTCGCTGCTCTGGCGGTTCATCTATGACGGCAATGACGGGCTTTTGAACGCGCTATTATCCGGCCTGACCTTCGGCCTGTTCCAGCCGGTGGACTGGCTCGGCAACACCCATACCGCGCTCGGCTCGATCATCGCCATGTCGATCTGGCAGGCGGTCGGCTTCCACATGGTGATCTGGCTCGCCGGGCTGCAGACCATACCGCCCACGCTCTACGAGGCCGCCGCCATCGAGGGCTCGTCGAAATGGCAGACCTTCCGCTACGTCACCTGGCCGGGGCTGCGCAACACCGCCGTGCTGGTGCTGGTGGTGATCACCATGCAGGCCTTCGCCGTGTTCGCCCAGATCGACGTGATGACCAAGGGCGGGCCGCTGGATTCCACCCAGACGCTGGTGTTCCAGGCCGTCGAGCGCGGCTATGGGCGACAGGATATTTCCGGCGGCTCCACCATCTCCGTGGTGCTGTTCGTGCTGGTGCTCGCGATCTCGCTGGCGCAGCGCTATTTCACGCGGGAAAGGAACTGAGCCATGGCCGCTATCTCCAACGACAATCATGGCCTCAGGCTCGCCGTCCGCTATCTGGTCCTGTTGCTGGTGGCGCTGGTGTTCCTGCTGCCGCTCCTGTTCATGGTGATGTCGTCGCTGAAGCCCGACAACCAGCTTCTGAACGACACATCCTCGCTGCGCGCCTTTCTGCCGGTCGGCGATATCAGCCTCGAGAATTATGCCGGCGCCTTCCGGCGCGCGCCGATCGGCCTGTTCGTGTTCAACTCCGTCATGGTGACGACGATCACCGTGCTCGCCTCGCTTTTCCTGTGCTCGCTCGGCGCGTTCTCGTTCACCTTCGTGCGGTGGCGCGGCAATGCGGTGGTGCTGTCGATCGTGCTCGCCACGCTGATCATACCGTTCGAGACCATTGCGATCCCGCTGCTTCTGTTCGTCTCGCGCCTGCCCTGGATCGGCCTCGACGGGTTTTCCTGGGGCTGGCTCAACACCTACCGCGTCCAGATCATCCCATGGATCGCCGATGCGCTGACGATCTTCCTGTTCGTGCAGTATTTCAAGGACCTGCCGCGCGAGCTGATCGAGGCCGCGCGCGCCGAGGGCGCATCATGGTGGCAGATCTACCGCCGGGTGGTGATGCCGCTTTCCGGCCCGGTGATCGCCACCGCCGCCATCCTGAAGGCGTTGAAAATGTACAATGAACAATATCTCTGGCCGCTGATCGTGGTGCAGGACGAGGCCCACCGGCCGATCATGGTCGGGCTCGGCTATTTCTTCCAGCTCAACGTGCCCTGGGGCGAGGTCATGGCCTATCTTTCGATGATCACCGTGCCGGTGCTGGTGTTCTATCTGGTGCTGCAACGCGCATTCATCGCATCGATCGCGTCAACGGGCGTGAAGGGCTGAGGGAGGAAAACAATGGCAGATCTGGCACTCAAATCGGTCCGCAAATCCTATGGCAAGGTCGAGGTCATCAAGGGCGTCGATCTCGATATCAAGGACGGCGAGTTCGTGGTTTTCGTCGGGCCTTCCGGCTGCGGCAAGTCGACCCTTCTGAGGATGATCGCCGGGCTTGAAGATATCACCGACGGCACGCTGGAGATCGGCGGCAGGAAGGTGAACGACCTGCAGCCGAAGGAACGCGGCATCGCCATGGTGTTCCAGACCTATGCGATCTTCCCGCATATGTCGGTGCGCGAAAACGTCGCCTTCGGGCTGACGATCGCCGGCGTGCCGAAGAAGGAGAAGGAAGAGGCGGTGAGCCGTGCCGCGCGCATCCTGCAGATGGAGCACCTGCTCGACCGCCGCCCCTCACAGCTTTCCGGCGGCCAGCGTCAACGGGTGGCGATCGGCCGAGCCATCGTGCGCAATCCGGCGGTCTTCCTGTTCGACGAGCCGCTCTCCAATCTCGACGCGGCGCTCCGGATGGATATGCGCATGGAGATCGGCAAGCTTCACAACCAGCTCGACGCCACCATGATCTACGTGACCCACGACCAGGTCGAGGCGATGACGCTCGCCGACCGGATCGTGGTGCTGAAGGATGGCGTGGTCCAGCAGGTCGGCACGCCGATGGAGCTTTACCACGAGCCCGCCAACCTGTTCGTCGCCGGCTTCATCGGTTCGCCCTCGATGAATTTCATGGATGTCGATATCGTCGAAAACACCGGACGGGGCATCACCGTCAAATCAGAGGCGCTCGATCCGGTCACGCTGAAGACGAGCCGCTTCGATTTCGCCGGCCGCAAGACCGCCCGGCTGGGTCTCCGTCCGCAATATCTCGATGTCGTGGAAAGCGGCACGGCGGGCGGGTTGCACGGCAAGGTCACGCTGGTGGAACGGCTCGGCACCGAAACCGTGATCAATGTCGAACTGACCCGCGGCGGGCGCATTGTCGCGGCTCTTGCGGAAGATCGCCCGCTTGCGACCGGCAGCGAAATCACGCTGGTCTTCGATCCGGACAAGGCGCATCTGTTTCCGGTGGAAAGCGAGGCCCGCCAGGCTTCAGCCTGACGGGTCTTGCCGGCTTGCCGCGATCAGCGCGGCGCGAGTCTTGCGACGAGATTGTTGACGAGCTGGGCCATCTGCGTGGCCGCCGAGAAATTGAACTGATTGATGGCGATGAACACGCCGACGTCGCGCGAAGGCGCAAAGGCAACGTAGCTGAACACGCCATTGGTGCCACCGGCCTTCTGGATGATGAGCGGGCGATCACCTTCCGGCATCATGATCACCCATCCAAGCCCCATGGCGTCCATATGGCCCGATTCATCCATGCCGATAACCGGATCGAGGCCATCCCGCATCAGCCACGCGGCGTGGCTGATGGCGCGGACTTCGGCGTCGTCCGCATCGAAGCGATCAAGGTTCCATCGCAGATACTGCACTATATCGTTGGCCGTGGTGTAGAGGCCCGATGCGCCGTCCCGGTTTTCGATCGGATCGCCGGGATCCATCTCGTTGCCGTTCCAGTCATAGCCAGTCATGAAGTTCTCGCCCTGGGGACGATCATAGCTTGTCGCGGTCAGGCCGATCCGGTCGAGGACCTTGGCTTTGAGCAGATCCGGATAGGCTTCGCCGGCAATGCCGGAAAGGGTCATTGCGAGCACGTCAAAGCCCACATTTGAATAGGCAATGCCGTTACCCGGCGCAAACAGCAGGGGATTTTCGGAAAGATTGGCCGCGAAGGACGCATCGCTGTACTTTTCGACGCCCTCGACATCGACAAGCTCGCGCGGCAGACCGCTTGCATGCGTGGCAAGATCGATCAGCCGAATTTGCCGTCCGTCCTTTTCGGGAAGCGCATCGACGACGCCGGCATGCGGGCCGACGGGATCAGTCAGCGAAACGGTCCCGTCCGCGACGAGCGCCGCAAGAGAAAGTCCCGTGAAGCTTTTCGTCAGCGATCCGACGCCGATCAGCGTGTCGCCATCCGGCGCCTGACCGCTGCCCTTTTCGATCTCCCCGAAACCGAACACAGCACTCTCGCCATTACGGACGGCGGCTATGACAAGCCCTGGAACGCCGGTATCGAGATGGAAAATCTGCGCTGTAAACTCGACGGCTTCGTCGAGCACGGGGTCGCTGGCGGCGGCGGGCGTCGCGGCCAGAATTGCAATTGCGGCAAAGGCGTATCTCATTCGAGTTCCAATCTTCTGTTTTCAGAAATTTACGCTGTCGCAGAGGATTCGGTCCGGAGCGCCCTCCCCCATGAGGCTCATGCGTTAAGGCTAACACATTCCGGCAGAAAATGCTGAAAAACGGCACGCCTGGGATAGAGGCCGGGTGCTGCCCGATTTGCCGCCGCGCGCTCGGCGACATGTAACCACCCCGCATGTGCGGCCCGGCTGGAACAACAGGCCGGCCTTATCGCTTTAGTAGAAAGACAGGCGCGGAGGCCGCGCGAGATTTGCAAACGGAAGGACAGGCTCATGGCCGGCACGAAAGCACCCGTAGGACAGGTTCAGGACCGCCAACCCGGTTCGGAAGAGGAAATGCACCCGCAGCCCGACTATATGCCGCGCTTTGCGGGCTCCGACCGGCTGAAGGACAAGGTCGTTATCATCACCGGCGGGGATTCCGGCATCGGGCGGGCGACCGCCATCCTGTTTGCCCGCGAGGGCGCGAAGCTCGCCATCCATTACAAGGATGAATCCGAGGACGCCGAAATCACCCTGAAACACGTGGAGGAGGAAGGCGGCGAGGCCTTCATCTTCGCCGGCGATATCGGCGACCCCAAAACCTCGGAGGCGCTTGTCGGAAAGACGATTGAACGGTTCGGCAAGCTCGACGTCGTCGTCAACAATGCCGCCGAGCAGCACGCCCAGGATGACATCGCCGATATTTCCGAAGAGCAGCTCACCCGCACCTTCAAGACCAATATCTTCGGCGCCTTCCATCTTTTGAAAGCCGCGCGACCACATCTGAAATCCGGCGCCTCGATCATTCTGGTGACATCGGTCACCGCCTATCGCGGCCAGCCGCTGCTCATCGACTATTCCTCGACCAAGGGCGCGCTGCTGTCGCTGATCAGGGCGCTTTCGGGCAATCTCGCTTCGGAAAACATCCGCGTCAACGGCGTGGCCCCCGGCCCGATCTGGACCCCGCTGATCCCGGCCTCCTTCCCGGAGGAAAAGGTCGAGACCTTCGGCAAGGACACGCCGCTCGGGCGCCCGGGCCAACCCAATGAGGTGGCGCCCAGCCTGCTGTTCCTCGCCTGCGAGGATTCTTCCTATATCAGCGGCCAGGTCCTGCACCCCAATGGTGGGGAGCTTGTCGGCGGCTGAGCACCGTGTTGCGCAAAAACATCATCGCCCATTGTTTCAGTGCGGACGCAAAACCCGTGCTCGTGCTGAAATAGTCCGTCTGCTATGCAGATTACCGAAGAGCAATGACGCGTTGGGGTAGACTTTGCCTAAGTAATACTGGTCTCGATCCAGTTTCACCTGTGCGGCTGAGCAGCATGACGCTGCCGGCTGTATCTTCATGTCCGTCAGGTGGCTGCAAGAGACCGGTTTGGCATTGTTGAAATGCGCCATGCGCAGCATAGCTGCGCCAGCTCTTCAGTCACCCATACAGTTTGCCATGCCGCGCCCGCACGGGTTTTCTCATGCACCTCTTGGTGGACTTCCGAACGGAAGACCAAGAACTTATGTGCAAGGAATTACGGGTCCGATGGACCATCACGCCGCTGAAAGCGCCCCAGCCCTGGATTACCTGCAGCGGATGCCGGGACGTCAAACCCTTTCAGCCCAGCGGAAAAATCCGCCTCAATGCCAATGGCCGAAAGCTTGACGCCTGGCTTATCTACAAATGCCTGACATGCGACAGAACATGGAACCGGCCAATCTTCGAACGCCAGAGCGTTCGCGACATCAACGCCGCCATTCTGGAGGCGTTGAAAAGCAACGATCCCGACTGGGTCAGATCTGAGGCCTTCAATATCAGCGCGCTAGGACGAAAGGCCCAGCGCATTGATGAATTTCCGGAGGTTCATGTCGAAAAGGCCGTGATCATCAATGCCGGCGATTTCTCGACCGTCGCAATCGAAATGGTGGCGTCTCTCCCCGCGAGCCTGCGCCTCGACCGGTTGCTGGCGAACGAACTCGGACTGTCGCGCACCCGCGTGAAAGCCCTCGCCGATCGCGGATTGCTTAAAACGAGCGCCCAACGCGACGATATTTTGCGTCACCGTGTCCGGTCGGGCACCGTCGTCACTTTGTCACTCGCCGGGGCAGAAAGGGACCCCCGTTATTGGTCTGCAATGGTAACCGGAACCGCAATGTAGCCGCCCGAGGATGACGCAAAAAGCGCGGGAACGGCTCTTTACCGTCAGGGCGAAAGGTGCAGCACCAGTTCGCGGCGGTGCGGGCGGTCGCGGTGTTCGAACAGGTAGATGCCCTGCCACGTGCCAAGCGCCAGCCGCCCGTCGAAAACCGGGATCGAGACCGAAACCTGGGTCAGCGCCGATTTGATGTGTGCCGGCATATCGTCCGGGCCTTCCAGCCTGTGAACGAGATAATCCATTGAGGGGTCATTGGCCGGCGGCGCGATCCGCGAGAAATAGGCTTTCAAGTCGCGTTTGACGTCGGGGTCGGCGTTTTCCTGGATCAGCAGCGAGCACGAGGTGTGGCGCACGAACACCGTCAGCAGTGCCTCGTTCATCGCCTCGTTGCGCACGAACCGCGCGGCCTCCTCGGTGAACTCGTAGAGGCCCTGGCCGTTTGTCTCGATGGTCAGGCTGGTCTGGGGCATGATTTCCTCCGCGTTTTGACAACGGGCGGCCCCGTCGAAATCCCCGGCCGCGAGGCCGGGGATCAATCGCAAGATCGCGCCTCAGAGCGCCTTTTCAAGCTCCGGCAGCACCGTGAACAGATCGCCGACGATGCCGTAATCGGCAACCTGGAAGATCGGGGCTTCCTCGTCCTTGTTGATCGCGACGATCACCTTCGAATCCTTCATGCCGGCCAGATGCTGGATCGCGCCGGAAATGCCGCAGGCGATGTAGAGATCGGGGGCGACCACCTTGCCGGTCTGGCCGACCTGCCAGTCGTTCGGCGCATAGCCGGCGTCGACGGCGGCGCGCGATGCGCCGACGGCCGCGCCCAGCTTGTCCGCCACCGGCAGGATGACCTCCTGGAATTTTTCCGAGGAGCCAAGCGCGCGCCCGCCGGAAATGATGACTTTCGCCGAGGTCAGTTCCGGCCGCTCCGATGCCGCGATCGCGTTTTCAACGAAGCTCGAAAGCCCCGGATCGGCGGCGGCGGAGACCGTCTCCACCGGCGCTGAACCCGTCATCTCGGCGGCAGAGAAGCTTGCCGTGCGCACCGTGATCACCTTCTTGGCATCATGCGACTTCACCGTCTCGATGGCGTTGCCGGCATAGGTCGGGCGCTTGAACGTGTCGGGGGCGATGACCTCGATGATCTCGGAAACCTGCATCACGTCGAGAAGCGCCGCCACGCGCGGCATCACATTCTTGCCGATCGCGGTCGCCGCCGCCATGATCACGTCATAGCCGGAAGCAAGATCGAGGATCGTGGCCGCCAGCGGCTCGGCGAGAGCCTCGGCCAGCGCATCGCTTTCAACGATGAGGACCTTGGAGACGCCGGCGATCTTCGCCGCATCTTCGGCAGCGGCGGCGCAGCCCTTGCCCGCCACCAGCACATGGATATCGCCGCCGATCGCGGCAGCGGCGGTCGCGGCCTTCGCAGTCTGGTCGGAAACGGAGCTGCCGTCATGTTCGGCGAGAAGAAGTATGGTCATGTTCCGGGCTCCCCTTACAATACGCCGGCTTCGTTTTTCAGCTTGTCCACCAGCTCGGCGGCGCTCGCGACCTTGATCCCGGCCTTGCGCATCGGCGGCTCCTCGGTCTTCAGCACTTCCAGCCGGCGGGCGCAATCGACGCCGTAATCGGCGGGCGTCTTCTTGTCGAGCGGCTTCTTCTTGGCCTTCATGATGTTCGGCAGCGAGGCATAGCGCGGCTCGTTGAGGCGCAGATCGGTGGTCACGATCGCCGGCAGCTTGACCGAGATCGTCTGCAACCCGCCATCGATTTCGCGGGTGACCTTCGCCTCGCCGTCGCCAAGTTCCAGCTTGGAGGCAAAGGTGGCCTGGCTCCAGCCGAGCAGTGCGGCCAGCATCTGGCCGGTCTGGTTGCTGTCGTCATCGATCGCCTGCTTGCCGAGAATGACCAATTGCGGCGCTTCTTCCTCGGCGACCTTCGTCAGCAGCTTGGCGACCGCGAGCGGCTCGACGGTCTCGTCGGTGGCGATCAGGATGGCACGGTCGGCGCCCATGGCAAGCGCGGTGCGCAGCGTCTCTTCGGCCTTGGCCGGGCCGATAGAGACGGCGATCACTTCGCTGGCCTTGCCGGCTTCCTTCAGCCTGAGCGCCTCTTCCACCGCGATTTCATCGAACGGGTTCATCGACATCTTGACGTTGGCGAGCTCGACGCCGGTGCCATCCGGCTTGACGCGGATCTTGACGTTGTAATCGACCACCCGTTTGACCGGGACCAGAATTTTCATGTTCAACCTCCAAACTCACGGCCGTTACCGGCCGAACGCGCTAAATCTTCTCTCCGGCACCGCCGCCGGCTTCATGCAAGGGACCATGCTGACTTTGTGGTATAGTCGCTTGCCAATCGGCGACATGGATAGTTTGTTTTCCCGTCTTTCGCAAAAAACTTCGCTGCAATTTGACCTCAGCCGCGCAATCAGCGGTTTTTTCCGGGCACCCACAGCACATCGCGCTCACCCTGGCCATTGGCATGGCGGGCAGCGACGAACAGCAGGTCGGAGAGGCGATTGATATATTGCAGTGCCGGCTTCGAGACGGCTTCCGTTTCCGCGAGCCGCGTCATCGCCCGCTCCGCGCGCCGGCAGACCGTGCGCGCCATGTGCAGATGCGCCGCAAGCGCGCTGCCGCCCGGCAGAATGAACGAGTTCAGCGGCGACAGCGCATCGTTCAGACGGTCGATCTCGGCCTCAAGCCAGGCCACCTGGGCATCGACGATCCTGAGCGGCTCATAGCCGAGCGCCTCGCCAGTCTCCGGCGTTGCCAGATCGGCGCCGAGATCGAACAGATCGTTCTGGATGCGGGCGAGCGCCGCGTCATAATCGCCGGCCTCCTGCAGCCGCGCGAGACCGATCGCGGCATTGGTCTCGTCGACATCGCCGATCGCCGCCATCCGGATATCGGCTTTTTTGCGGCGCGGCCCGGCCGCGAGCCCGGTGGTGCCGTCATCGCCGGTGCGGGTGTAAATCTTGTTCAGTTTGACCATGATTGTGTCGCAGTTCTTTCAATCCGTCGCTATTGAGCGAAACCGGTTGCAAAAGGCAAGGCCATGCAACGTAATTTTGACCTGTCGGGCGAAATCAATGACCGGATTGCATCAACCACAGCGTGATCATGATCAGGATGATGGCAAGCGCCTGGAACGCGACGCGGGCCTGCATCATCTTGTTGGAATGCTGGGGACTGCCGCCGAGCATCATGTTGATGAGCCCGCGGGCCAGGAAGAACACCACCAGCAGCATCACGATGACAGTGGCGAAAACGAATACCGTGGACATTTTCTCTCCCGGAGCGTGGTCACATCAAAAGCGCTGACCCACTCCATCTCTTTGTCTTTGACAGCGGAATGCTTCGGAAACCGGCGCCATCAGACGACAAAACAGCCGCGCTTGCAAGGGCCGGCTCAGTGCGCCTGCAACGCATCGCTGAGCAGGCGCGCGGCATCCGCGCTGAAGGCAACCAGAAAGACCGTCTCGATGGACGGCAGGCGTTGAAGCCCGCTGACGACGCTCGCAACCGCGATGCGCGCGGCGCTCTCGGCCGGAAAACCGTAGACGCCGGTGGAAATCGCCGGAAAGGCGACCGTCCGGCATGCATGCGCCGCCGCGAGTTCCAGCGAATTCCGGTAGCAGAGCCGCAGCTTTTCAGCCTCGCCGTCACCGCCGCCGCGCCAGACCGGGCCGACGGTGTGAATCACGTAGCGGGCCCTCAGATCGTAGCCGCCGGTGATCCTGGCTTCGCCCGTTGCGCAGCCGCCGAGCGTGCGGCATTCGTTCAGAAGCCCCGGTCCCGCCGCGCGGTGGATCGCGCCATCGACCCCGCCGCCGCCGAGCAGCGAGGCATTGGCCGCGTTGACGATCGCATCGACGTCGTAAGCCGTGATATCGCCCTGTTCTACGGTAATCCTTCCCATATCGTCCTGCCTCAGCTTAGCCGTCCCATCAGCCGGTAGAACCAGTCGGAGGGCATGATGCGCTTCAGGATCATGCCCTGCTTTGCCGGCGTGGTGACCGGATAATGCGGGCGCGGCCTTTTGGCCGTCAGCGCTTTAAGCAGAACGGCATGGACGGCATCCGGTTCCAGCCGGCTTTTGTTGGGCGGTCCCGAACCATCAAGGCGAGCAAGCTGTTTCTTGTACTCAGCGGCGTGATGGGAACCTTCGAGATCGATATTGTCATGGATATGTTTCAGCGCATTGGCGGTGAACCGCGATGCGATCGGTCCCGGCTCGATCAGGCTCACGAAAATGCCGGTGCCCTCCAGTTCCATGCGCAGCGTCAGCGACATCGCCTCCAGCGCATATTTCGAGGCCGAATACGGCCCGCGATAGCGGTAGGGCAACAGGCCGAGGATCGAGGAGCATTGCACGATGCGGCCATGGCCTTGAGCGCGCATGAACGGCAGGACCTGCCGCGTCAGCTCGTGCCAGCCGAAGAAATTGGCCTCGAACTGGGCGCGCAGCACGTCGGTGGAGACATCCTCCACCGCCCCCGGCTGGCCATAGGCGCCATTGTTGAACAGCGCATCGATGCGCCCGCCGGTGCGCTCCGCCACCGCCTCCACAAGGGCGGTGATCGAGGCCTGATCCGTGTAATCGAGATAGAGCGCCTCGAGGCCCTCGGCTTCAAGGGCGGCGATATCCTCCGGCTTGCGCGCCGTGGCGAACACCCGCCAGCCATCGCTCGCCAGCGCCCGGGCGCAATAGGCCCCAATGCCGCTGGAACAGCCGGTGATGATAATCGTGGATTGCTCGGCCAATGAGATACTCCGGTACACGAATGCTTTGTCTTTCCTATATAAGGATCGCGAGCCGACCGCGAAACGCCTTTTGGAGCAAGAATGAGAAAGCCGATCCGCACGACCTTCAAGGTGGCCTATGACGCGCTCTACCACTTCAGCGAGGACGACGGCTGGGCGATGGCGAGCCATGTGGCGCTTTCCACATTGCTTGCGCTTTTTCCCTTCCTGATTTTCGGCACGACGCTTGCGGGTTTTCTCGGCGCCGACCAGTTTGCCGACATCGCGATCAACACGATCGTCGGCGCATGGCCGAAGGAGATCGCCGAACCGGTTTCCAACCAGATCCGCCAGGTGCTGACCGTGCCGCGCGGCGGACTGCTGACCGTCTCGGTGCTGGCCGCCGCCTATTTCGCCTCCAATGGCGTGGAGGCCGTCAGGCTTTCGCTCAACCGCGCCTACCGCGTGGAAGAGACCCGGACGTGGTGGTGGCTCAGGATCAAGAGCCTGGGCTTCGTGCTGCTCGCCTCGATCATCTTCGCCTTCCTGAGCATCATGTTCGTTGTCGTGCCGATCGCGCTGCACTTTGCCGAGCGCTGGTTTCCATGGCTGGAAAACGGGTTGACGACACTTGCCAATGCCCGCCTCGTGGGCACGTTCCTGTTGCTGATGTTCGGGCTGGTGATCGCGCACCTGTTTCTGGCGGCCGGCCGCCGCCGGCTGGTCGACGTGCTTCCCGGCATCATTCTGACGCTGGTCTTCTGGGCGATCTTCGCCTCCGGCTTCGCCTATTATCTCGGCACCTTCGCGCAATACAGCGCCACCTATGCCGGGCTCGCGACGCCGATGATCCTGCTGGTGTTTCTCTATTCGATCGGCGTGATCCTGCTTCTGGGCGCGGAGGTGAATGCGGCGCTCCTGAAATACAAGGTGATCAAGCATGCGCCCTGGAGCCGCCACCGCTCGCGCAGGGCCAAGCATTCAGATCCCGCAAAGGACACGGATATCAACCACTGACCGCCCTTCCGCGCGCAACTGCCTGAGCGCGGTATCGCCGTTCGATTTGGATAGCTTGCGCCCGTCGGGTCCCAGAATCAGCCGGTGGTGATGGTAGACCGGCGCGGGAAGCCCCAGAAGCTCCTGCAGCAGGCGGTGAATCGCGGTAGCGTGATAAAGATCGAGGCCGCGCACCACATGGGTGATGCCCTGCGCCGCATCGTCGGTGACCACCGAAAGATGATAGCTCGACGGCGCATCCGAACGCGACAGCACCACATCGCCCCAGGCCGCGGGGTCGGCCGATATATCGACGATCCCGCCGTCCCGTTCCTCGCGCCAGCAGAGCGGCTTGCCGATACGGGCGATGGCCGCTTCCATGTCGAGCCGCCAGGCATGACGTTTGCCTGAGGCAAGCAGCATCTGACGCTCTTCCTCACTGCGCAATCGGTCAGCGGCCGGATAGAGCGGCGCACCGTCCGGGTCGCGCGGCCAAGCGCTCCCCTCCGCCTCAAAGGCCTCGACCAGCCGGCGCACCTCGCCGCGGGTCATGAAGGCCGGATAGGCCAGTCCCGCGACAATCAGCCGGTCGAGCACCGCCTGATAATCAGGGAAATGCTCGGACTGGCGGAAGAGCGGGGGCTCGAAGGCGATGCCGAGCCAGTCGAGGTCCTCGATCAGCGCCGCCTCAAGCTCCGGCGTCGCCCGGGTCTGGTCGATATCCTCGATCCTGAGCAGCAGCCTGCCGCCCACAGCCTTTGCACGCCGCTGGTTTTCGAAGGCGGACAAGGCGTGGCCGAGATGCAGGTAGCCGTTCAAGCTCGGCGCGAAGCGGAAAACGGGTCGATCCGTAACTGGTTTCATGCGATGAACTATCCGGTTTTGAGACAAAGGGGCAAGGCGGATGGAACGGCTGCGCAATCGCGACGACCTGCAAACGGCGCTCGCGGGCCTTTGCGCGGATGCGCCCCTGCTTGCCGACCTTGCCGCAACCTGCCCCGAAATTCCGCTTCGCCTGCTGCCTTCGGGCTTTGCCGGGCTTTCGGAGGTGGTGGCCGGCCAGATGATCTCCAAACAGGCGGCCGCCGCGATTTTCGCGCGGCTTCGCGCCGCCTGCGATCCGCTGACGGCCGAGACCTATCTGGCGCTTTCGCCCGAGGCCCATGCCGGCATCGGCCTGACCCGCGCCAAGCAGGCAACGCTCGACGGCGTCGCACGGGCGATTGCCGACGGCACGCTCGATCTGGCAGCACTTGACGCCCTGCCCGCGGACGAGGCGCTGGCGCTTCTGACGGCCTATCGCGGCATCGGCGTCTGGACGGCGGAAGTCTATCTGATGTTCTGTGCCGGTCATGTCGACATCTTTCCGGCGGGCGATCTTGCCTTGCGCATTGCCGCCGCGGACGCGTTCGGGCTCAATGAACGGCCCGACGCCGTAACGCTCAGGACGCTTGCGCGGGACTGGCGGCCCTATCGTTCGGTGGCGGCCCGGATTCTCTGGGCGCACTACGCGCAGATCACCAAAAGGGACGTCCTCCCGGTGGGATAAGGCTTTTGTGGTATTTGGCAGTCGAAACAGACGAGGCGATTAATCAGGCTTCACAATACTGTAACAACGAGCCTAATATACAGGAGACAGATGCCGAATCGATCAGGAGAGCAACTTGACGATTGCAGTCTCGCCTCAGGCCTTGCCGGCGCTCGTTCTGAACGCCGACTACAGGCCGCTGAGTTATTACCCCTTGTCGCTCTGGTCCTGGCAGGACGCGATCAAGGCCGTGTTCCTCGACCGTGTCAACATCATCGCCGAGTATGATCAGGCCGTGTCCTCGCCCAGCTTCTCGATGCGGCTGCCGAGCGTCGTCTGCCTGAAGACCTATATCAAGCCCTCGCGCCACCCGGCCTTCACCCGCTTCAACGTTTTCCTGCGCGACCGCTTCCAGTGCCAATATTGCGGCAGCCGCGAGGAACTGACCTTCGACCATGTGATCCCGCGCTGTCGCGGGGGCGAGACCACTTGGGAAAACGTGGTCGCCGCCTGCTCGCCATGCAATCTGAAAAAGGGCTCTCGGCTGCCCAAACAGGCCGGCATGATCCCCTTCCAGAAACCCTTCCAGCCGACGGTGCAGGACCTGCACAATAACGGCCGGCAGTTCCCTCCGAACTACCTGCATGAAAGCTGGCTGGACTATCTCTACTGGGACAGCGAGCTGGAGCCGTAAGCAGGCGCCTTGCGCGCCGGCAAATGCGGAGTCAGAGGCCTCCAGCCATGTTCTGGGTAGCCGGAGCATCAGATTCGGCTGCGCTCAGCGTTTCGTCAAAGCCGAGCCCGAAAAACTGCAGTGACACCACCGCGATGACGAGCATCAGCGCCACCCAAAACGGTATGCGGTTGTAAAACGGCGTGGGCCTGAAGCAATACGAACAGTTTTTCGTTCCAAACCGCAGAGGGTGATGACAGGAACATTTGAAGAGTCTGAGATTTTTCACATTCAGCCCAAATCTTGCGGTGTTTCCAACTCGGCAGAGCTAACGCCTGCCTTCCCCTGGACTTTTTTTGGTATTTCACCTATCCGGCACAAGCCACAAAAACAATCACCCATTCATGACAACAACAAGATTTGATCATCGATCGCGGCATGCACATTCGTGCTGAACGAAACCGCAGCCGGGAAAGTTCCCGCTCGGGCCGATTATCCGGTCGAAACATCATCCGACCGGGGTTGAGCCCGCGTGGAACAACAACACCTTCAGCGATAACAATACATTAAATTGCACGTATGCGTGCGGTCAATACAGAGTAGGGCAGGCTCGTTTCCGAAGTGTTCGTTCTTTTCACGGCAAGCTTTCAAGCCTCGCATAGAGGCTACCCGCAACGCGGCAGGAAACAGCGGATTCGGTCTTGGCTCGGGGCGCCCGAGGCGCGCCCTTGAAGCAGGCCTTTTTCGAACTTCATGTTTCGGGACGCTTCGTGGATATCTGCGGCTTTCGCCTCGCCACGAAATAATGAACCCGCCGGTCTGACCGGCGGGTTCTGCGATGCATGCTGAAATCGTCCGGGGTCGCCGCATGGCGGCCCCGGTCGGGCTTACATGAATTCCGGGTAGGCTTCGACGCCGACCTCGGACTTGTCGAGACCCATCTCTTCTTCCTCCGGCGAGACACGGATGCCCATGATGGCCTTGAGGATGAACCAGATGACGAACGACACGATGAAGGTGAAGGCGCCGATGGCGACGATACCGACAATCTGGGTGCCGAAGGACGTGCCGTCATTGGTCAGCGGTACGATGAAGGTACCCCAGATACCGGCAACAAGGTGGACCGGGATCGCGCCGACGACGTCGTCGATCTTCAGCTTGTCGAGCAGCGGCACGACGACGATGACGATCACGCCACCGATACCGCCGATGAACAGGGCCGCCGGAACGGACGGCGTCAGCGGTTCGGCCGTGATCGAGACCAGACCGGCGAGCGCGCCGTTCAGGACCATGGTGACGTCGACCTTCTTGTAGACGATCTGCAGCAGGATCATCGTGACAACCGCGCCGGCCGCAGCGGCCAGGTTGGTGTTGACGAAGATCTTGGAGACATCGCCGGCATCCGCGATCGAGCCGATGGCAAGCTGCGAGGCGCCGTTGAAGCCGAACCAGCCGAGCCACAGGATGAAGGTGCCGAGAACGGCGAGCGGGATGTTGGAGCCCGGCATCGGATGAACGGAGCCGTCAGCGGCATATTTGCCCGTACGCGCCCCGAGAACAAGCGCACCGGCCAGAGCGGCCCAGCCGCCAACCGAGTGAACCAGCGTCGAACCGGCGAAGTCGGAGAAGCCCATTTCGGAAAGCCAGCCGCCGCCCCACTGCCAGGAACCCGTGATCGGGTAGAGAATACCGGTCAGGATGACGGTGAAGATGATGAACGGCCAGAACTTGATGCGCTCGGCAACCGTACCGGACACGATCGAGGCGGTGGTGGCGCAGAACACCATCTGGAAGAACCAGTCGGAGGCAACCGAATAACCGGCAGCGCCGTCATCCATGCCGGGGCCCGGGAAGACGTAGGGGCCAAACGAGCCCATGAAGCCGCCGTCAACGCCGGTATACATCAGGTTGTAGCCGGTGAACCAGAACATGATGCCGCCGACCGCATAGAGGGCGATGTTCTTCAGGCCCTGCATCGAAGCGTTCTTCTTGCGCACCAGGCCCATTTCCAGCATGGCGAAGCCTGCGGCCATCCACATGACCAGGAAGCCGCCGATGAGGAACAGCAAGGTGTTGAAGATCACGACCGTATCAGCGGCGGGCGCGCCCGAGGCCACTTCAACCACGGCCTCTGCGGCCTCTTCCTGAGCGAAGGCAGGAAAGGCGGCGGTCGCTGCGGCAAGGGCAGCAAAACCCGCAATATATTTGAGTTTGGAAGACATAGACTGATTACCCCCTGCTGATTTACAGCGCTTCGGAATCGGTTTCGCCGGTGCGGATACGCACGGCCTGTTCGATGGAATAGACAAAGATCTTGCCGTCGCCGATCTGTCCGGTCTTGGCGGAGGAGGCGATCGCCTCGACAGCCTTTTCGACCACATCGGCGGCGACCGCGACTTCGATCTTCAGCTTGGGAAGAAAGCTGACGGCATATTCGGTACCGCGATAGATCTCGGTGTGCCCCTTCTGCCGGCCGTAACCTTTCACTTCGGTCACGGTCAGGCCCTGAATGCCGACGGCGGTGAGGGCCTCACGCACCTCATCCAGCTTGAACGGCTTTATGATGGCCATCACAATTTTCATCTGGTTTCCCATCCTTTGTTACCCGCAGCTTCGAAAAGCCGGTTCTCCTTACCGCCCTCGAATAGAAATTCGTCAGCGGCCTATCGCAGACATACAAAGACCGTGCCAGTTTGGAACTGACGTCACAAATAATTGATATTAATGGGATATTTTCGGGAAGATATGTGCGACGAAATGCCCGCCACAAAGTTGCGGCGATTCCGTGCGTTATTTTTGGCAATTGCCTTTTTTTTATGCAAATGCCGGAATGAGAATCAGACACGCCCTCTCAGGCCGTCAATCAGAAGGCCCAGCATGCGCGCAATATGGGCATTTTCATCCTCTTCGGCGTCATAGCGCCGGGCTACGCCTTTTTGTAGAACGGCCAGGCGTGATCGCGAATGCGGATCAGGCCTTCCTGTGCGACGGAGGCCACCAGCGTGCCGTCGCGGCTGAAGATGCGGCCATGGGCAAAGCCCCGGCCGCCATTTGCCGAAGGACTTTCCTGCGAATAAAGCAGCCAGTCATCAGTCTCGAACGGCCGATGGAACCAGACCGCATGGTCGAGGCTCGCCGCCTGCACCCGGTCGGAAAAGACTGAACTCTGGTGCGCATAGAGCGTCGCGTCGAGCAGGGTCATGTCCGACATGTAGGCGAGAAACGCGGTCTGATAGTCGCGCCCGTGCGGCGACGGACCATTGGCCCGAATCCAGATATTCTGCTGGCCGCCGGGTTTCTTGCGCCAGAGAAAATTGTCGAGGTCAACGGGCCTGATCTCGATTGGCCGCTCTCGCATCCAGTAATTGCGCACCGGAGCCGGCGCGTTCTCGGCATCATTCATGATGTCGCTCCCCGCCAGCTCTTCAGGCGGCGGAACATCGGGCATGGCATGCTGATGCTCAAAGCCATCCTCCTCGATCTGAAACGAGGCGGTCATGATGAAAATCGGCTGGCCGTGCTGGATGGCGCGGACGCTGCGGGTGGAAAAGCTGCGCCCATCGCGCAACCGCTCGACCTGGAAGATGATCGGCACCTCGGTATCGCCGGGACGCATGAAATAGCCGTGGAGCGAGTGAACGAGATGCCCTTCGGGAGCCGTTCTCTGGGTCGCCACCAGCGACTGGGCAACGACCTGACCGCCAAAGACGCGCTGCCAGGTGGTGGCAGGGCTCTGGCCGCGATAAAGGTTCTCCTCGAGCCGCTCGAGATCGAGAAGAGCGGCGAGCGCCTTGCCGCCGTGGTCATTGCCGGGCTGTGACATTTGAACGCGGTCCCTATATATCCCATGAGTATCGCAATGGCCTATAACAGCTTTGCTGAGAAGGAGCGAGATATGGCGAGACGCAGGAAGGATCGGGATATGAAGGATATCGTCATCGTAGGCGGCGGCTATGTCGGGCTCTCGGTCGCGGTCGCGGTCAAGAAAGCAGCGCCCCACCTCGACATCGAGCTGATGGAGGCGGCGCCGGCCCATGTGTGGGAAAAGGACGAGCGCGCCTCCGCCATTATCGCAGCCGCGATCAACATGCTGAAAACGCTGGAACTGTGGGACGAGATCAAGGACCACGCCCAGCCGATCAACGAGATGATCGTCACCGATTCGGAGACCGGCGAGCCGGTCAAGCCGGTGTTCCTCACCTTCGGCGAACGCGGTGAGGCGAGCGACCCCTTCGCCTACATGATCCCGAATGTCGCGATGGTCAGGGCGCTGCGCCGGGCGGCCGACACGCTCGGCATCACGATCCGCCACGACGCCGCCGTGACCGATTTTTCGGCCGAGGGCGGCCATGCGAAACTCACCCTTGCCGACGGCGAGAAGATCGCGACGCGGCTGGTGGTTGCCTGCGACGGCGTGCGCTCGCGGCTGCGCGACATGGCCGGCATCAAGACGGTCAAATTCGACTATGGCCAGTCCGGCATCGTCACCACCGTCGCCCATGAGCGCCTGCATAACGGCCGGGCGGAAGAGCATTTCCTGCCGGCGGGCCCCTTCGCCATCCTGCCGCTGACCGGTAACCGTTCCTCGCTGGTCTGGACAGAGCGCACCGAAGATGCCCAACGCCTTGTCGACAGCGACGACATGGTGTTCGAGGCCGAGCTGGAGCGCCGCTTCGGGCATCATCTCGGCAAACTCACGCTGGCCGGCGGCAGGCGCGCCTTTCCGCTGGGCCTCACGCTGTCGCGCTCGTTCATCGCGCCGCGGCTGGCGCTGGCAGGCGACGCGGCCCACGGCATCCACCCGATTTCGGGCCAGGGCCTCAATCTCGGCTTCAAGGATGTCGCGGCTCTTGCCCAGACCATCGTGGAAGCGGATCGCAATGGCCTCGACATCGGCGCGCTCGACACGCTGGAGCGTTATCAGCGCTGGCGGCGGTTCGACACGGTGCGCATGGGCATGACCACTGATGTGCTGAACCGGCTGTTTTCCAACGATATCGGCCCGTTGCGCATGGCCCGCGATTTCGGCCTCGGCGTGGTCGATCGCATGCCCCGGCTGAAGCGCTATTTCATCGAGGAAGCCTCCGGCCGGACGGCTCGAGACCTGCCGAAACTTCTGGCCGGCGAGCCGCTCTGAGCAAGGCGGGGCGGCTTGCTTCTCAAGCCTGCACCCCTTCAGGACGTTACATCAAAGCTGACGAAAATCGAAAGGGCCGGTCAATGACCGGCCCTTTGCAGTATCGGTTTTGCGCGCATCGCGTCTCAGCCCGGACGCGACACGAAGGCGCGGCTGACCACGCTTGCCGAATTGGCGTCGGGGCCGAATTCGGTTTCGCCGGTAATGTCCAGCAATTCCTGCAGCTTGCCGCGGGCGCGGGCAATGCGGCTCTTGATCGTGCCGATCGCGCAATGGCAGATTTCGGCTGCCTCTTCATAGGAAAAGCCCGATGCGCCGACCAGAATGATCGCCTCCCGCTGATCGCTCGGCAGTTTGTTCAGCGCTTCGCGGAAGTCCCGAAGGTCCATCGCGCCATATTGCGCGGGATGGGTGGAAAGCCGCTCGGTGAAGACATTGTCGGAATCCTGGATTTCACGACCGCTCTTGCGCATCTGGCTGTAGAACTCGTTGCGCAGGATGGTGAACAGCCAGGCCTTGATATTGGTGCCCGCGGCAAAGCTGTCCTGCTTGGCCCAGGCCTTCATGATCGTGTCCTGAACCAGATCGTCGGCGAGATCCTGATGGCCGCAGAGCGAGACGGCGAAGGCGCGCAGGCTTGGCACCGTCTTCAGCATATCCCGCTTGAAACTCGTATCTTCGACTGTTGCCACGGCGATCACCCCTTTTTTCTGGGCGCGGATGCGGCCTCGGCCGCGTCCAGACGCTCGAGAAGATCGAGAAACCGATCCGGGATTTCCTCCTGTTCGACAGCATTGTAGAGAGCCTTGAGGCGTCTGCTGATCGCCTCTTCGGGACTCTTGGCCGTACCGGGCATGTTCGAACCTTGTTCAAGGTCGCTATTGTTCTTCACCAGTTTTCGCCTCGCTACATTCCAACGATTCCATTCAAGCCGAAAACGCGGCCCAAAATAAAATGTTCCGCTCTTCGGGAACTTTTTTTCGTCTCCCGCATTCTTGCTTCTTGAGGAATGCTCTAAAAGAGATACCCGCAACGACCTATCGAGGCAGGAGACTACCAGACATGTCGCTTTCAACACGTATCGCCGCCCATCTACCCTACCTCAGGCGTTACGCACGTGCCGTTACCGGCTCCCAGACATCGGGCGACGCCTATGTTGCCGCCGTACTCGAAACGCTGATCGAAGACGTTTCGCTCTTTCCGGAGGACGGCGACGATAAAGTCTCGCTCTATAAACTCTTCTCTCAGCTTTTCAGTTCCACAACGATCGAAATCGAGGAAATCGAATCGCCCTTTTCCTGGGAAAAGCGGGCTGCGGCCAATCTCATGGCGCTGCCGGCCAAGCCCCGCCAGGCCTTTCTGCTGATCTCGCTCGAAAACTTCTCCCATGAGGAAACCGCCCAGATTCTGGACGTCGAGAGCGATAGCGTTTCCAACCTCATCGATGAGGCCTCTTCGGAAATCGCGCGTCAGGTGGCGACCGATATCATGATCATCGAGGACGAACCGCTGATCGCCATGGATATCGAACAGATGGTGGAAAGTCTGGGCCACCGCGTCACCGGCATCGCACGCACCCACGCCGAAGCCGTCGACCTGTTCAAATCCTCGCGTCCGCGCATGGTGCTCGCCGATATCCAGCTTGCCGATGGCAGCTCGGGCATCGACGCGGTCAACGATATCCTTGCCACCGAATCGTTGCCGGTGATCTTCATCACCGCCTTCCCGGAAAGGCTTCTGACGGGCGAGCGTCCAGAGCCGACCTTCCTGGTCACCAAGCCCTTTAACCCCGACATGGTCAAGGCGCTGATCAGCCAGGCGCTGTTCTTCCAGGAACATCACGAACAGGCTGCTTGAGCCTTAAAACTTCCGTAAGCATGAGGGCGGCTCCGGCCGCCCTTTTTCATTGGGACCGGAACTCCGGTGGCCCTCGGGCGTTTTCCCTCTACAAACACAAGGAGAATGTCCATGCTTTACTATGCCGTTGTTTTCCTGGTGATAGCCCTGGTCGCTGCCGCACTTGGTTTCGGCGGCATTGCCGGCGCCTCAGCAGGTATCGCGCAGATTCTGTTCTTTCTGTTTCTGCTGTTCTTCGCCGTCGCGGTCATCGTGAACTTCGCGCGCAGCCGATAGAACCGAGTTTCCCCTCCCGAAAACGGGCCGCCTGTTGGCGGCCCGTTTTTTGTTGTCGTGTTCTGGCAAACAAAAAAGGGCGGGAGCGCCTTGGCGCTCCCGCCCTTTAAACTTTCATATCGCGATATCAGTGCGAACTGTTCATCCAGCTATCCACATCGCGTTCGGCCTCGTCACGCTCCTTGCCGTAGCGCTCCTGGATCTTGCCCACGAGCTTTTCGCGGTTGCCGGCAACGACATCGAGGTCGTCATTGGTCAGCTTGCCCCAACGGGCCTGCACTTCGCCGGTAAACTGCTTCCAGTTGCCTTCAATACGGTCCCAATTCATAAGCCTGCTCCTTTCAGCTTAGCTTTCACTATGCCCAATCAACGCGCCACCCGATCCGGCAGTTCCATACCATCGTCGAAGATTGACAAGCCTCCGAAAAACAGGAATGTACGAACGCAGGCACTGAGTGCCGGTGCGCACAAGCAAAATGAATCAAATGCTTCATCGGTCACGTGCTTCTTTCGGCACATATTCGCGAATAACCGAAGTCATTTCACTTTCTTGGCGCGTGTGAGTGAAATTGGCCGGCTGGAAGCCGGTCGGGCTGTGAAGAAAACATGCGATTCGACAAGGCAGACAACGGCACTGTTTCGACCATCAGCCGCATCCTCCCCGCGCTGGTGTTTCTGGTGGTGGCCATTATCGGCATCGGCATGTCGTTTTCGATCTACCGGGCGTCCGAGGTCGAGCGCCGCGCCAAGTTCGAGGTCGTCGCCGGCGACGCCACCGACCGGATCGTCAACCGTTTCTACCAGCACATGTCGCTCCTGGAGGCGACCAAGGCGTTCTTCGAGGCAACCGACGGCAATATCGACCGCTCCGCCTTCCGCACCTATGTCGGTGGCCTTGATACCGAAGGACGCTATGACGGCATCCAGGGCATCGGCTTCGCCCGGATGGTCTATGCCGGAAACGAGGGCCGCGCCGAGGACATGATCGGTCGGGCCTATGGTGAGAACCACCCGATATGGCCCGAAACCGACCAGGATTACCGTGCCGCCGTGGTGCTGCTGGAGCCGGACAATGAGCGCAACCGCGCCGCCATCGGCTACGACATGTACAGCGATCCGGTACGTCGCGACGCCATGGCCAAGGCCTTTGCCAGCGATACGCCGCGCGCCAGCGGCCCCGTGGAACTGGTGCAGGAAATCACCGAGAACAAGCAGGCCGGCTTTCTGCTCTATTTGCCGTTCAAGATGGATCGCGGCGAGAACAATGCGGACGGCAATCTGCCGCTTTCCGGGTTTATCTATGCGCCGTTTCGCGCCGGCGATCTCTATCGCGCGGTGATGAACGCCTCGCCTGCGCTGCCCGTGGCCATCCACGCCTACGACAAGGATGCGCCCGAAATTCCGTTGTTCGAATCCGCGACCTATGATGCCGCATTGGAGCGCAGCGCGCTCACCTCGTCCCGTGAGGTCGATATCGCCGGCAGGACGTGGGTGCTGGAGATGACGCCGAGCGCGGCATTCGAGAAGGCCGCCTTCGATATCACGCCCTTTGTCGTCGGCTGCGTGGCGCTGCTGCTGGCGGTCGCCCTCGCTCTTGCCGCGCAATGGCAGATCAAGGCGCTGGCCGCGGCCCGCGAGGTTCAGCGCGTAACCGAGAAATCCCTGCAGGAACGCGAGCTGATGCTGCAGGAGATGAAGCACCGGATCAAAAATTCGATCGCCCGCATGCTCGCGATCGCCCGCCAGACCGCCCACCACTCCGAAAGCCTCGAGCAGTTCGTCGAATCCTATTCCGCCCGGCTGCAGGCCATGTCGACGGCGCAGGATGTGCTGACCCGTTCGCGCTGGCAGCGCGCCGACCTGAAGGAGCTGCTGAACAAGGAACTGGAGCAGGTGTTCGGCAATGGTGAATCGCATTACGAGGTCTACGGCCCGAGCGCGGAGATCGACGAGAAGGCGACCCAGGCCTTCAGCCTCACCTTCCATGAACTGGCCACCAACGCGCTCAAATATGGCGGCATGTCGGGCGACGGCGCGGGCCTGAAGGTCTCGTGGAGCTTTCAGGGCACGGGCGCCGAGCGCAAGCTGAAGCTGATATGGGAGGAAACCGGCGCCGGCCCCGTCGCGCCGCCGGAACGCAAGGGCTTCGGCACCCGCCTGATCGACGCCAACATCATAGGCGAGCTGAGCGGCACGATCGAACGCCAGTACGGCGAGGACGGCCTGAAGATCGAGATCACCTTCCCGAACCCCACCAAGCGGACAGCACCGCGCCGCTCCCGCTGGCGCCGCACCCGCCGCGCGCGGCTGGCGGAAAAGAAGGGCGAGTGAGCCGCTGCGCCGGATCAATGGAGGCGCTGCGTCTCGGATCAGCGATGTGCGGGAAAGATGGTGCCCCTTGCCGGAATCGAACCAGCACTCCTTTCGGAACCTGATTTTGAGTCAGGCGCGTCTACCAGTTCCGCCAAAGGGGCCCTTTGCCTCGTCTGAAGGCAGGCATGGCGGAATATAAGGAGATCGGCACGGGCGTCAACACGCTTCTGACGCCGGGCATGCACAAATTTGAGCCATGCGGCTCTTGAGTGATGGACATGGCGGGCCGAAGACAGCATTCTCCGGCGACGCAAATCAACCCCGGACGATCCATGCTGCGCAGACTTTACAACTGGACGCTTTCGCTTGCCGCCAACCGCAATGCCGAGCGCGTTCTTTTCGGGATATCATTCGCCGAAAGCTCGTTCTTTCCGATCCCGCCGGATGTGTTGTTGATCCCGATGGTGATCGCGCGGCCGGCGAAATGGTTCCGGATCGCGCTGATCTGCACGCTGGCTTCGATACTCGGCGCGATCGCCGGCTACCTGATCGGCATGTTCCTGTTCGAGCAGGTGGCCCGCCCGATCCTCGATTTCTACGGCAAGCAGGATTCGTTCGATCGGGTGGCCGAATGGTACAACACCTGGGGCGGCTGGGGCGTGCTGTTTGCCGCCATCACGCCCTTCCCCTACAAGGTGCTGACGCTTTTTTCCGGCGCCACGGGCCTCAACTTCGGCATTTTCCTGCTGGTCAGCGTGATCGGGCGGTCGTTCCGGTTTTTCCTGATCGCCTGGCTGCTCAACCGCTACGGCCCGCCGATCCGCGATTTCATCGAGAAATATCTCGGTCTTCTTTTCACCGTATTCGTCGTTCTTCTGGCGGGCGGGTTCTATCTGGTCAAATATGTTTTCTAGATCAATTTCGCGCGTATCGGCGCTGTTCCGGCCGCGCTTCAAGAGGGTTTCATGACCGCGCGTTCTTACTCCCGCATTCCGATCAGCCTGACGCTGTCGACGCTCGCCATGGCCGTCACGGTCGGGACGGCGCTCGGCTTCGAGCATCTCGGCGGCTATATCCCCTGCCATCTCTGCCTTCTGGAGCGCAACCCCTATTATATTGGCGTGCCGGTCGGCATTCTCGGCCTTCTTGCCTGGCGCTTCGGCCTGCCGCGCCTTGTCGCGCGGCTGGCGCTTCTCGTCATTGCCGGGCTGATGGTCTGGGGCATGGTCATGGGCGTCTATCACGCCGGCGTCGAATGGCACTGGTGGGCAGGGCCTTCCGATTGCTCGGGCTCGATGGCCGGCGTCACCACCAACGCCATGGACCTGCTCGGCGATCTCAACAGCGTCACCGGCCCGAAATGCGACGAGGCGGCGCTGCGCGTGCTCGGCCTGTCCTTCGCCGGCTGGAACGTGGTCGCAAGCCTGGCGATCGCGGCGATCGCGCTCTGGGGTGCGCGCGGGAAATAAGCCGGGCAGAGAGCCTCAGGCCGCGCCGATCCGCAGGAAATCGTGGAAGTGGACGATGCCGAGCGGGCGGTTGTTCTCGTCGACCACCATCAGCGCGGAAATATTGTGCTTTTGCAGAAGCGCCATGGCGGCGGAGACCAGCATGGTCTTGCCGACCGTCTTCGGCGCCGCGGTCATCACGTCTTCCACGGCAAGCTTGCTCATGTCGCGGGCAAGATTGCGGGCGAGATCGCCATCGGTGATGATGCCGGCGAGCCGTCCATCCTCCGTCAGCACGCCGACGCAGCCGAAACGGCGCTGCGACAGCACCATGATCGCCTCCGGCAGCGGCGTGCCGGCGGGCACGAGCGGCACCTCATCCCCGACATGCATGATATCGGCGACATGGGAGAGCAGCGCGCCGAGCTTGCCGCCCGGATGATAGATCTTGAAATCGACCGCGGAAAAGCCGCGCGCCTCCAGGAGTGCGATCGCCAGCGCATCGCCCAGCGCAAGCTGCATCGTGGTGGAGGTCGTGGGCGCAAGCCCGTGCGGACAGGCTTCCTCCGCCTTCGGTAGGTCGAGCACGATATCGGCCGCCAGCGCCAACGAGGATTGGCGGCCCGAGGTGATTGCGATCAACGGAATGGCAAACCGCCGCGTATAGGCGACAAGCGCGGTCAGCTCGCTGCTTTCCCCGCTCCACGACAAGGCGAGCACGGCGTCCTTCTGGGAGATCATGCCCATATCGCCGTGATTGGCTTCGGCGGGATGCACGAAGAAGGCCGGCGTGCCGGTGGAGGCGAAGGTGGCGGCGATCTTGGTGCCGACATGGCCGCTCTTGCCGACGCCCGAGACGATCACATGTCCGGCCGTCTGCCTGAGCAGCGCCACGGCCTTCTCGAACGGCTCGGCCAGCCCGTTGCCGAGCGCCGCCGACAAGGCCTCCAGCCCCTTACGCTCAAATTCGAGCGTCCTCAGCCCCGAAAGGGCCGCCTCTCCCAAAGCATTTTCATTCACATCCGCCATGCCACGCTGTTAGCGCCTTTGCCGGATTCAATCAATAGAATGGTTGGGGATGGCGCAATCGAGGCTACTTCAACGCGGCAATCAGCGCCTTCAACTCGTTCTCCACCTTCGGACGGATATCGTCGCGCTTCAGGGCGAGCGCCACATTGGCGATGATGAAGCCTTCCTTGGAGCCGCAGTCGAAGGTCTGGCCGTCGAACTTGTAGCCGTAGAAATCCTGTTCTTTGGCGAGCGTCAGCATGCCGTCGGTAAGCTGGATCTCGTTGCCCGCGCCGCGCGCGGTCTTGCCCAGGATCGGGAAGATTTCCGGCTGGAGAATGTAGCGGCCATTGATGAAATAATTCGACGGCGCGGTGCCCTTTTCCGGCTTCTCCACCATTTCGGTGATCCTGAAGCCGCTGCCGATCGCCTCGCCAACGCCGACAATGCCGTATTTATGCGCCTGTTCGGGATCGCATTCCTCGACGGAGACGACATTGCCGCCGGCGACCTCATAGACATCCATCATGCCCTTCAGGCAGGGCGTCTCGGCATCCATCACCATATCCGGCAGGATCAGGGCGAACGGGTCGTGGCCGACGATCTCGCGCGCGCACCAGACCGCGTGGCCGAGGCCATGGGGCTCCTGCTGGCGGGTGAAGGTGGAGGTGCCGGCCTTGGGCAGCAGGCTCGAAAGCAGGCTCAGCTCGGCATTCTTGTTGCGGGCCTTCAGCGTCGATTCCAGCTCGTACTGGATATCGAAATAATCCTCGATAACGTTCTTGTTGCGGCCGGTGACGAACACGAAATGCTCGATCCCCGCCTCGATCGCCTCGTCGACCACATACTGGATGATCGGCTTGTCGACCACCGGCAACATTTCCTTCGGCACAACCTTGGTGGCGGGAAGAAACCGCGTTCCGAGCCCCGCGACCGGAAGCACTGCCTTGCGAACCTTCTTATGCTGAGCCAAGCCCCTCTCCTTTATAGGCAATCATAGAAAACAAATGAACTCTGGCAATATTGTTCAGGTCTAGCAAGAGACAAGGGGCAGCGCAATCAAGCCGCCGCCCCTCGCATAAATTTATCAAAAAAGGTCAGCCCGCTAACGGGAGCGGACCTGCGGCATCACCGCGGCAGCAGGGTCTCGCCCATCAGCGCCTCGTCGATGGCGCGCGCTGCCTGCCGGCCCTCGCGGATCGCCCAGACCACCAGCGACTGGCCGCGGCGCACGTCACCGGCCGTCCAGAACTTGTCGACCGAGGTCTTGTAATCGCTGTCGCTGGCCACGACGTTGACCGAGCCGCGGCTGTCGGTGTTGAGCGTCAACCGGCCTTCCAGATCGGCAAGCACGCCGTCCTTGAACGGGCCGCGGAAGCCGATGGCGATAAAGGCGAGATCGGCCTTGATGACGAATTCCGTGCCGGCGATCGGCTTGCGCTTCTCGTCAACATGGCAGCACTTCACGCCGGTCAGCACGCCGTCTTCGCCCACGAATTCGAGCGTTGCGACCTGGAACTCGCGTACCGCACCTTCGGCCTGCGAGGAAGACGTGCGCATCTTGGTGGCCCAGAACGGCCAGACGGCGAGCTTGTCTTCCTTTTCCGGCGGCTGCGGGCGGATGTCGAGCTGGGTGACCTTGACGGCGCCCTGGCGGAAGGCCGTGCCGACGCAGTCGGACGCGGTATCGCCGCCGCCGACGACGACGACATGCTTGCCGCCGGCAAGGATCGGCTCGGACGGCCAGCCTGTGCTATCGATGTTCTCGCGGCCGACGCGACGGTTCTGCTGCACCAGAAACGGCATCGCATCATGCACGCCGTGCAGCTCGCCGCCGCCGATGCCGGAGGCACGAGGGGTTTCCGAACCACCGCAATAGAGCACCGCGTCGTAATCGGACAGCAGCTGATCCATCTTCACATCGACGCCGACATTGACGCCGCAATGGAAGGTGACGCCCTCGCCGCGCATCTGCTCGACGCGACGGTCAATGAAGTTCTTCTCCATCTTGAAGTCGGGAATGCCGTAGCGCAGCAGGCCGCCGGGCTTCGATTCACGCTCGTAGAGGTCAACCTCGTGGCCAGCGCGGCCAAGCTGCTGGGCTGCTGCCATGCCGGCAGGGCCGGAGCCGATGACGGCCACGCGCTTGCCGGTCTTCACCGTCGCCGGCTGCGGCACGATGAAGCCGAGCTCATAGGCCTTGTCGGCGATCGCCTGCTCGACGGTCTTGATCGAGACCGGAATGTCCTCGAGGTTCAGCGTGCAGGCCTCCTCGCAGGGAGCGGGGCAGACACGGCCGGTGAACTCGGGGAAATTGTTGGTCGAGTGGAGGTTGGCGATCGCCTCTTTCCAGTTGCCGTTATAGACCAGATCGTTCCAGTCCGGGATCTGGTTGTGGATCGGACAGCCGGTCGGGCCATGGCAATAGGGGATGCCGCAATCCATGCAGCGGGCGGCCTGCTTCTGCACCTCGGGGTCCGACATCGGGATCGTGAATTCGCGGAAATGACGGATGCGATCGGAGGCCGGCTGATACTTGGCGACCTGCCGGTCGATTTCCATGAAACCTGTAACTTTACCCATGACTTTCCCTGAATTACTCGATGACGACCGCAGTGCCGGAAACCGATACCATCAGCATGGTTCCACGATCGGAGGTAATGTTTTCGTAGTCGAGATCGACCCCGATGACGGCATTGGCGCCGAGCCGTTCCGCCTGATGTTCCATTTCCGCATAGGCGGTTTCGCGCGCCTCGCGCAACGAGGCTTCATAGGCCGCCGAGCGCCCGCCGACGATATCGCGGATACCGGCCATGAAATCCCGAAAGATATTGGTGCCGAGGATGGTCTCGCCCGTGACGATGCCTTTATAGGCAACGATTTTATGGCCCTCGAGCGTATTCGTGGTGGAAATCAGCATTGCGACACCTCGGTTTCAACCGGAGCCTTGCGGCTCGTCCAAATTCTAATCACGTTCCCAGTTCTCGACCTTGAGGCCGGGAACCTGCGCAAATTCTCTCTCGTTCGCCGTCACCACCACCGCATCGAGCGCAAGCGCGTGGGCGGCGATCAGCATGTCCATCTGGCCGATCGGCGTGCCGGCCCTTTCCAGCGCCAGTCGCAGTTCGGCATATTTCCACTCTGCCGGGCTTTCCCACGGCAGGATATCCAGACTGCCAACCAGCGTCTCGACATCCCTTTTGAGCCGCTCGGAGCCCCGTCTCATATAACCGAACCGAAGCTCGGCCACCACGACGATACTGGTGCACAGCGCGTCGGCATCTTCCTCGAACAATCTCCGGCCGACCGGTCCGGCCGGAAATTTCAGCGCATGCGATATCGCATTTGTATCCAGCAGATACTTCATTTCTAAAGATCGACATCCCGCGGCGGCAGGTCTTCGATCTCCGGCAACCATTCATCTTCCGGCAGTGGCGGCTCAGCGCGAAGCCACTCGATAACCTCCCGCGGCGTCATCTTCTTCTTTACCGGCTCGATCGTGATCAGGCCGCTCTCTTCCTGTCTGATGATGACCTCGTCGCCTTCCAGTTCGAATTCGCTTGGAATTCGCACGGCGCGGCTGCGGCCATTCATGAAAATGCGGGACTTTCTTTCCTTGGTGATACGATTGGACATCTCAGCCTCCACACCTGTGATATGACAATGTCATATCACAGGCATTTCGGAGCAACAATCACTCCGCCGCCACGCCCATGCGCATGCGTTCCATCTCTTCCAGAGCGCGGCGATATTCGACCGGCATCACCTTGCGGAACATCGGGCGGTAATGCGCCCAGTCGTCCAGGATCGCCTTGGCGCGGCCGGAACCGGTGTAAAGCAGGTGGTTGGTGATCAGTCGCACGAGGCGTTCCTCGTCATGGCGGGTCATGTCGCCGGAAACGTCGACGCGGCCCTTGTGCATGATGTCGCCGCCATGATGGTGGAGCTTTTCGAGCATGTCGTCTTCTTCCGGCACCGGCTCCAGCATGACCATGGCCATGTTGCAGCGGTCGGCAAAGCCGCCATCCTCGTCGAGCACATAGGCAACGCCGCCCGACATGCCGGCCGCGAAGTTGCGGCCCGTCTGGCCAAGCACGACGACGATGCCGCCGGTCATGTATTCGCAGCCATGGTCGCCGACGCCTTCGACAACGGCAGCAGCGCCCGAGTTACGCACGGCAAAGCGCTCGCCGGCAACGCCGTGGAAATAGCACTCGCCGGCGGTCGCGCCGTAAAGCACCGTATTGCCGACGATGATCGATTCCTCAGGCACGACCGGCGTATTTTCCGGCGGACGGATGATGATCTTGCCGCCGGAAAGTCCCTTGCCGACATAGTCGTTGCCGTCGCCGACGAGATCGAAGGTGACGCCATTGGCGAGGAACGCGCCGAAGGACTGGCCGGCCGTGCCCGTGAGCTTGACCGTGATCGTGTCTTCCTTCAGGCCCTTCTCGTTCCAGCGCTTGGCGACCTCGCCGGAGAGCATCGCGCCGGCGGAGCGGTCGACGTTCTTGATCGTGGTTTCGATCGTGACCTTTTCCTTGTTCTCCAGCGCCGGCATCGCTTCCGCAATCAGCTTACGGTCGAGAATGTCGTCGATCGGGTGCTTCTGGCGTTCGGTCCAGAAGGTCGCTTCCTTGGGTGCCTCGACCTTGTGGAAGATCTTCGAGAAATCGAGCCCCTTCGACTTCCAGTGCGCGATCGCCTCGTCCTTGTCGAGATACTCGACAGCGCCGATGACATCGTTGAGGCTGGTGAAGCCGAGTTCGGCCAAAAGCTCGCGCAGTTCTTCGGCCACAAAGAAGAAGTAGTTGACGACGTGTTCCGGCGCACCCTTGAAGCGCTTCCGCAGAACCGGATCCTGGGTCGCAACGCCAACGGGGCAGGTGTTGAGATGGCACTTGCGCATCATGATGCAGCCGGCCGCGATCAGCGGCGCGGTCGAGAAGCCGAACTCGTCGGCGCCGAGCATGGCGCCGATCAGCACGTCGCGGCCGGTCTTCAGACCGCCATCGACCTGCAGCGCGATGCGCGAGCGGAGACCGTTCAGCACCAGCGTCTGCTGGGTTTCGGCAAGGCCGATCTCCCAGGGGCTGCCGGCATGCTTCAGCGAGGTCAGCGGGGATGCGCCGGTGCCGCCGTCGAAGCCCGAGATCGTGATGTGGTCGGCGCGCGCCTTGGCAACGCCGGCGGCCACCGTGCCGACGCCCACTTCCGACACCAGCTTGACCGAGACATCGGCCGTCGGGTTGACGTTCTTGAGGTCGTAGATCAGCTGCGCCAGATCCTCGATCGAGTAGATATCGTGGTGCGGCGGCGGCGAAATCAGGCCGACGCCCGGCGTCGAATGCCGGGTCTTGGCGATCGTCGCGTCGACCTTGTGACCGGGCAGCTGGCCGCCCTCGCCGGGCTTTGCGCCCTGCGCCACCTTGATCTGCAGCATATCCGCATTGACCAGATATTCGGCGGTGACGCCGAAACGGCCGGACGCGATCTGCTTGATGGCCGAACGCTCGCGCGGATAGGAGCCATCGGGCAGCTTCAGATAGCGATCCGATTCCTCGCCGCCCTCGCCGGTGTTCGACTTGCCGCCGATTTGGTTCATAGCAATCGCGAGCGTGGTGTGGGCCTCGCGCGAGATCGAGCCGAACGACATCGCCCCGGTCGAGAACCGCTTGACGATTTCCGACGCCGGCTCGACATTTTCGAGCGGCACCGGCTTGCGGCCGATCTCGCTGGCATTCTTGATGCGGAACAGGCCGCGGATCGTGTTCATGCGCAGCGCGGTGGCGTTTTCCATCTTCGCGAACGCATCATAGCGATCGCGGGCATTGCCGCGCACGGCATGTTGCAGCTCGGCCACTGCATCCGGCGTCCAGGCATGGGCCTCGCCGCGCATGCGGTAGGCATATTCGCCGCCGATATCGAGCGTTGAGGACAATACCGGGTCCTTGCCGAAGGCGGACGCATGCCGCGCCACGGTTTCTTCCGCCACCTCGGTCAGGCCGACGCCCTCGATCATCGAGGCGGTTCCGAAGAAGAACTTCTCGACGAATTCCGAAGACAGGCCGATCGCGTCGAAAATCTGCGCACCGCAATAGGACTGATAGGTCGAAATGCCCATCTTGGACATGACCTTGAGCATGCCCTTGCCGACCGCCTTGATGAAGCGATAGACCACCTCGCCGGCATCGACCTCCTGCGGGAACAGGCCCTTGGCGTGCATGTCGGCAAGCGTGTCGAAGGCGAGATAGGGGTTGATCGCCTCCGCGCCATAGCCCGCAAGACAGCAGAAGTGATGGATTTCGCGCGGCTCGCCCGATTCCACCACGAGGCCGACCGAGGTGCGAAGACCCTTGCGGATCAGGTGGTGGTGCACGGCGGCGGTCGCCAGCAGCGCTGGGATCGCGATCCGGTCCGGGCCGATCTGGCGGTCCGACAGAACGATGATGTTGTAACCGCCGCGCACGGCGGCTTCCGCCCGCTCGCACAGCCGGTCGATCATCGCCGGCATGCCTTCCGCGCCCTGTTCGACGCCATAGGTGATGTCGAGCGTCTTGGTGTCGAACCGGTCCTCGGTATGGCCGATCGAGCGGATCTTTTCGAGATCGCCATTGGTCAGGATCGGCTGGCGCACTTCCAGACGCTTCTCGCGCGAGGCGCCCTCGTGATCAAGAATGTTCGGACGCGGGCCGATGAACGAGACCAAGCTCATCACCAGTTCCTCGCGGATCGGGTCGATCGGCGGGTTGGTGACCTGGGCGAAGTTCTGCTTGAAATAGGTGTAGAGCAGCTTCGACTTGTCCGACATCGCCGAGATCGGCGTGTCGGTGCCCATCGAGCCAATCGCTTCCTGACCGGTGGTCGCCATCGGCGACATCAGGATCTTGGTATCTTCCTGGGTGTAGCCGAAGGCCTGCTGGCGATCGAGCAGCGACACGTCGCGGCGCAGAGCACGGGGCTCCACCGGGTTCAGGTCTTCCAGAATGAGCTGGGTGCGGCCGAGCCAGTCCTGATAGGGGTGCATGCCGGCAAGTTCCGACTTGATCTCCTCATCGGAGATAATCCGGCCCTTGTCCATGTCGATCAACAGCATCTTGCCGGGCTGGAGCCGCCACTTGGCAACGATGTTTTCCTCTTCCACCGGCAGCACGCCCGCTTCCGAGGCCATGATGATCCGGTCATCCTTGGTGATCAGATAGCGCGCCGGGCGAAGGCCGTTACGGTCCAGCGTCGCGCCGATCTGACGGCCATCGGTGAAGGCGACGGCTGCGGGGCCGTCCCACGGCTCCATCAGCGAGGCATGATATTCGTAGAACGCCTTGCGTTCCGGGCTCATCGACAGGTTGCCGGCCCAGGCTTCCGGGATCAGCATCATCACGGCATGCGCCATGGAATAGCCGCCCTGAACCAGGAATTCGAGCGCATTGTCGAAACAGGCCGTATCCGACTGGCCCTCATAGGAAATCGGCCACAGCTTGGAGATATCCTCGCCGAACAGCGGCGAGGACACCGAGGCCTGACGGGCCGCCATCCAGTTGACGTTGCCGCGCAGCGTGTTGATCTCGCCGTTATGGGCGACCATGCGATAGGGGTGCGACAGCTTCCAGGACGGGAAGGTGTTGGTCGAAAACCGCTGATGGACGAGGGCGACGGCCGATTCGAACCGTGGATCGGACAGATCCTTGTAATATGCCCCGACCTGATAGGCGAGGAACATGCCCTTGTAGACGATGGTCGAGGACGACATCGACACGGCATAGAAATCCTCGGTCGCCTCCGGGCTTTCGGAGAAGATCGTGTTCGAGATCACCTTGCGCAGCACGAACAGACGGCGCTCGAATTCCTGCTGCGAATGGGCGCGCTGGCCGGCGCCGATGAAGACCTGCAGGTGATAGGGTTCGGTGGCGGCGATATCCGGCGCCTTCGACAGCGATGCATTGTCGACCGGCACTTCGCGGAAGCCGAGGAAGCTCTGCCCCTCATCGACGATCACCTTCTCGATGATCGACTTGTAGTGGGCGATCCGCGCCTCGTCGCGCGGCATGAAGAAGTAGCCAACGGCATATTCGCCGACCTTCGGCAGGGTGACGCCCTCCTTCGCCATTTCCTCGCGGAAGAAGCGGTCGGGAATCTGCATCAGCATGCCGGCACCATCGCCCATCAGCGGATCGGCGCCGACAGCGCCGCGATGGGTGAGGTTTTCCAGGATGAACAACCCGTCGCGCACGATCTGGTGCGACTTCTCGCCCTTCATATGGGCGATGAAGCCGACGCCGCAGGCATCGTGTTCGTTGCGGGGATCGTAAAGACCCTGACGTTTGGGGCGACGACCGGTAGCTGCTTTGGCTTCGGTCGCCACGGAGGCAAGCTCAGTGACCGGTGCACCATCAAGCGCTATGGGCGTCATCTTCGTCATTCAAGATCTCCTAAAATCCTGCCGGATGCAGGCGAAGCCGGGGCACACAGGCGAGCCAGGACGATCATCCTTCTTCAGCCTGCCATCAATTTCACTTAAGTCCGAAGCGGAAACCATGAACAACCGTCATGGAAAACCGACCGGCCGTGTCCTGACTGATCAGACGCGGAAGCTTTCCGTCGTCCGAAAAGGCCATTATAGACCCAAAGCGGTATGACGTCAGCCCCTCGGCGGCAATCCTGCCAGACACAAAAATAGGACAGCATAACTGTCCTATCTGCACTTCATGCCAGAAACAACACAAACTGGCAAGCAAAATCACAACGCCGGCCCGGCCAAGGCGAGTGAAAATTACCGAAAGGCCGCCGCCAGCGCAATAAAGTTACGCTAACCGGTCGGCATTCGTAATTCGTGAAAGAAAGAGGCCATTTTCGGGCAGAATCCACGTGTGCCAGCCCAAATCACGCAATCTTTCCATCACCCCTCGCCCGCCCGGCTTTTTCCATGGCCGCCCTTTACAAAGCCGGCTCTCTTCCCCGATATCCGAAGCATCCCAAGATATGAGGTTTTCCGCCATGTTCTTTGCTTCCGACAACTGGTCCGGCGCCCACCCCGCAATCGGCGCGGCGCTGATGCGCGAACAGTCGGGCTACGCCAACGCCTATGGCGCGAGCGCGCTCGACCGCAAGATCGAGGCGAGGTTCAACGATGTGTTCGAGCGCGAGGTCGCGGTGTTCTTCGTCGGCACCGGCACGGCGGCCAACTCGCTGGCGCTCTCCTCCGTCGGCCGGCCGGGTGGCGTGGTGTTCTGCCACAAGGACGCCCATATCGCCAATGACGAGGGCGGCGCGCCGGAATATTTCACCGGCGGCGGCAGGCTGGCGACCGTTTCGGGCGACAACGGCAGGATGAACCCGGCCGCGCTCCGGCGGATGATCGGCCGCTATCCGGCCGATTTCATCCATCACGGCCAGCCGATGGCGGTATCGCTGACACAGTCCACCGAGGTCGGCACGGTCTATTCGCTCGACGAGATCGACGCGATCACCGCCGAGGCGAAGGCGCATGGTCTGCCCGTCCATATGGACGGCGCGCGCTTTGCCAATGCGCTGGCTGCCCTTGACGTCACGCCCGCCGAGATGACGTGGAAGCGCGGCGTCGACATCCTCTCCTTCGGCGGCACCAAGAACGGCTGCTGGTGCGCCGAGGCAATCGTGTTCATGAACCCCGACCAGGCCCGCGACATGCCGTTCATCCGCAAGCGCGCCGCCCATCTGTTTTCCAAGACCCGCTTCATCTCCGCCCAGTTCGACGCCTATCTCGAAGGCGGGCTCTGGCTTGATCTCGCCCGCCATTCCAACGCCATGGCCGAGCGGATGCGCCAGGCCTTCCGCGCGGCAAAGACCGCCCGGCTTGCCTGGGAGACCGCCACCAACGAGGTGTTCATCATCCTGCCCGAGGAAGCGGCTGACGCCGCCCGCAAGGCCGGCGCCCAGTTCCACAACTGGCCGACGCCCGCCGACCAGCCGGACCTGATCGGCGAAGGCGAGGCCCTGATCCGCTGCGTCACCAGCTTTTCGACCGAAGAACAGGAAATCGATCGCTTCGTGTCGTTTCTGTAGAGAGGGCCCCGGTTCGCACCGGCCCGTCTAGATCTCCCGTTCAAAGCGCTCACGCCCCCATCACGGACCGGTCATCCGCCGTGAAGGGACGATGACGCGCCATTGATTTCCAGTTGAAGCGCCTCTTTGCCACACTTCATCACGCAAGGCCGACCTTGCTTACAACCGATGAAGAGGAGAGCTTCATGTCCAAGACTTCAAAATTCAGCGCCGCAACACTGGCCGGCGCACTCGCCGTCGCCGCCGGCACGATTGCCGCCACCACGCCCGCTCAGGCCGCCAATGTCAAATGCTACGGCGTTGCCATGGCCGGCCAGAACGATTGCGCCGCCGGCCCCGGCACCACCTGCGCCGGCACCTCCAAGGTCGATTACCAGGGCAATGCCTGGAAATATGTCGAGGAGGGCACCTGCACCGAAATGATGCTGCCGGGCGACCGGATGGGCTCGCTGGACGCGCTCGACCGCGACTTGCCGGCAATGTGAGCCCCGCCGCCGGCGTCCCCCCACGCCGGCGGTCTTTTTCCCGGAGGCGACAATGAACGCGATATCCAGAAAATTCGAAAGCCACGGCGTCATTCCCGCCCGCGCCGGCGCCGGTTTCAAGACCGCCCATGCCGATGCAATTCTCGAGGACGCCTATCGCGTCGGCTTTCTGGAAGTGCATGCGGAAAACTACATGGGCGAAGGTGGCCATCCGCATCGCATCCTCACCCGCATGCGCGCCGACTTTCCGCTGTCGATCCACGGCGTCGGCATGTCGGTCGGCGCGCCCGGCGGGCTTGACCCCGCCCATCTCGCCCGGCTGAAACGTGTGGTGGAGCGCTATGAGCCCGGCCTCGTGTCCGAGCATCTCGCCTGGTCGACCCATGAAAGCGCCTATTACAACGACCTGCTGCCGCTGCCCTATACCGAGGAGACGCTGGCGCTGGTCGCTGCCCATGTCGATGAGGTCCAGAGCGCCATCGGGCGGACCATCCTGCTTGAAAACCCGTCCACCTATGTCGCCTTTGCCGAAAGCGCGATCCCCGAGACCGAATTCCTGGACGAGATCGCGCGGCGCAGCGGCTGCCGCCTGCTGCTCGACGTCAACAATGTGCACGTCTCCGCCATCAACAACGGCTTTGACGCCATAGATTATCTGAAGGCCTATCCGCTGGAGCGGGTCGGCGAGATCCATCTCGCCGGCCATGCCGAGGACAGCGACGATAACGGTGCGCCCCTCCTGATCGACGCCCATGACCGGCCGGTGGCCGATGCCGTCTGGGCGCTTTACGAATTTGTCCTGAAACAGGCCGGCCCGCTGCCGACGCTGATCGAATGGGACAATGACGTGCCCGACTGGCCGGTGCTGAAGCGCGAGGCTAAGATCGCCGACGCGATGATTGCCGACCATGCCGGCCGCTCCCTGCTGGGGGCGCGTCATGGCTGAGCCAGCGAGAACACAGCCGCCGCGCACAGGATTTCCGGCGTTCGCCGCAAGCCTGATGCAGCCCGACGCCGGCATCCCCGCGGGCGTGATCAACCCGCTCGGCGGGCAAGCCGACAAGCGCTACGCGGTCTACCGCAACAATGTCGCGATGAGCCTGAAGGGCGCACTTGGCGATATCTTCCCGGTGACGCGGCAGGTCGCGGGGCAGCGCTTCTTCGATGCCATGGCGCTTGAATTTCTGGCGGAAAACCCGCCGCGCTCCACGATCCTTGCTGAATACGGCCGCGACTTTCCGGATTTCTTGGCCGGTTTCGAACCGGCGCGAAAACTGTTCTTTCTCGCCGATCTGGCAAGGCTGGAGCGGGCCTGGCTCGACGCCTATCACGCCGCCGACTGCCCGCCGCTTGCGCCCGAAACGCTTCTGTCGCGCGATCCGGAGGCGTTGATGGCAACGCGGCTTTCCCCCCATCCGGCCGCCCGGCTTCTGGAACTCGGCTCCGCCGCGGCCAGCATCTTTCTCAGAACAAAGGCCGGGGAAAGCCTGAAGGGCCTCGACCCTTCGCCCGCCGAAACCGCATTGATCGCCCGTCCGCATTACGATGTCGCCGTCCAGCGCGTCACACCCGGCGATGCCGCCTTCGTGAAGGCGCTGTTCGAGGACGAACCGATCGGCGAGGCAGCCGAGCGCGCAGGTGTCGACGATGACGGCTTCGATCTCTCGTCGGCCTTTGCGCTGGCGCTCACCACCGGCGCATTCGCCGCGATAAGCCCGGAGGATGCCCCTTGATGAACCTTACCCATCGCCTTTGCGGGCTTTACAGCGGCACCGCCAAAGCCCTCGAGCGGGGCCTGGCCTTCTGGCTGCCCGGATTGCTCGCCCGCTTCGTCTTCGCCGCCACGCTCTGGCTTTATTTCCTGAATTCGGCGCTGACGAAGGTCGGGCCCGGGCTTGCCGGCTTCTTCATGGTGCGCGACAGCGCCTATTACCAGATCGCGCTGCCGGCCGTGGAGGCCGCCAGCGGCGACATCTCCCAGGTGCCGTTCTTCTGGCATTTGGTGGTCTATCTCGGCACCTATGCCGAATTCCTGCTGCCGCTGATGGTGGTGCTCGGCGTGCTGACGAGGCTCGCGGCGCTCGGCATGGCGATCTTCATCGCCGTCCAGACCGTGGTCGACATCACCGTCCATCAGGTCGGGCCGGAGACCATCGGCGCGCTGTTCGACCGCTTCCCGGATGCCGTCATCCTCGACCAGCGCCTGCTATGGCTGTTCCCGCTCGCCTATCTCGTCATCCACGGACCCGGCCTGATCTCGGTGGACGGCTTGGCGGGCCGCATTCTTTGCAGACGATAGACGCAAAAACGGCGCCCCTCGCGAGAGGAGCGCCGCCCGTTCATCTCAACCGCGCTGATCAGGCCGCGGTTTTCTCACTGTTCTTGCCGACATCGGCGGCGATCATTCTGGTCTGGTCGCCATCGCGGGTTTCGATCGCGATCCGGCGGGGCTTCATGGCTTCGGGGATGTTGCGCAGAAGCGCCACATGCAGGATGCCGTTCTTCAGGCTGGCGCCGCGCACTTCCATGTGATCGGCGAGCTGGAACCGGCGTTCGAAAGCGCGCTTGGCAATGCCGCGATAGAGATATTCGCGACCGTCATCAGCTTCTTCCTCGGCCTTTTCGCCACGCACCGTCAACACGTTGGCATGGGCTTCGATCGAGAGTTCATTTTCGCCGAAACCGGCTACGGCCATGGTGATCTGGTAGTCGTTTTCACCGGTGCGCTCGATATTGTAGGGCGGATAGGTGGGGGCCTGTTCAGGCTGGCCTACGGTATCAAGCAGGTTGAAAAGCCTGTCGAAACCGACAGTGGAACGATAAAGGGGCGAAAAATCGACGTTACGCATGTTGTCCTCCTTTGAGCGACGAGTTTGCGATTTATTCCCGGCAATCCCGAGACCGGCGATTACCTGGAACGGTTACGGACCCGAGCTTCGGCGTCCGACGCGATTTATCTGGGATTTTGCCGATATTTTTTCAAGAGTTTCGCCGCCCGCAAACGCCACGCAACTTCGAACACGCTATCCGCGATTGCAGATAGCGCCAACTCGCCTTATGGATGAACGGGAAATGAATGCCGTATTGCAGCTCCGTTCAGGGGGAATGGGGCATTCGTTTCCTCGCCGGGAACTACGGCGCACCCGTCCCGGCACCGTTGTCGCTCTTGACCCAGCGGCGGCGGGAACCTTGGCCGGAACCGAACCGCTTTTACCCCTGTTCAAGCGGATGGTTCCGGTCCTTTTTTTCAGTAATTCCACAATCAGGGCCGGCAATTCAGCCGTTGAGCACCGCAAGCGCCGCCGCGTGCAGCGCCGGCGTTGCTGCCGCAACGATGTCCCCGCCATCTTCCGCCCGTCCGCCGTTGGCCGTCGTGACCACGCCGCCCGCTTGTTCGATGATCGGGATCAGCGCGCCGATGTCATAGGGCTTGAGCCCGGTTTCCACCACCAGATCGACGAAACCCGCCGCCAACAGGCAATAGGCATAACAATCCGTGCCGTAGCGGGCGAGACGCACATGCGCCTCGAGCCGGTCGTAGCCTGCCTGAAGGTGGCCGGCGATGATGCGCGGCGATGTGGTGAACATCACCGCGTCTTCAAGCGCCTCGCATCGCCGCGTCTTCAGAACGCGCGGCCCACCCGGGCCGGCATAATGGCTCTGCCCGCCATCGGCGAAATAGCGCTCGCCGGTAAAAGGCTGGTCCATCAGGCCCATCACCGCCCGGCCATTGCGATAAAAGCCGATCAGCGTCCCCCAGACGGGCACGCCGGAGATAAAGGCCCGCGTGCCGTCGATCGGGTCGATGACCCAGACATGTTCACGCTCCAGCCCCTCCGCGCCGTGCTCCTCGCCGAGAATGCCGTGATCGGGATAATGTTCGCCGATCAGCGTCCGGATCGCCCGTTCAGCCGCCCGGTCGCCTTCCGTCACCGGATCGAAACCGCCGGCCAGCTTGTTGTCGACATCGAGCCCGGAGCGAAACCGCGGCAGGGTCTCGGCGGCGGCGGCGGCGGCGAGCGTCTCGAAGAAATTGCGGTCGGGCAGCATGTCATGTCCTTCGGTTCGGTATTGGTCTGTATTCGCGCGTATCGCCCGAATTCACGCGCCCCGCCACAGTCTGCTGGAAAGAAAATGGAGGTGGACCGGCAAAACGGCTCCGCCGGGAAGCAAACCCGCGTAAAAAATGGGCTATACGCGTAAAAATTAGACATTGGTCGATGATGCGCAAATATCAGGCAAATTTGCTTGACAGTCATCGACCCGTCATCTAAGGTTCAATTACAGTCTTTCGACTGTGAATACCCTCCTTGGGTGTTTCCTCCCTAGACTTAACCGCGCCACAAGCGCGGTTTTTTTTGGCAACCTCATTCCGCCGCAAGGCCGGGCGCCTCCCCCTCCGCCATCAAGAATGCCGCGAACTCGCCGATGAACAGGTTGACCGCCTGCTTGACCGCGACGAATTCCGGCTTCTTCTGCAGGCTTGCCTCATCGGCATAGAGCCGGCGCGAGATCTCGATCTGCAGCGCGTGGCAATCGGCTGCGGGGCGCCCGTAGTGCTCGGTGATGAAGCCGCCGGCATAGGGCTTGTTGTAGGCGGTGGAAAAACCCATGCCCTCCAGGATCGAGATCGCGGCATAGGCGATCGCCGCCGAGGCGCTGGTGCCGTAGCGGTCGCCGATGATGAAATCCGGTCGCCGGCGATGCCCGCCGACCGACACCGTTCCGGGCATGGAGTGGCAGTCGATCAGCACCGCCCGGCCGAAATTGCGTCGGGTTTCCTGCAGCAGCGCCTTGAGGCTCTGGTGATAGGGACGGTAGATCCACTCGATGCGCGACAGCCCCTCCGCCACATCGAGCGGCGCATCATAGATCGGCATGTTCTCCGCCACGATCTTCGGAATGGTGCCGAGCCCGCCGATAACCCGCGGCGAGACCGCATTGATATGGGCGGGCAGCGGGCCGGAAAACATCCGTGGGTCCAGTTCGAACGGCTCGCGATTGACATCGAGGAAGGCGCGGGGAAAGAACGCCCGCTGCAACGGCGCGCCAAAGGCGGGCGCGGCCGAAAACAGCTCATCGACATAAAGATCCTCCGAGCGGCGAATCTGCTGCGCATCAAGCCGCGAGGCGGCCAGGAATTCGCGAGTATAGACCCGGCCCGAATGCGGCGAGTTGAAGACAAGCGGCAGGGTCTGCGTCTCGGGGCGGATCACCTCGAAGAACACGTTCCGGCCATCGCCGTCCGCCTGACGCTCCTGTCTGCCCAGCTCTGTCACCCTTGCTCCTTCGGCGCTTCAATGGATGAAATCTAGGACGCCCGGCCCCTCCTGCCAAGCCGCCTTGGCAGCGCTTGAAAAGTTTGGGACCGTCTTTATTGCTTGTTTACGACAGAGGGTCTATCAGACCGTTAAGATGCGCCGATGTGGTTGAGCTGATGCTGATGAAGATCCTCCTTGCTGAAGATGACGATGACATGCGCCGTTTTTTGGTGAAGGCGCTGGAAAAGGCGGGCTACCAGGTCGCCGCTTTCGACAATGGCGCAAGCGCCTATGACCGGCTGCGCGAGGAGCCGTTCTCGCTGCTTCTGACCGACATCGTCATGCCGGAAATGGACGGGATCGAACTGGCGCGCCGCGCCACCGAGCTCGACCCCGATCTCAAGGTGATCTTCATCACCGGATTCGCCGCCGTGGCGCTGAATGCCGATTCGCAGGCCCCGAAGGATGCCAAGGTGCTTTCCAAGCCGTTCCACCTGCGCGATCTGGTCGATGAAGTCGAAAAGGTGCTGGCCGCCTGAAAGGCCCGCAGCCCCCGTCAAAAAAGCTTCAGAAATAAGTTGACGCCGCCGCCAAATTTTGGAATACACCGCGCCACGGATGGGCGTGTAGCTCAGCGGGAGAGCACTACGTTGACATCGTAGGGGTCACAAGTTCGATCCTTGTCACGCCCACCATCCCATTGACGGAATTCGAAGGGCTTTCGCATATGCGGAAGCCTTTTCGCGTTTTCGCCGCCCGGTCCGGGCGAATGGGAGCCAGCCCACCTTTCGTTTGCCGCTTTTCGCGCAAGTCAGGCGATTCCCCCTGGCGGCGAAATGCGATAGGTCTTTTCCAGCCGCCGCCCCATTCATCCCGGAGCGCGGCGGGCTGAGGGAATGGACATGGCATTTTGCGTTTTGAGTTTCGATATCGGCGGCACGTCGATCCGGGCGGCGATCGCCGTTGATGGCGGCGCGCCGGGTGAGGTTTCGCGCTTCGATACGCCCGCGCATGACCGCGAGGCGTTTCTCGCGCGCCTTGCCGGCATTGCCGCGGACCTTTCGCAGAAACCAGACGCGATCGCGATTTCGCTTGCCGGCGTCGTCGATCCCGAGACCGAACGGATGATCGTCGCCAACATACCGGCGATCCACGATACCGATCTTGCCGCCGATCTCGAAGCGCTGACCGGCATTCCGGTCGTCATTGCCAATGACGCCGATTGCTTTGCCGTGGCCGAGGCCGTGTTCGGGGCCGGGCGGGGCCACGAGATCGTGTTCGGCATCATTCTCGGCACCGGCGTCGGCGGCGGGCTGGTTTCCGGCGGACGGCTGATCAATGCCGGCGGCGGCTTTGCCGGCGAATGGGGCCACGGACCGATCGCGCCGACCATGGCGGGCGGCATTGCGATACCGCATTTCGCCTGCGGCTGCGGCCTTTCAGGCTGCCTCGACACCGTTGCCGGCGCTCGCGGCATCGAACGGCTGCATACCCATCTTCACGGCGCTCCGCTCGATTCGAGAGCCATCCTGGATGCGTGGCGGGCGGCGGAGGTCGCGGCGACCCGCACCGTCAGCGTCTATCTCGATCTCATCGCGGGGCCGCTCGCGGTCTGCGTCAACCTGACCGGGGCCACCATCGTGCCGGCCGGCGGCGGGCTTGCCGGCGCCCACGATCTGCTCGCGGCAATCGACGAGGCGGTGCGTCCGCTCACGCTATGGAAGTTCGACCGGCCGCTGGTGGTGCCCGCCGCAAGCGGGGCCGAGCCCGGCCTGGCCGGCGCGGCCGCCATCGCCTTTCAAAAGCAGGCTCAATCCTCGTAGCGGCCGTAGCGGGTCAGCATCGCCTTGGTGGCGATCCCGAGCAGCACCGAGAAGATCACCAGCGCCAGCGAGAACGACATCGTGTTGGTGGAGAACCAGTTGGTCAGCACCAGGCGGATGTTGCTGATGGAGAACGGCGTATCGAATATGAAGTCGGTCGCGCCGATGCCGACATTGTCGATCACGCCGGTATTGCGGTTATAGGTCGTGACCCTTCCCTGCACGGCATCCCAGTGCTGGCGCTTCATCAGCGCCGCCATGCCGTTGGAAAGGTTTTCCTGAGACGGCGCGGAAATCATCGTCCAGGCCCCGTCGCTGTTCGGGCTCGGCTCCTGCGCGATGATCATCGAGATCGAGTTCGGCGGCAGATAGTCGGAATCCGGGCGCGGCAGGAAGCGCAGCGTTTCGAAGGACAGGTCGTAATTGCGCTTGAGATATTTCTCGACCTCGAAGATCCAGTTGTACCAGCCGGCTGTGACCTGCTCGTCCCACTCTTCGATCGTGGTTTCCGGCGCTTCGTTGTAATTGGCCTCGCCGCCGACCTGCTGCGTCCACACGCTGCGGCTGGTCTGCGAGATCTGGGTCTGGCGGAGCGCCTGCGTCGGCAATTGTCCGATGGAGCCGAGGAAGATCGCGTCACCCTCGCCCACATCCTCGACCGAATGCACCACATCCACCGGAATCTGGGCGCGGGCGGCATTGGCAAGCTTGGCGACGAAATCGGATGCGGAGGCAAGCGTATCCGGGCTGAGATTGTCGATATAGAGCGGGATGCGCGCCTTGTCGCGCGAATAGGGAAAGCCCGTGCCGCTGGTGGCCCACAGGTCCGGCACCTGCGCGACGCGGCCGAAATTCGGCATGACGAATTCGGTCGTGTCGAACACGGCGAAGCGCGGCGTGTCGTCGGCCGTCGCGCCCGGCAGGCAGGCGGCGTCTTCCTTGGTCAGAAGTGCCGCTTCCAGCACGATCTTGTTCACGCCCGGCTTCATGTGGCGCATGGTGAAGCGCACCGGCGTGCGCCGGAGCACCGCACCGTTGACCGTGCTGATCGGCCATGTGGCGGCAAGCTGATCGTTGACGAACACGTGCAGCCGGCTTCCCGGCAGCACGATCGGCCCGTAGGCGGCGTCGAGCATCAGCCGCGCCTCGCCATAGGCGTCGGCGTAGAAATCGGCGGGCAGGCCGATGGTGAATTCGGCGCGGAACACGCGGCCCGAAAACTCCTGGGTCGGAATGCCGAGCTGCTCGAAGGTCAGCGTCTTGTGACCGGTCAGAAGCTGGGTGTCCTGCTTGCGCCAGGAATGCGTGGAATAGGCCTCGTCCTTCATCGCGGCGCTGCGGGCGGCGGGCTCCGTGATGCCGTCGATCAGCGGGCCGATCCGCTGCCAGGATGGCGCGACCAGAACCAGCACGCTCTGGCCGAGCGCGTTGGTGCCGATGAAGCGCGCCGATTGCGCCGTGCCGATATCCGGCAGCGCATCGCCGAGCAGGGGCCTCAGCTCATCCGGCGTTCCGACATAGACCGGCAGCACGCCGGAGGCGAATTTCACCGGTTCGGAGGTGGAATAGGTGAAATAGGTGTTCGGCATGTCCGACAGCAGAGCGAGGCCCTGCGCCAGTTCCAGCAGCGGATCGCCGGCGATCGTATCGGCAAGGCCAGGTGCCACGATATGAAACTGCGTCCGCCCGATCGCATCGACGCCGACCGCGCGGATATCGCCGATCGAGGAAAGTTCGGCGGTCGCCGCGTCGCCGAAGATCAGGAAGGTTCGTTCCGGGTCGATGTCGGCCCACAGGTCATAGGTCGAATCGAGGTCGCAATCGGTGCGGTGACGCAGCTTGTATTTGATCGAGAACTGGTTGTAGCCCGGCTTCAACACGCCGGCAGGCACCTCGAAGCGCAGGTCGGATTGGCGCTCGGACGAATCGAGCGGGGGCGCTGCGATCTCGACATTGTTGAAGGCAATCGACAGATTCGAATATTCCGGCGCGACGAAGATCGAGTTCTGATAGCCGATATTGAACTGCGAGGCCGATTTCGCCTGTGCCTCTGTCAGATAGACCGACCAGGCCCGCTCGCCGTTTTCGCCCTCGAGCCGCATCTGGTCGGCCGGCACGATGTAGCGGAAAAACGGCACCGTTTCGGCAACCGGCTCGGGCGTGGCGGCGGGCGAAGTCGGCGTAGGCGGGGCAGAGGGGGCGCGCGGAAGCGGGCCGGAGCCGTCGCTGCCCATATCAAACGGCGCAACGGTGCCCGACGAAGCCGGCGGCGTTGTCGTCTGTGCCGAGACGAGGGGAACGCCGGCCAGGAGAAATGCCAGAAAAAGCAGGATCCGTTTCATCAGCTCTTGCCCTTCGCCCGTGCGGCGCCGCCGCCCGTGTTCGGCTGATACTTTCCTATGAAATAGCTCATGCCGCGGCCCATCTGTCGCACCGACATCTTGATGAACCAGAATGTGCCGGCAAGCGTGCCGGGGTCGTTCTTGCGCGATTGCAGAAGCTGTTGCCAGCGCTCCGAATTGGCGAACATGAGATCGGAAACCACCGAATAATGCAGGCTGGACACCGGCGCGTAGCGGCAGCCGACCATGGCCAGTTCGCCGAGCGAGCGGGCGTGGCGGATCATCACCGGCACCTCGCCGGCATCGCCGCCGCGATGCGGCTCAACCCGGAGCAGCGCATGGGTGCCGGGGCGCAGGCGGTCGAGATCGCGCACCTGGACCTGAAGCCCCGCGCCATCGGTCGAGACATCCTCGATCGTGCCGCGATAGACGCTGTCGCCGATCACCAGTTCGCAGCGACGCGACATCTTGATGCGCCGCGCCTTCTGGCGTTCGCCGGCTTCCGAGACGACGCCGAGCGCGGCCGCCGTCAGGAACAGGTTGAGGAAATTCCAGCCGCCCACCACCCAGGTGACGCCGGCGAGATAGGGCTCGGCATAGAGCCGGTAGACCATCATCACGCTGGCGGCGACGAATATGAAGAAGATGATGAAGAACGGCCGGCTGATTTCGGAAAGCCGGCTGTGCTCGATCGACTCGTCCTTCGCCGTCACCTTGAAGGACGGCTTCTTGGGATTGATGATCGCCGAGACCACCGCCGGCATCAGGTGAACCGTCTGGATGTATTCGTAAAGCTCGGAAATCCAGGGCCAGCGGAACTGGCCGAACAGGTAGTTCTGTATGAGCATGTTCACGATCAGATAGGACAGCGTATAGGCCAGGAACTCGCCGCCGGAGGCATCGAAGATCTGCAGCCCGAAGAACAGGTAGCAGAGCGGCGCGATCATGAACGAGGCGCGCGCGAACGGAAACAGCCAGAACAGGTTCGACGACATGTAGCAAAGCCGCTGCGGCAAGGTGAGGCCGCGCAGGAGCAGCGGAAACTTGAACCGGAGGATCTGCATCATCCCCTGCCCCCAGCGGCTGCGCTGGCCGATGAACGAGGAGAAGGTTGCGGGCTGGAGCCCGGCGATCAGCGGGCGGTCGACATAGACGCTGTTCCAGCCGTTGGAGTGCAGTTCGACGGCGGTTTCGCAGTCCTCCGTGATCGAAACGCCGGAAAAGCCGTTCACCGAATTCAGCGCCTCGCGGCGCAGCACCGCGGCGGAGCCGCAGAAGAACGAGGCGTTCCACTTGTCGAGGCCGCGCTGGATGATGCCGTAGAACATCTCGTTCTCGCTCGGCATCATCTCATAGGTTCTGAGATTGCGCTCGAGCGGATCGGGATTGATGAAGAAATGCGGGGTCTGGACCAGGAAGAGCCTGGGGTCTTCCATGAAGTAGCCGACCGTTTCCTGAAGGAAGTCATTGGCGGGCGCGTGGTCGGCGTCGAACACCACGATCAGGTCGCCGGTGGTGTATTGAAGCGCGTGGTTCATATTGCCCGCCTTGGCGTGCTCGTTGCGCGGACGGGTAATGTAACCGACGCCGAGCTCGGCGCAGATCTGCCTCAGCTCGCGATGACGCGTCTGGGCAAGGCTCGCCTCCACCAGGTTCTTGGAGTTTCGCTTCTGCTCGGTCCCGCCATCGTCGAGCAGGTAGACCTTGAGCTTTTCCGCCGGATATTCCATGGCCTTGGCAGCGGCGAGCGTGTGGGCCAGCATCGTCGAGTCCTCGTTATAGGACGGGACGTAGACGTCGACATAGGGCAGGTCGCCCTCAAGCTTGCCCCAGCGCGGGCGCACCGGCAGCGGCAGCGCGACCACGAACAGGCTGAGCGCCAGCATGCCCACGGAAAACATCTCGGCGCAGTAAAGCAGCACGCCCGGTATGAAGTTCTGCAGCTCGGTGATCGGCGGCAACGTGCTGGTGGTGCGCCAGAACACGTAGCGCAGCACGATCGACGTGCCGAAAGCCAGCGCGATCAGCCGCCAGTTGCCCTCGGCATGCATCTGCTTGAGAACCAGCATCACGGCCACGGCGACAAAGCTCACCACGATCTGGGTTCGAAGATCGATCGGGAGCGTGACGAGGCCGAGAATAAAGATCGCGGTAATAATCCAGGCAATGGTAATTGCGATCTTGCGCATTAAACAGGTCCTTACGAACGGAGTATTCCGGACTTATACGCAAGAAAACTAAAAATTGTCTTGCGCGGATATAGTTTTTTTCCGGTGTCACGCGGCAGCGCGGCCCGTGCCGTCATTGCTTGCCCGCCCTATCCGTCTGATTTTTAGCAATTTTGCGGTCCGATGGCGATATCCGCCAGAGCGGAAGCTCCGGTCCCTTCCCCTCAAACCGCCGCCGAAAACTACTCGCAGCTTACCGTCGTCGAACCCGGCAGCAGGCGGCACGGCGGCGCCGGGATTGACCGGCTGGACGACGCCGGCGCGGCGAAGCCCGTCGCAGCCGAGCTGGCCGGCGCTGTCGTCGACGAGGCGGCGGCTGGACGCGCGGGAACCGGGATGCTGGTCGAGGCCGGCGCGGAGGTCGGAGCGCCGATAGTCGGCGAGACAGTCGACGGCACAGCACTTGTCGACGCCGCGGGCGTTTGCCTTCCAGGTGCCGGGATGGTCGAGGCCGGCGCGCCCGCTGCGGGCAGGCCGGGCGCATAGGCCCCGGGCATGGCGGGCGTGCTGACATAACCGCCCGACGGCAGGCTTCCCGGCGGCAGGCGCACGACATCGACATTGATCTCGTCGCCGGTTGCGACCGGACGGGTCGTGACACGGGTCACCGGCGCGGTGCTGGCGGAGGAGGACTTCAGCACCTTCTCGGTGTCGGCGACGCGTTCGGGCCTCGGGTCATAGGCCTTGCGCGGATAGGTCGGGGCACCGGTCTCGCCCAGAAGCGGCGGCGGGCCGGCCTGCTCGCCATAGGGGTTCCAGCCATAGGCATCGACCGCCGCGGCAATGGTGTAGCCGTACATGATGCCGAGCAGGTCGTCCTCCGAGGCCCCGGCCTCGCAGAAGCGCACCCGCACCTGGATCGTGCCGGCTTGGCCGAAAGCCGCGAGGCTGTCCTGTCCCGGCCTGATCTGCTGCCAGCCATACATGCAAAGATCGTCGCCCCGGCCATGGCCGAAGGCATAGCCGAACGGGCCGTAATTGTTCTGCACATAATAGGGCGATCGAACCATGCGCACGCCGGGCAGTTGCTCGCGCATCTCCTCATCAATGCGGCGGTCGGTGATCGACTGATAGGACAGGCTGTTACCGTTCATGCGCGCATAGTTGCGGGTGCCGAAGAAGACGGCGTGGATCGCGTTCTGGCCGGGCGTGCGCGCATCGGTTCGCAGCATGATCTGCTGGTCGATGGCGTTTGAAAACTGTTCCTCGAGCACGGAGACGATCGCCGGTCCGCCGGGCGGCGGCATGATCACGGCCTCTTCCGGCAGAAGACTGCGCACCGAAGACGTGTACGGCAGCAAATTGCCGGCGCAGCTTGCCAGAAGGCCCGCAGCGACGAGGCCCAAAGCCGCTCGGCAGCGGGACCTGATCTGACGGGCAACGGCAATCGACATCTTTAAGCACACCTTGGTTTATCGCCGCCTGGGGCGGCAGAAAGCCCGAACCGGTCTTTTGTATTTCACATTCATATTTTTCAGAGTTTGGTAAACAAAGAGCTAACGCGACATCAGGGGAACGCACCGGAAAATTAACAATTTCTCTAAAACTTCGCTGCTATTCGCCCCGGTTTTTAATATTTCTTAACGACAATACGTGTTTGTGGTGAATCAAATGACGTTCGCCGCAAGCCGGATACAGGGACCCGACATGCCAAGCCGCGCAAATTCCGCTGCACCCAAGGTTGAAGGCCTCCGCTATCGCGACAGCGCCGGTGCGGGCGGCGAACACACGGGCAATAATGCGGGCACAGCCGGTTCCAGCACAGGGAACGGCCGCTCGGCCGGAGTATGGATACCATGAAGCTGACTTATGTTGCACTGACGGCAGGCGCGATCGCCATGATCGGTGCAATCAGCATGGGCAGCATGGGCGCGCCCGGCCGCAAGCTTCCGGTCTCCACCGCGCTGGCCGAGCCGACCGAGGCATTCAGCCAGGCCTATGAGCAAATCGTCAACGATGACGCGCCAGCGCCCGCGCCGGCGGCCGAACCGCGCTTTTCGGCGGTGAACGAAGCCCAGGCCCAGGAGCCCTCCACCAATCTGCGCAATCTGCCCGACAGCCCGACGCCGCAGACCAATGCCAGCACCTCCCAGCCAGCCCAGCAGCCTGCCGCCCAACCGACCCAGGAGCCGGAACGTCCGGCGGTCGATGAAAGCGCGCTGCGCTATTTCGCCCAGCAGGGCGACCTGGAACGTCTCCAGGCGGAGATCTCGCGGCTGCGCTCGCTCTATCCCAACTGGACGCCGCCGGCCAATCCGCTGGCCATCGAGGACGGCGAGGACGAGCAGCTTAACGCCATGTGGCAGGCCTATGCGCGCGGCAATTACGCCGAGGTCCGCCAGTTGATCCAGACCCGCCAGACCGAAGAGCCCAACTGGCTGCCGCCGGCCGACCTGATCGACCGCCTGCAGATCGCCGAAAACCGGACCGACCTGCTGAAGGCATCGGAAGACGGCGACTATGAGAAGGTCATTGATCTCGCATCACAATCGCCAAGCATCCTGACCTGCGCGGAAATCAATGTCCTGTGGCTGGTGAGCGAAGCCTTTGCCAAGACCGACAAGCTCAACCGCGCGATGGACAGCTACACCTATATCATGAAGAATTGCGACAATACGCAGGAGCGTCTGGCCACGCTGCAGAAGGCGCTGGCCGTCATGCCCTATGAGGACATGAAGACGCTGATCGGCTTCGAGCGTCCTGATGAACAGGACATGCCCGAATTTCAGGAGATCAGCGAAAACCTGCTGCGCGACCGCTTCGCCGAAGCCGGCGACGACGAAACCATCGTCATCTCCCCCGACGATCTGGCGGCAATGGAGAAACTCGCCAACACCTCCAATTCGGCCAATGATGCGGAGCTGCTAGGCTGGTATTTCCTGATCCGCGGCAGCGAAAACGCCGCCGAACCATGGTTCCGCAAGGCCCGCGATGAAGGTGATTCGGCCACGATTTCGCAAGGGCTGGCGCTGATCCTGATCGAACAGGACAAGGCCGAAGAGGCCGAGTCGGTGATGTATCCCTGGCGCAATGACAGCGATGAGGCGCTCGACACCTATCTCAATGCCGTGGTCCGGATGCTCGGCCGGATTCCGCGCAAGGACTATCCCACCGATGTCCTGAGCCGCATGGCCGACGTCATCACCGAAGCCAAGAGCATGACCGCCGCCCAGCAGTTCGGCTGGTACTCCAAGGATTTCAACCAGCCGCTCGCAGCGCTGCAATGGTTCGAGGCAGCACTCTCCTGGCAGCCGTGGTATGAGCCGGCAGCCTATGGCGTGACCCTGACGCTCAACGACATGAACTACAAGCCCGGCGTCTACCTGATGCAGAAGATCTGGGCGCCCTATTCCGAGCGCATCGCCTGGCTGAACGACCCCAACGCGCCGGTGACCACGCTTGAAAACATGATGGCGACCGTGTTCGAGCTGACGGTGCTGAAGGAAGCAAACGGCACCAGCCGCACCGTGGCCGTGCCGATCGCCGAGATCGATCTCGCCACCGGCCAGCAGACCCCGATCGGCGCGACCGCCATGCCGTCATCGCCCGGACAGCCGCAGAATGGCGTGGCCCTGACCGCGCCGGTCGCAGCGCCCGGCGCGCTCGGGCTCGGCGCGGAGGCTGATACCGCGCCCGCCAATTACGTGCCGGAATATTACCAGTATTACTATGGCGGCGGCGCGGCGGCGCAATCGGCAGCGCCGGGCAGCCCGGCAAGCCGCGTCCAGGCGCTGGAGCGCCTCAGCATTCCGCGCTCAATGATCCGCACCGATCCGGTGACCGGCGTGCAGACCGTGACCGTGCTGAATACCGCGCTTCAGCCGGAGCAGAACCGCTATCAGCCGTCCGCGGCCCAGATCCAGGCGGCGTTCTACACCACCGGCCAGCCCTCGGAGAAAACCGAAATCTACCGGTTCGACGAACAGGCCTACGCCAATCGCGACTATCTGCGCCAGTTCCAGGTCGCCTATTATCTGAACGTCGTCGGCGCCGCCGATGCCAGCGGCGACCAGATCATGGTTTCCAGGCTTCCGGCCGGCACCCAGTTGCCTGAAGGCACGGCGATACCGGTTGCCGACGCCGAACCGGCCGTGGTGCGCACATCGAGCTCGACGTCGACCCGGCGTGTGGCGTCCAGCGGCGGCACGTCTTCCTCCTCCGGCTCAAGCTGCTGGAGCGGACGTTCCGCCGAAAACCTGTCGCCAGATGCGGCGCTGCGCCAGGGCTGGTGCCTGATGGATCTGCAGCGCCCGACCGAGGCCGCCCGCGCTTTCGAGACCGCGCTCGGCTCGTCATCGGCGAAAAACCGCGAGGAAGCAGCCTATGGCCAGAGCCTTGCCTATATGCGCCTCGGCCTGACCAACAAGGCCGCCGTCGCCGCCTCCCAGGAGCCGCTCAGCCGCGAACGCCAGCTCAACCTGCAGGTCGACATCCTCTCGGCGCGCGCGATCGCCGCCTATCAGGGCGGGCATTATCAGGACGCGCTGCTGCTCCTGAACCAGCGCAACCAGCTCGCGCCCGAGGAAACCGGCCTGATGGTGATCAAGGGTTATGCCTATTACAATCTCGGCCGCTACACCGACGCCCACAAAGTGTTCAGCGCGCTTGCCGAAATGGGCAACCCAAAGGGCATGGAGGGCCTCGCGCTCACCCGCAACAGGCTGGGCCTGCCGGGCAGCAACTGACGACGCGAGCGGACGCTAGGCTTGGAGTTTACGCCTTATCCGTCGGAAGCGCGCCTGCGCGCTTCTCCGCCTCGAAAGAGGCCTCGGCATCAACATAGGCCTCCTGGCGGGCGACGCTCCAGTAGCGCAGCTCCTCCAGCGGAATGTGCCTGCCGGTGATGGCGCAGACCACATAGGAGCCGGGCGTCACAACCTCGAAATTGGCGTCGAGATAGCGGATCCGCGCCGCGCCCTTGCCGCTACCATCAAAGATATTCACCGCTTGATCTCCAGTTCCGAATGCGTTGTGCCATCAGCGCCCGAACAGGCGCTCGATATCGGCGAGCTTCAGTTCGATATAGGTCGGCCGGCCGTGATTGCACTGGCCGGAACCCGGCGTCGTCTCCATCTGCCTGAGGAGAGCATTCATTTCGTCGACGCGCAAGCGCCTGCCGGAGCGCACCGAACCGTGGCAGGCCATGGTTGCCGCCACGCTTTCGAGCTTCGCACGCAGGCCATCGGCGGTCTCCCACTCGCCAGCCTCGTCGGCAAGCTGGCGGATCAGCGCCGCGGCATCGACCTCGCCCAGCAGCGCCGGGGTCTCGCGCACGGCGAGCGCGCCGGGGCCAAAGCGCTCGAACACGAGACCGAGCCGCGCAAGCTCGTCGGCAAACGGCATCAGCCGGTCGCAATCCTCCTCCGGCATGTCCACGATTTCCGGGATCAGCAGCATTTGCGAGGGCAGCCTGTCCTTGGACAGGGCCGTCCGCAGCGCCTCGTAGACGAGGCGTTCATGAGCGGCGTGCTGATCGACGATGACAAGGCCGGTATCGGTCTGGGCGACGATATAATTCTCATGCACCTGCGCGCGCGCCGCGCCTAGCGGATGGTCTGGCGAGGGCTGGACGGCCGGGCCCGGCTCCTCGCCGCGCGCCGAGGGCGTCGCAAAGCCTGCAAAGCCGGCTGGGGCTTCAGCGAAACCGGTCGCCATTTCGCCGAAGCGCGGCGCGGCCTCTTCGCGGAAACCCTCCGGCCGATAGGGCGATTGCTGCGGAGACCATTGCGCATTGGTCGCCCGCTCATAATCGCCCCTGTAGACCCGCGATGCGGCGGCGGGCTCGGGCGAGAAACCCGGGCGGAACGCCCTCAGCATCGCATCAGCGCCGGTCGAGGACGACCGGTCGCCCGCCCGCGTCAGCGCCTCGCGGATCGCGCCGACAATCAGCCCGCGCACAAGTGCTGGATCGCGAAACCGGACATCGGCCTTGGCCGGATGGACGTTGACATCGACCAGCGCCGGATCGAGCGAGAACCACAGCACGGCCACCGGATAACGCCCCTTCGGCACCGTCTCGGCATAGGCCGCGCGGATCGCGCCGAGAAGCAGACGGTCCTGCACCGGCCGGCCGTTGACGAAGGCGTAGAGATGGCCGGAATTGCCGCGGTTGAAGGTCGGCACGCCGGCAAAGCCGGAAAGCGTCACATCCTCGCGCGCGGCATCGATCTCGATCGCGTTCGCCCTGAAATCGCGGCCGAGCACCTGGGCGATGCGCGCCAGCCGGTCGTCGCCGGTCGCCGGCAGTTCCAGCGTGGAACGATCCGAGCCCGACAACACGAAGCGCGTTGCCGGGAAGGCGAGCGCCATGCGCTTGACCACCTCGGTGATCGCACCGGTCTCGGCGCGCTCGGTCTTCAGGAATTTCAGCCGGGCCGGCGTCGCGAAAAACAGGTCGCGCACCTCGACGATCGTGCCGGCATTGACCGGGGCCGGCTCCGGTTCGCCGGAACGCCCGCCTTCCAGCGCGATGCGATAGCCCTCGCCCGCCTCGCGCGTGCGGCTTGAAATCGAAAGCCTTGCGACAGAGCCGATCGAGGGCAGCGCCTCACCGCGAAAGCCGAGCGTGCGGATATCGGTGAGGTCCGCGGTGATCTTGGAGGTGCAGTGCCGCCTGACCGCGAGCGCCAGATCCTCGCGGCTCATGCCCGAGCCGTTGTCGGTGACCCGAAGCAGCGCCTTGCCGCCACCGGCGGTCGCGATCTCGATCCGGGTCGCCCCGGCATCGAGCGCGTTTTCGACCAGTTCCTTGGCGGCGCTCGCCGGCCGTTCGATGACCTCGCCGGCGGCGATCTGGTTGATGACGGTTTCGGAAAGCTGTCTGATGCTCATGGCGCATTCATAACAGATTCGCGTCCCCGCACCACGGGGATTTGGCCTCTCTCAGCGGCCGGCGCGATAGGCCGGATCGAAGCGCGGCTTGGCGCCGGTGACAAGCGCGAATGTATTGCCGGCATTGGGCTCCTCCTCGACGCGCGTGTCCTGCGCGGCGCTCGTCACCATCATCCAGCCGCCGTCACGGCCGATAAAGGCCGGGCAGGTCGGCTGGCGGGCGGGAAGCTGATAGCGCGCCTTGAGCTTGCCGGCCGGATCAAACTGGTCGAGGACGCCCGCGCCAAAGCGGGCGTTCCAGATATTGCCGTCGCCATCGCAGACCGCGCCGTCCATGCCGCCGGCCATATGCGCGGTATCGATGAACACGCTGGCCGGGCCCGTCGGCAGGCCGGTCTCCGGCGCGATCGGAACCGACATCAACTGATTGACATCGGTATCGACATAATAGCCGGTCGCCCCGTCCGGCGAAAAACAAATCGCGTTCGGGATGGTGATCTTGTCGAACAGCTTGGTCACCACGCCTTCCAGCACATGGTAAATCGCGCCGGCGCCCGTTTCGGCGTTCTTGCCCATGGTCGACACCCAGAATGCACCGGAGGCATGAACCCGGGCATCGTTGGAGCGTGTGACGGCGTTATCGGCCTCGATCGCCACATGCAGCGACAGCGCGCCGGTGGAGGTATCGCGGAAATAGAGCCCGGTCTCGGTGGAGATCACCTGGCGGTGCTCGTCCACCACCGCCAGAGCGCTCGCCATTTCCGGAAGCTGAATGATCCGGCGCTCGCGGGTGGACGCGTTCAGCAGATGCAGCTTGCTAGCATTGATGTCGAACCACCAGATCATGTCGGTGTCGCGGTCATAGCCCGGCCCCTCGCCAAGCGACATCCGGTCCGTCACCAGGATCCTGCCCTCAAATACGGTCTCTGTGATCATTGTCTCTCCCGATGCCCCTCATTTCTTTTTGTGTTGCCGCCGCGCCTACCACGGAAATTCCCGACCTTTCCAGAGGAAAGACTTTTTCAGCGGAAAGACAAGGCCCGGCAATCAATCAAGCGCTCAGTTTGACCATATGCCAGGATGGAAGTCCCCCGCCGGCACTTCGATTCGCATTTTTTTCAAGACTGCGGCTGAAGCCGGCGAAATCGCGGCAGAGGCTTAAAAAATAAGCGGAGTCAATAATTTGTGCAGTGCAGCAAATCGAACGGAGGCCCTTCTCCCACTACATTGAGTCTAAATCATTGTTCCAGCCGTAAAAAAGCTGCTTGCAAAGGCAAACCGAATAGTCCATCTTCTCGACAGTTCCAGAGGGGATGAAAACAAATACGCGCCCAAGAGCGCGGACTTAAGATAATAGAAACGCCGGCGCCGTGAACCTTCGGGTTCCTTCACACGCGCCGGCGTTTCTATCGTTTTGCTTGGACCATCCCCCGCTTTGTTCTGTCGCGAGACTTGCCGCCGCGCTTTGTCTGGCCACTCCGGTTGTCGGCCCCTTGCCGAAAAACCATCCTATCGCAGGATCGGATTCCGGCTTTGCCATTGGCGCGTGCGGCATTTCCCACTATCTAGGGCGTACGCAATTCCGGCGCTGCCGGAAAACCCGGGAATCCGTCTCATGACCGAAATCACCAGCCAGCAGGTTCTCAGAAGCCTCGAAGCCGTCAACCTTCCCGATGGCAAACCGCTTGCCTTCAGCGGGCTTGTCTCCGACATTTTCGTGACCGACGGAAAGATCTATTTCTCGCTGACCGTGCCGGGCGGAGACGCAAAAGCCTTCGAGCCGGTGCGGCAGGCCGCGGCCAAGGCGGCCGAAGCCATCCCCGGCGCAAGACAGGCCTTCGTGACGCTGACCGCAGACAAACCGGCCAGCGATCAGAAACCTCGCTCGACCGAGCCGCCGAAAAAACCGGAACAGGCCGCCAAGCCGGATATTCCCGGCATCGGCTCGATCATCGCGGTCGCTTCCGGCAAGGGCGGCGTCGGCAAATCCACGACCTCCGTCAATCTGGCGCTTGGCCTTGCCGCCGAAGGGTTGAAGGTCGGCCTGCTCGACGCCGATATTTACGGGCCGTCGATACCAAGGCTGTTCGGCCTGTCCGGCCGGCCGATGCAGGGCCCGGGGCGCACCATCATGCCGATGGAAAAATTCGGCCTGAAGGTGATGTCGATCGGCTTCCTGGTCGATGAGGGCACCGCCGTGATCTGGCGCGGGCCGATGGTGCAGTCGGCGCTGATGCAGATGCTGCGCGAGGTTGCCTGGGGCGAACTCGACGTGCTGGTGGTCGACATGCCGCCGGGCACGGGTGACGCCCAGCTCACAATGGCCCAGCAGGTGCCGCTCGCCGGCAGCGTGGTGGTCTCGACCCCGCAGGACCTGGCGCTGATCGATGCCCGCAAGGCGATCGCCATGTTCAACAAGGTCTCGGTGCCCGTGCTCGGGATCGTGGAGAACATGAGCACCTTCATCTGCCCCGATTGCGGCGCGACCCACAATATTTTCGGCCATGGCGGCGCGAAAGACGAGGCAGACAAGATCGGCGTGCCGTTTCTGGGCGAGGTGCCGCTTGCAATCGACATCCGCGAAAAATCGGATGCCGGCACGCCGGTCGTCGTCGACGATCCCGGCGGATCGCATGCGGCGGCCTACCGGTCGATCGCCAAGGCCGTGCTGGACGGGCTCAACGCCCGCACCCGCACGGCGCCGTCCATTGTTTTCGATTAAATCCGCTTCGGGAAAAGCGGTATCCGGTTCCCGCAGCGGCGCGCGACGATCCGCGGTCTTCGCTCGAAGCACGGCTTGATTGCGAAGCTCCCGCTGACACAGAAAAGCGGCGTCCGCGTGGAACGCCACTTTTCGCTTTGAAAGAAGCGGCGCGTTTACCGCGGCTCGCTTCTGAGCCCCTTGATGATCGCAAAGCAGGCCAGCAACAGGACGAAGGTGAACGGGAAGCCCGTTGATACCGCCATCGCCTGCAGCGCCGTGAGGCCGCCGCCGAGCAACAGCGCGATCGCCACAAGACCCTCGAAGCTTGCCCAGAACACACGCTGCGGCACCGGCGCATCGACCTTGCCGCCGGCGGTGATCGTGTCGATCACGATCGAGCCGGAGTCCGACGAGGTCACGAAGAACACGATGACGAGGACGATGCCGATGACCGATGTGATCGTCGCCAGCGGCAGCGCCTCCAGCATGATGAACAGCTTCAGATCGAGCGGCGCGTCGGCCAGCGCCTCATAATTGTTGACGATGATTTCGCGGATCGCGGTATCGCCGAACACCGTCATCCATACGATCGAGACCACCGACGGAATGACCAGCACGCAGGTGATGAACTCACGCACCGTGCGGCCGCGCGAAACGCGGGCGATGAACATGCCGACGAAGGGCGACCAGGAGATCCACCAGGCCCAGTAGAACGAGGTCCAGCCATCCAGGAAGTTCTTGTCGGAGCGACCGAACGGGTTGGCAAGCTCCGGCAGGTAACGGGCATAATCGACGAAATTGGTGAATATGCCGCCGAGAATGGCAAGCGTGGGTCCGACGACGATCACAAACAGCAGCAGCAGGGCCGCAAGCGCCATGTTGATCTTCGAAAGCCGCTGGACGCCGGCATCCATGCCCGCGACCACCGAGGTAAGCGCGATGCCGGTGATGAAGACGATCAGCACCACCTTGGAGACCTCGCTCACCGGCAGGCCGAAAATGTGGTTGAGGCCCGCATTGGCCTGTTCCGCGCCGATGCCGAGCGATGTCGCAAGCCCGAACAAGGTTGCAAGCACCGCCAGCACGTCGATGATGTGGCCCGTCCAGCCCCAGACGCGTTCGCCGAAAATCGGATAGAACACCGAGCGCATGGCGAGCGGCAGGCCCTTATTGTAGGAAAACAGCGCGAGCGCCAGCGCGACGATGGCGTAGATCGCCCAGGGATGAAGCGCCCAGTGGAAAATCGTCGCCGACATGGCAAGCGACTGCGCCTTCACCGTGTCGCCCGCCGCGCCGCCGAGCGGGGCCCAGCTATCCGGCGTGCCTGCATTCTCCGCGACAGACGCGGTGTAATGCGAAATCGGCTCGGAAACGCCGTAGAACATCAGCCCGATACCCATGCCCGCGGCAAACAGCATCGCGAACCAGCCGGTATAGGTATAATCCGGCTTTGCGTCCGCGCCGCCGAGGCGAATCTTGCCGTAGGGCGAGAAAATCAGATATATGCCGAGCAGCACGAAGACATTGCCGGCCAGAAGGAAGAACCAGTCGAAGGTCGAGGTCAGCCAGTCGCGCATGCCGTTGAACACGGCCTCAGCCTGGTTCTGAAAGGCAAGCGTGACCAGCACGAAGGCGACGACGGCAAGACCCGAAATCAGAAAGACCGGGTTATGGATGTCGAGACCGAACGGCCCGATACTGGTGGTGATATTGTCCTGACCGATCTCGTAATCGGTGTCGATGATGTCTGTCTCGCCTTCAGGCTCGGGTATCCCCGTGTCGGACATATAATATCTCCTTGTTTCACTTCGACGCATCGGCCCGGACCTGGCGTCCGACGATCCGCGATGTCGAATCTTCAAACGGCTCAGCCGCGAACCAGCAGCACCGATGCCTTGGTATGCGTTGCAAGCTGGCCGCCATGGGAATGCATGAAATGGTCGGCAAGGTTGGGCACGTGGGTTGCCATCACCACCAGATCGCAGCCGAGTTCATCGACGGCGCGCGCAAGCGCCTGGTTGATGTCGACCGCCGGATCGTGGGCGACGACGACATGAATGTCGGTCGTCAAACCGTGTTCGGATTGCTGCGCTTTCGCAAAGGCCTCAAGCTTCTGCCGGTATTCTTCCGGATTGTGGCCAAGCGCCCCCGGCGCCGATGACGTGACGCCGACATAGACGACGGATGCGCCAAAGAGCTTGCCGATGTCGCCTGCAGCCTTCAGGCCGCGCTCAAGCTTCTCCGCATGGGCCAGATCGACGGGTACCATGATTTTCGTAAACATCGCGATTCCTGGATTTGCGGGTTTGCCGACCCGCCGGTTTCCTTCCCTCTTCCACAATCCCTGTGGGGCTTTCGCCAGCACGACATATGCCGATCACGAAAAAGCCACATTCTGTTTAGCATTTCGCCGCATGCCCCGCAAATCGAGCGAGGCATATTGTCGCTACACCGGGCTGAAGCGGACGCAAAAAAGCCATGGCGTGCAAGGGCAGCCATGGCTTATCAAAAAAATCGGAGGACGGCGATCAGGCCTCTTCGAGCTGGGGCAGAATCTGCAACTCGTAAAGGCGCCGGTAAGGCCCGTCATGGGCGAGAAGCTCGCGCTGCGGCCCCTGCTCCAGGATCTTCCCGTTTTCGAGAACGACGATGTTATCGGCCGACGTGATCGTCGCCAGGCGGTGGGCGATCACGATCGTGGTGCGATCCTTGGTCAACCGCTTCAGCGCATCCTGCACCAGCGATTCGGCATAGGAATCAAGCGCACTGGTCGCCTCGTCGAGGATCAGGATATCGGCATCGCGCAACATCGCGCGGGCGATTGCCAGGCGCTGTTTCTGGCCGCCGGAAAGATTGCCGCCGTTTTCGCCGACGGGAGAATCATATCCTTGGGGCATGTTCATGATGAAATCATGCGCATGGGCATCCTTGGCGGCCTGGACGATCTCTTCCTCGGTCGCCCCCTCGCGGCCAAGCGCCAGATTGTCGCGAACCGTGCCGTTGAACAGGAACGTGTCCTGGCCGACATACGACATATGGGCGCGCAGCGAGGCAAAGGAAACCTGCCTCAGATCGAGGCCGTTGACCTTGATCGACCCCTCATCAGGATCGAACATACGCATGACGAGATTGATGATCGTGGACTTGCCGCCACCCGATGCCCCGACAAGCGCTGTCGTCTTGCCCGCCGAAAAAACAAGATTCAGATTTTCAAACAAGGGCTTGTCAGGAGCATAGGAGAAGCCGACATCTTCGAAGACAATCTCTCCGCCGCCCTCTTCGGGTATCGGTCTGGCGTTTTCGGCTTCCGTCAGCTGTATCGGATGATCCTTGATCTCGTACATCATGCGCACGCCAACCATGGCTGCTTCAAGATTGATCCGCATGCGCGCCAGCCGCTTGGCCGGCTCATAGGCGAGCAGCAGTGCCGTGATGAACGACATCAGTTCGCCGGGAGTCTTGTCGCCGCCAACGACCCACAATCCGCTCAGTGCAATCACGCCGGCAATGGCAAGCCCGGAAAGGGTTTCCATGATTGGACTGGTGGCCGCCGAAAGGCGGGCGATGGAATTGGCGCGATGTTCGACCTGCGTGACGCTCTGGTTCATACGTTCGCGCATATGCTCTTCCAGGCCAAATGCCTTGATGATCCGCACCCCGGTCGAAGCTTCCTGCACGCCTTCGATGATCTTGGTGACCGCCGTCAATTCCTGACGCATGATGTCGCGGACCTTTTTGGTCAGATAGCGCACGCCCAGAAAGGCCGCAGGGCCGAGAATCAGAGTTACGAGCGACAGAATTGGCTGCTGAATGAACATCACCACCAGAAGACCAATCAGCGAGAAGAGATCGCGGACGGCAGAGGTCAGCACGAGATCCATAACCGACCGGGCAGCCTGCGCGTTGTTCGTCAGGCGCATCACCAGGTCGGAGGACGGATGTTTGATAAAGAAATTCAGATCCTGCCGAAGAATGCGATCGAAGATGCGCTTCTGCGTCACGGCAATGATGTTGTTGCCGGCCTTGCTGAGAATGACGATCTGAAAATAGGTTGCTATGCCCTTGACGATGAAGATCGTCGCAACCCCGCCGGCCAGGAAAAACATGCGCTGCATGTCCTTCGAAACCACGGTTTCGTTGACGATATCCTTCATGATCCATGCGCTCATGGACGTCATCGCCGCGACAATCAGCATGGCGACCGTCGCCAGAGCATACCACGGAGCCTGGGCCCGCAGATTTTCCGACAGCAACCGATAAAGCAAGCTGCGGTTTGCCATAGGAATAAAGCGCGCGAGTACTCTGTCGAGAAGACGCTTGAAAACAGAGGTTCTGGGCATTGGGATGCGTTGTTCCATATCGATTCGGGCCCTTCGCTGTCGCGCGGCAACACTGTCGTGCGCTCATCGTCCCATTCGGCATTGGGCGCCGACAAATAGGCCAATCGTCTCGCAAGAGCAAGACCCACGCATCAGGGGTACCGAAGAAGAGGACGGGTGTGTGTCTTCTCAGCCCTTCAAATACCGCAGCTCAGGCGCCCTTTCCCGACCAAGATGCGAGGTCCGCCTGCGGGTCACTGTCAGCATCTTGTCTTCACCCGGCAACAGCGTGAAGCAATTGTCGGAGTAGATGTCGTCGCCGCCGTGATCATAGGTGACGTAAAGTGCCGGCCGGTCGGTAGAAAGCATGATCCGGTCCTCTTCCGCATGGACGGTGATCTTCGGCTCCCCGAAGCGATAGGCTTTCGGCCGCTGCGGCAGATACTCGTTTTCGCCGAGATGATTGCCTTCGCCATCGCGCCAGTCGAACAGCAGGAAGGTGCTGTCGCCAAGGCTTTCGGGACGGATGCGGGCGATCTCCACCACCGTCTCCACGCTGGTGACCACGTCATAGGTACCCAGTTCAAAGACCGTGCCGTCGGCGGCATTCACGGTGCGCAGCCTGACGGTGATCGGCTTTTCGTCCTCGATATCGGAGACCGCGAACAGCACGATCGCGCCGGTATCCGGGTCCGGTTCCGCCGTCACCATCAGCGGCGCGAAGAAGCGGCGGGCGAGATATTGCGTGGTCTTCCAGCCGCCGCCATATTCGAGGCTCGACCAGCTCGCCACCGGCCAGGTGTCGTTCAACTGCCAGAACAGCGTGCCCATGGTGCGCGGCTTGTTAGAACGCCAGAACTCGATCGCCGTCTTCATCGCCAGGCCCTGCGAGAGCTGGCTCAGATAGACCATGTCCTCGAAACTGTCGGGGAAGCGGAAATAGCGCGCGATGGTCTCCACGATCCGGCTGTTGCCGCCGATATTGCGCTGATGGACGTCCATGACGGCGGAGGAGACATTGCGGTCTTCCGGCGCGGTGAAGCTTTCGATCACCCGCATGGAGGGGAAGGACTGGAAGCCGAATTCCGAGCAGAAGCGTGGGCGCACCGTGCGGTAGTGCTCGAAATCCTTGGCCGAGTGCCAGACATCCCAGAAATGCATGTCGCCCGAGGTGTCGACGTGCCAGCCATCGCCGAAATCGAGCCGCCCGACCGAAGGCGATGACGGCCGGAACGGCAGGCCGATATCCTCGTCCTCCACCGCTTCCTCGAGCGCGTGGTTGAGACGGTCATAGATCGCGAGATAGCGATCGCGGTCGTTGATGCTCTCCTCGTACCAGCTGAGCGCGCCCACCAGTTCATTGTCGCCGCACCACAGCGCGATCGAGGCGAAGCGCGACAACCGGCGCAATTGCTGGCGAGCTTCCGTGCGAACCAGATCGAGAAAGCCGCGTTCATGGGCGGGATAGTGGCTGCAGGCGAACATGAAGTCCTGCCAGACCATGATGCCGAGTTCATCGCAGAGTTCATAGAACCAGTCGGCCTCATACTGCCCACCGCCCCAGACGCGGATCATGTTCATATTGGCCTCGACCGCCGAGAGCAGCAGGTCGCGCACCTGGTCGGGCGTGGCGCGGGCCGGCAGCGCATCGCCCGGAATCCAGTTGGCGCCCTTCATGAAGATCTCGCGGCCATTGATCTGAAAGGCGAAGCGATGGCCGATCTCGTCGGCATTGGTCAGCAGAGCAACGCTGCGCAGGCCGATGCGGAAATCGCGGCGCTGGCCGGCCAGCGACACCGCAAGATCGTAAGACGCCTGCTCGCCGTGGCCCACCGGCCACCACAGCCGGGGATTTTCCACCCGGACGGTCACCGTGACCCGGTTTTCGCCGGGCCAGGCGGTCAGCATGCCGGTCGCCCGCTTGCCATCGATTTCGACCGCCGCCTCGGCCTCATCCGGCGCAAAGGCGAAGGCGTGGAAGGTGACGTCCAGTTCCACCGCGCCGCTCGCGTGACGCTGACGGATCGCGACATCGTCGAGCCTCAGGTCGCCGGTACGCACCAGCGTGATATCGCCGTAGAAGCCGAGCGGCGACAGCGCGATGCCCCAGTCCCAGCCGCCATGGCACTGCGCCCGGCGCAGGAAGTTGAAATGGCCGATGCGGCTGTTCTTGGTATAGGGAATCGGGAAGTCGGACGCTTTCGCGCGCTTTTCCGCCTCGCGCGAATTGGAGAGAAACCGCACCGCGATCTCGTTTTCGCCCGCGCGCAAAAGCTCCGTGACGTCGAAATCATGGCGCAGGAACTGACTTTCGCAGCGCCCGGCGGGCTTTCCATTGACGCTGACCTCGGCCAGGCAATCGACGCTCTCGAAGCGCAGCGTGAAGCGGCCGCCATCAACATCGGCAAGCTGGAAGCGCTTGACGGCGACCCACTCGGCCTCGTGAACCCAGTCGGTTCTTGGTTCGTTGTCGCGGTAATAGGGATCTTCGATCGCGCCCGCGGCCAAGAGCGCGGAATGGACATCGCCGGGCGCCGACAGCGTGACGGAACTGTTGTGAGCGTCGGAGGAAAACACCCAGTCGTCGTTGAGATCGATAATATCCGTCATGCTGCGTCCGTCCGTTCGATTGAAACGACACCTTACTAAAGGCTTTTTGGTTCTCTCTAAACCGATTTTAAAGGGGGGTCGGCAGAATTTTGCGGCGTCTTGTCGCGCAGGGCCCGTTTGACCGGCGCGCGATCAGCAGGCACAGTTCCCGCACCCGCCCCGGAGACCAAGATGCGCCGTATTCTGTTTCTCGCCCTCCTGTTTTTGCCATTTTCGCCGATACCGGCCGCCGCCGGCGAGGTCACCGTCGCCGTTGCCGCCAATTTCACCGGAACCGCCGAGGAGATCGCCGAGGCCTTTCGCGAAGAGACCGGCCATGACGCGGTGCTGAGTTTCGGCTCGACCGGCAGGCTCTATGCCCAGATCATTCACGGCGCGCCCTTTGACGTGTTTCTCGCCGCCGATGAGGAGCGCCCCGCGCTTGCGATCGAAGAAGGATACGCGGCTGAAGGCAGCGCCTTCGTCTATGCGCTCGGCGCGCTGGTGCTTTACAGCGCCGATCCAGATCTCGTAGATCCGGAAGGCGCGGTGCTCTTCCATCCCGAACGCTTCGGCAAGCTGGCGATCGCCAATCCGCGCACCGCCCCCTATGGCGCAGCGGCAGTGGAGGCGATGACGGCGCTCGGCGTCTACGAGACGCTCGCGGAACGGCTGGTCGAGGGGGAAAGCATCACCCAGGCCTACCAGTTTGTCGCCACCGGCAATGCCGCGCTCGGCTTCGTCGCGCTGTCTCAGCTTGTCGGCGAGCCCGGCGGTTCGCGCTATGAAGTGCCGACCGATTTGTACAGCCCGATCGCACAGGGCGCGGTTCTTTTGAAGAAGGGCGAGAACAATATCGCGGCGCGGGCGTTTATGAGCTTCCTGAAGGGCGATACCGCCCGCAAAATTGTCGGAAATCACGGCTACCGGCTGCCGTCGTGATTCCTGGCATTCGGGAATGGGCCCTGGAGCGGACATAATGTGGGAAGCCGTATTCCTGACGCTGAAACTTGCCGGCGTCACGACCGTGTTCTTGATGATATTGGGCGTGCCGCTCGCCTGGTGGCTGGCGCGGTCGCACACATGGTGGAAGGAAGTGATCGGTGCGATCGTCGCCCTCCCCCTGGTCCTGCCGCCGACGGTGCTCGGCTTCTATCTGTTGATTGCGTTGAGCCCCCAAAGCCCGCTCGGCGCTGCCATCGGCAAGACAATCGGCTTCACCCTGCCCTTTACATTCGCGGGTCTCGTGGTCGGCTCGGTGATCTATTCCCTGCCCTTTGCCGTGCAGCCGGTGCGCAACGCCTTCGAGGCGATCGGCAATGATCCGCTGGAGGCGGCCGCGACGCTCCGGGCCGGCCCGGTCGACCGCTTCTTCTCGATCGCCCTGCCGCTTGCCCGCCCCGGCCTCATCACCGGCGCGATCCTCGGCTTTGCACATACCGTCGGCGAATTCGGCGTGGTGCTGATGATCGGCGGCAATATTCCCGGCAAGACCAAGGTTCTGTCGGTGGCGATCTACGACTATGTCGAGACCCTGCAATGGGGCAAGGCGCATATCCTCGCCGCCGGCATGCTGGCGTTTTCCTTCCTCGTCATCCTGTCGACAATGCTGATCGAGCGACGCATGCGGAGGCGCTTTCCATGACCGGTGACAGACTTTCCGCCCGTTTCGCCGGCCGTTTCGGCGCGTTTCTGCTCGATGCGTCCTTCCGGTTTCCGAAAAGCGGCGTCACCGCGCTGTTCGGCCCCTCCGGCTGCGGCAAGACCAGCCTGCTGCGCTGTTTCGCGGGACTGGAACACCTGCCCGACGGCGAATTTTCGATCGATGGCGAGGTCTGGCAGGACGGCAGTCACTTCCGCCCGCCGCATCGCCGCGAGGTCGGCTATGTGTTCCAGCAGGCCAACCTGTTTCCCCATCTCACCGTCAGCGCCAACCTTCGCTATGGCGAGAAGCGGGCGAAGCGCGATGGCAAGGCGCGGTTCGATGAGCTGGTCGCGTTGCTCGGTCTTTCCGCTCTTCTGGAGCGCATGCCGGCGCGGCTTTCCGGCGGCGAGCGGCAGCGGGTCGCGATCGCCCGCGCGCTGCTTTCGCAGCCGAAACTGCTGTTGATGGACGAACCGATGTCGGCGCTCGACATCCACGCGCGCCAGGAGATATTCCCCTATCTGCAGAACCTGAGGCAGAGCCTGTCCATCCCGGTGCTCTACGTCACCCACGCGCCCGACGAGGTGGCCCGGCTTGCCGATCATCTGGCGGTGATGCGCGACGGGCGCGTTATCGCCGCCGGCCCCACCGCCGAGACGCTCGCACGCCTCGACCTGCCGATGGCGCATGAGCGCCGGGCCGGAATAGCGATCGACGCGCGGATCGCCGATATCGACCTGCGCTGGCAACTCGCGCTTGCCAAGTTCGAGGGCGGGGCGCTGTGGATCGCCCATACCGGCAGGGCGGTCGGCGAGCCGGTGCGCCTGATGATCCATGCCCGCGACGTCTCGATCGCGCTCACCGAAAATCTGAATGTCTCGATCATCAACCGCGTGCCCGCGATCGTCCGCGAGATCGCCCGCGGCGACCATCCCTCCGTCATGATCGTGCATCTGGAGATCGGCAGCAGGCTGATCATGGCGCGGGTCACCGCCCGCTCGGCCAATCTCCTCAGCCTGCAGCCCGGCATGGCCGTCTATGCCCAGATCAAATCGGTGGCGATCATCGATTGATGCGGCCGCGATCCTGCTCGGCAGTAGCGGACCCGCCATCCCCCGGCACCCAGGCGCTTTCCGAGGACACCTTGCGGCAGAATTCGGCGGCGCTGCTGCGGGCATGATCGGCGACGCTGCGCAGGATGTTCTGGCCGACGGTCGTCTGGTAGGTGGCGACGATCGGCATCGGCGGAAACGGCTTGGTCACGCTCACCCGGCACAGCAGGCCGTTCTCCAGCTCGCGCGCGATCGCGACCGAGGGGATCGCCGCGAGGCCGAAGCCGCCAATCAACAGATTGATCATCGCAAACAGCGAGTTGGAACTCGTCAGCTTGGAGGCCAGTACCCGTTCGTCCTGAAAATAGGGCGCGACATAGGCATAGGGCGGCGTGCCCTTGGGGAAGGTGATGATCGGCATCCGCGACAACTCGTCGACGCTGTAGGTGGTATTGCGGTCGACCACCGCGGGAGCCGCGGCCCAGACCATCTCGTAATAGCAGATGATGAAGGAGCGGAAACTGTCGCCGATCGCGGGCTCGATCCCGAAGATCAGATCGAACTCGCCATGGGCAAGGCCGGCGATGAGGTCGCGCGTCCCCTCGATCGTCAGTTCGACCCTGAGGTTCGGCATCGCCTGGCTCAGCGCCTCGATGAAATCCGGCATCCAGGTGGCGACCACGGAATCGATCGCGCCGATGCGCACGATATAGGCGGCATCGCTGCCGCCCTCCTTGAGATCGGATTTCAGCGTGTTGAGCTTTTCCAGCACCTCCTGGAACACGCGCAGCGCTTCCTCGCCCGCCGGCGTCAGCCGGAATTCGCGGTCGCCGCGCTCCACAAGCCGGCAAGCGTAATCGCGCTCGAGAATGGCAAGGCGCGAGGAAATCGCCGGCTGGGTGGTGTTCAGTTCCCGGGCGGTGCGGCCGAAATGCCGGTTGCGGGCGAGCGCCACGAAGGTGGCCATGTCGATGATGCGCATCGCCATACGCTACCAGCCTCCACGCGGTCTCACAATCAAAAGTGGGTCAGCGGGCGAGAACGCGAATGCGTTCGGGATCGATGGAAAGCACGACCTCGTCGCCCGGCTGCAGCACGGTTTCGTTGTCGGTGAGAAGCCGGATGGTCTCGCCGGCAAGGCTCAGCACATAGCGGTTTCGCGCGCCGAGATAGACGCGGGTCTTCACCGTGGCCTTCAGCCCCTCGCCTGAAGCTGCGACGGCCAAATCCTCCTGCCGCAATACGACCGAGACCGGCCCGGCCGGCGCGTCTGCGGAAACCGCGAGGCGTTGCCCGTCCTCCAGCACCGCGATGCCGCCCGCCTCAAGCTCTCCCTTCAACACATTGGCCGAGCCGATGAAGCCGGAGACGAACGCGGTCGCCGGGCGGGCGTAGATCTCGGAAGGCGCGCCCTCCTGCTCGACCTTGCCGGCATTCAACAGCACCACCCGGTCGGAGAGGCTCAGCGCCTCCTCCTGGTCGTGGGTCACGAACAGCGTGGTCAGCCCGAGGCGGCGGTGGATCTCGATCAGCTCCACCTGCATGTCCTCGCGCAGCCGGGCATCGAGGTTGGAGAGCGGCTCGTCGAGCAACAGCACTTTCGGGTTGGAAACGATCGCGCGGGCAAGCGCCACTCGCTGCTGCTGGCCGCCGGAGAGCTGGCGCGGGAAGCGGTCGGAAAGATGACCGAGCTGCACCGTCTCCAGCGCGGCCTTGACCCGCTCATCCTGCTCGTCGCGCACGCCGATGCGACGCATGCGCAGCGGAAAGCGGACATTCTCGTAGACGCTCAGATGCGGCAACAACGCGTAGGACTGGAACATCATCGCGATATCGCGCTTTTCCGGCGGCAGCCCCGTCACATCCTGGCCATCAATGACAACATGCCCGCCGGTGACGGCCTCAAGGCCGGCAACCGTGCGCAACAGCGTGGTCTTGCCGCAGCCGGATGCGCCGAGCAGGCTCACGAACTCGCCGGAAGACAGCGCGAGGTCGATGCCGTGGAGAACCTCCACCTTGCCGTAGGACTTCCTGATCCGATCGAGATGAATATCCGACATGATTATATTCCTAGGCCGAGGCGAATTTCCGGATACCGAGCACGCGGTCGATAACCAGAATGAGGATGACGGTGAGCGCGATCATGATCGTGGAGACCGCAGCGACGGAAGGATCGGGACTGAATTCGAGCTGGCCGTAAATCTGCACCGGCAGCGTGGTCATGTCCGGGGTGCGCAGGAACAGCGACAGCACCGCCTCGTCGAACGAAATGTTGAAGGCGAAGAACGCGCCGGCGGCAAGCCCCGGCCGGCATTGCGGCAGCACCACGAACACGAGCCGCTGAATGCGCCCCGCCCCCATGGTGCGGGCCGCCTCCTCGATGAAGGGGTCGGACTCGCTCAAGACGGCAAGCGTGGTGCGCACCACATAGGGCAGCGTGATCGCGGTATGGCCGATCCACAGCGTGATGAAGGAGACCGGTCCGAAGGCGGCGCTCCAGAACATCAACAGGCCGATGGCGTAGATGATCGTCGGCAGGATCAGCGGCGACAGGAACAGCGCGCCGAGCAGTTCCGATTGCGGCAATTGCCGGCGGTGGATCGCGATCGCGGCCGCGCCGCCGATGGTGACGGAGGAGAGCGTCACCAGCAGCGCGATGCCGAGGCTCAGGGCGCCGGATGAGAGATAGGCGCTCGACGACAGCACCTTGTGATACCATTCGAGCGAGAACCCTTTGGGCGGAAAGGCGATGAACTGGTTGGCCGAAAACGAGGTGCCGATCACCACCACCAGCGGCGCCAGCATGACCACCACGATCAGCGCGATGAACACGACCGTCACGATCTTCAGCCACAGCGGAACGGCCTTAACCATGACGGCCTCCCGTCAACCTGAAATAGGGGATGAGGGTGAGCGCGATGCCGAGGAACAGGATCACGGCCTGGGCGGCGGCGAAATGCCAGTCGAGCGTCTGCGTGACCGAGGAATAGATCGAGGCCGCCAGCACCTGGAGACGCGGTCCGCCGAGCAGGCTCGGCGTCACGAACGAACTTGCCGAAAGCGTGAAGGCCAGAAGCGAGCCGGCGGCGATGCCCGGCATGGCAAGCGGCAGCACCACATGCCGAAACGCCTGCAGGAACGAACAACCCATGGTCCGAGCCGCCTCTTCCAGCTTTTCATCGATGCGGCTGACGACGCCGAGTATCGACAGCGTCATGAACGGCAACAGCACCTGCACCATGCCGATCACGATCGCGGTTTCGGTGCGCATCAGCGTGAAATTGCGCTTCACCAGTCCGAGATCGTAGAGCGTCGACGAAATGATACCGCCGCGTTCGAAGATCACCATCCAGCCAAAGGTGCGGATCACCACGCTGGTCATCAGCGGCAGCAGGATGACGATGATCAACCACAGCCTGAGCCGGGGCCCGGCGCGCGCCATGATATAGGCGAGCGGAAAGCCGACCAGCGCCGAGATCAGCGTGATGATGAAGGACAGCCGGATCGTGCGCCACAGCACATTGAGGTAATAGGGCTCGCGGATGAATTCGGCAAAATGGGAAAAGGTGAACCCTTCCGGCCCCATGACCGACAGCATCAGCATGCGCGCGATCGGCAGGAAAAACGCCAGCGCCAGCAGCAGCAGGCCGGGCGACACCAGAAGCGCGTTTTCTGCACGGTCGGACTTCATCCGCTGGGTTTCCTCTTGTTGATGCCGTGTGCCAAGCAAGCGTCTATCATAACGCACCCAACCGCATAGCCCGCCAATCTTCTCGCCCCGGAGGGGAGAGATGTCGCGACAGCGACAGTGAGGGGGGAGTTTCTCCCCACCGAGGCCCTCACGGTTTGAAATGCTGCTTCACCCTCACTGCCCCTTTCGGGGCATCTCTCCCGCTGGCGGGAGAGAGTATTGGGAGCAAGCCGCCGGGCCAAATGCAATATCCCCCTTAAGGCGGGAGAGTAGTTGTTGAGAGGTGTGCGATCCAACCCAGATCCGCCACCCCGGCTCATGATTCACCCCGCACCCCGGCCAAGCCGGGATGCGGGACGGGCGCACCGCCTTATTGCGCGATTGCCTTGTTCCATTCGATGACCCAGTCGGCGCGATTGGCCTCGATCACTTCCGGATCGAAACGCAGCAGGCTTGCCACGCCTTCCTCGCCATAGGCGACGTCGGCGGCCACTTCGTCCGGCAATTCGGTCTTGGAATTGGTCGGCGTATAGCGCAGCGCCTCGGCGAAGCATGCCTGGGCCTCCGGCGAAAGCTCGATATCGATGAACTTCAGCGCCAGATCCTGATTGTCGCGACCGGCCACCAGATTGGCGGTGATGTAACTTGCCGGCGTGCCTTCGGCGCCCTGCTGGAACTTGATCGGAAGGCCGGCTTTTCTCAGCGTATAGGCGTAGTCGGAGGCATAGGGCGCCACGACAGTGCCGCCCTGGGCAAAGGCCTGCTGGATTTCCGGCGATTTCGAAACCACGAAGGCGCCGTTTTCAAGCATCGCCTTCACCGCGTCGAGCCCCGGTTGGATGTTGTCGAGATCGCCGCCGGCAACCTGGTTCAGCATCAGGAAGCCGAACAGGCCGTAGGTATTGGAGATATCGGTGAGCACCAGGCCCTCGGCAAGCGCCGGCTCCATCAGATCGGCCCAATTTGACGGCGCTTCGGAAAGCTCGTCGCTGTTGTAGAGCAGGCCGATGGCGGCGATCTGGTAGGCCGGGCCCTCGCCTTCCGCCATCTTCGCGCCGGCGAAGGGATAGAGATCGGCGGCGTTGGAAAGCTTCGCCGCATCGATCGGCGCGAGCAGGCCTTCCTTGGCGCCGACGATTTCCTGACCGCCGGAGAAATGGATCACGTCATATTGCGGCGCGTCCTTCTGGGCGCGAAGCTGGGCGAAGGCGTCCGCCGAATAGGCGGTGACGATCTTGACGTCGGCGCCGGTCTCGGCCGTGAACGGATCGATCACGCATTTGCGGTGCGCCTCCTCATAGGCGCCGCCGAAGGAATTGATGGTGATTTCCGCGGCGAAGGCGGGTACGGCGGTGAGGACCGAAGCACCGGCCAGCATTGCTGTAACAAGTTTCATGCTATTCCCTTCCTCTTGGTTATCGGTTGATCAGGCCAGGCGCCCGATCTCCACTTTCTTAGCGCCCTCGGTGCGGATCAGCCGGCACTGGGCCGCGACCGCCTCGAGATTTTCCGTCATCTTGCCGAAATAGGTGCAGGGTATCCACCCGGTCGGGCCGAATGTGCGCCCGCCGACGCCGTAGAACATGCCGATCTCCCAGAACTCGTCGGGATCGATCTTGAAGAAGTTCTTCGGCTGGTAGAACCACAGCAATTCGCCCGGCTCGGGCAGGATGGTCTGGTTTTCCGGCGGCAATTTGGTCGGGTCGAAATTGCGTGCCTCCTCGGGCAGGCCCATCATGATTTCGGGCCCGGAGAAGATCGCGTGGGTCGCCGGCCACTGGATCGGCTTTTCGAGCGCGCCCCACAGGGCGGCGCAGGTCTCGGGGGCATTGTCCCAATAAAGGGAAATTATGCCCTGAACATTGGCATCGATGAATTTGAGATAAAGTTTCCTGTCGCTCACAAATAGGCTCCCACTGATTTTACGGAACAGGAAACCGGAATTTCGCAAAGCCTGTCCAATTTCAATTTCACATGCGGCGATTAATTCTTTTTATCGATCTGTCGAACATTCCGACACGGAGGCGGCAACCCGATGAAAGCGTAGCCGGCAATCGCCGCGTCTTGTTTTTCGCCGACAGCCCGGATCAACTCGCGCGCCCCGACGCGCTCGCGCGAATGTGAGCGGACAGCTTGCCGATTTTCGGCATCGCCGCTTGCCTTGGCATATTTCGGGCGGTCTACTGCCGGAAGACAACGCGGAGATGAACATGATCGACAGACGCACGATTTTGACCGGAATGCTGGCTGCCGGCGGGCTTTCGGCCTTGCCTCTGCGGACTGCCCTTGCCCATGAGCCATCCCCGGAAGAGGTCTTCGCCGATCCGGCGGCCCCCGTGCTCGGCAATCCCGAGGGCGATGTGACGGTGGTCGAGTATTTCGATTTCCAGTGCACCTATTGCAAGCGCGACTATCCGATGATCCGCGACGTCGTGGCCAAGGACGGCAATGTCAAGCTGGTGATGAAGGACTGGCCGATCTTCGGGCCGGTCTCGGTCTATGCCGCCCAGGCGGTACAGGGCGCGGCGGCGCTTGGCGACTACGAGACCGCGCTCGACGCGCTGATGCGGGCCAATACCAGGCTGAGCCATGAAAAGGTCGAGGAAATCCTGACCGATGCCGGGCTCGATTTCGATGCGATTGCCGAAAGCGTCTCGAAAAACCAGGATGCGATCGGGGCCCTTCTCGACCGCAACTACCACCAGGCCGAAGCCTTCCAGTTCAACGGCACGCCGTCCTTCGTGATCGGACGGACGGTCTATCCGGGCGTTCTAGACCGCGCGCTTCTGGAAGAAGCCATCGCCAAGGCCCGCGCCGCGTAAACCGGCGCGATAAGGGGCTGGACCGTCAGCCAACAGGCCTATAGCCTCGCGGGTTCAAACAGCATGAGAGCCGAGCATGAGCACACTGACCCGCTTTTCCGTTGCCCCCCTTTCCGACATGACCCGAAAGCTCGCCGATGTCGCCTCCGGCCGCGCCGATCCCGATCTGGTGATCGCCGGCGCGCGGGTGCTGTCGACCTATAGCGAGCGGATCCTCGACGACCGGGAAATCTGGCTTTCCGGCGGACGGATCGCCGCCGTGAAGCCCGCCGGCAGCTATCAGGGCCGCCTGGCCGCAAGCTATGACGTCAACGGCGGCATCATCGCCCCCGGCCTCGTCGACCCGCATCTGCATATCGAGAGCAGCATGGTGACGGCCTGCGCCTATGCCGAGGCGGCGCTTTTGAACGGCACCACCACGATCTTCTGCGACAGCCACGAGATCGGCAATGTCATGGATGTCGCCGGCGTCGAGGCGATGCTGGAGGATGCCCGCCAGGCCCCGCTTTCGATCTACCTGACCGTGCCCTCCACCGTGCCGGCGACATCCGCCGCGATGGAAACCGCCGGCGGCGACCTGACGCCGGACAAGATCGCCGCGATCTTCGACAAATGGCCGGAGGCGCTGGCGCTTGGCGAAAAGATGGATTTCGTGCCTGTTGCCATGAGCGACGAGCGCTCGCATGCGATCATCGCCGAGGCGCTGAAACGCGGCCGGCCGGTCTCCGGCCATGTCTATGGCCGCGATTTCGTGGCCGCCTATGCCGCAGCCGGCGTGACCGACACCCATGAGGCGATCGACCGCGAGATCGCCAACGACCTGCTGGAGGCCGGCGTCTGGATCTTCCTGCGCGGCGGCCCGCCGACCACGCCATGGCATTCGCTGCCGGAAGCGATCAAGGCGATTACCGAACTCGGCGCTTCCCACAAGCGCGTGGCGGTGTGCACTGACGACCGCGATGCCGACGATCTTTTGATGTTCGGACTGGATTGGGTGACGCGCCAGGCGGTGAAGGCCGGGATGAAACCGGAACAGGCCTGGGCCATGGGCTCGCTCCACGGCGCCACCCGCTTCGGCCTCGGCGACGAGATCGGCGGGCTCGGCGGCGGCAGGCGGGCCGATCTGGTGCTGCTCGACGATACACTGCAGCCGATCAACACCTGGTATGGCGGCGAACTGATGGTCGAGGACCGCAAGGTGACTGCGACGCTCGATGAAGCGCTGTCGGAACGCTGGCGCTATCCCGATGCCGCCTATCACACCGTCAAGCTGCCGAAAGACGTGAAGCTCATCCCCGAGCTGCCGGTCGAGCGCGTCAAGGCGCACTGCATCCGCACCGAACTGCCGGGGATCATGGCGGTTCACGAGGTCATCGAGCTGGAACCGGCCAATGACTGGCAGAGCCATTTCGACCGCCACGATCTCTGCTTCGTCGCCGTGGTCGAGCGTCACGGCAAGTCCGATGGCAATGTCGCCCATGGCCTGTTGTCGAATTTCTCGCTGAAGCGCGGCGCGGTCGCCTCCTCGGTCGGCCATGACAGCCACAACATCATCGTCGCGGGCACCAACGAGGCCGACATGCAGGCGGCGGTACGCGCGATCGAGGAAAAACAGGGCGGCGTCTGCGTGGTTGCCGACGGCAAGGTCCGCGCCATGGTGGAACTGCCGATCGCGGGACTTCTGTCCGACAAGCGCGTTCACGACGTGGCCGACGACCTGCGCGTGCTGAAGCTCGCCTGGGAAGACGCCGGTTGCTCGATCCCCTATATGGGCTTCAACCTGATCCCGCTTTCCGTGATCCCCGAAATCCGGATCACCGACAAGGGACTGGTGCTGGTGCCGGAGATGGAAATCGCGGCGCTTTTCGAGCCGGCTTAAAACCCGCACAACGAGCGACGCGAGACGCCTATCGCGCAGCCTTCAACGCCTTGCGGATATAACTGTTCGCAGACCGGAAATGGGATGGTCCGGTGGCTTCGGCATACCGGCCCAGCGTCCACTTTCCGGTCCAGGCGTGAACGCCATCGGTATACAGTTCGTGATCATCGCGAGCGACGATAAACGACCGCAACCTGTCACAGGCAGCGTCGAATGCCGACAGCAGGTCGGGCCAGGGCGTTTCGTCGCCCTTCGCATAAACCGGCGTGTTATAGGCCTTGAGCTGGTTCCACTTGTAGCCCTTGGCCGGCACGAACACCTCCCGGCCCGCAATGCCATCTTCATACCAGCGATGGAACATGCCCATCCAATGGGTGCGGTGCGCGATGACGCCCTTGATCGTGACGGCGTCATCAGGCGCGGACAAGGTCGACATTTCTTCATCGACCGCCTTGAGCGTCTTTTTCAGTTTCGCAAGGTCCTTGTCAAAGACCGCGAGCAATTCGGATTTGTTCGTGGCTGCTGGCATGGTTCACTACTAGCGAGACGGATGGACCATGCCTTGATTCCGGTCAAACAGGGAACTCTGGCGAAACGCCGCGTTGAAAGGCTTACCCGACCGTCACGCCGCCGCAGACGAACAGGGTCTGGCCGGTGACGAAGCTTGCGCGCTGATCGCAGAAGAAGCTGACGGCGTTGGCGACGTCCTCCGGCGTGCCCATGCGGCCGACCGGAATGGCATCGGTGATCGCCTTGGTCTTCGGCGCATCGGGCGGGTTGTTCTGCCAGAAGGCGGTGGTCGCGATCGGGCCTGGGGCGACGCAGTTGACGGTGATGCCGGCACCGCCGAGTTCCAGCGCCCAGGTGCGCGCCATCGATTGCGCCGCACCCTTGGTGGCGCTGTAAAGCGTGCGGTCGAGCTTGCCCTTGGTGACGCGGCTGGTGTTGAACACGATCCGCCCGCCGCCATGGCGCTTCATCTCCGGCACCACGATCTGGGCGCAGATGATCGCGGTCCTGAGGTTGAGGTTCATCAGCCGCTCGAAATCCTCGAGCTTCACCTCTTCCAGTGGAGCGGGCGCGACCAGCCCGACATTATTGACGAGGCAGGTGACCTTGTGCCGCGCGACAATCGCGCCAACCGCCGCCCTGGCGGCCTCAACATCCAGAAGGTTCACCAGCGCGGCATCGGCGCGCAGCGATTCGACCTCCGGCTCGACGACATCAAGCACGAAGACGCGAAAACCGTCCTGTTGCAGCCTGAGCGCAATCGCCTGGCCGATATTGCGACCGCCGCCGGTGACGATCGCGCAAATCTCATCATTCATGGTGTGGTCTCACTTCAATGGCGGCAGCAGGCGCGGATTGACCGGCTCGGCGTGGAACCGGTAGGTGCCGTCGTCCGCCCGCACCATCCGCCCCAGCCCCGGATAGGGAAAATGATAGCCGTGGTAGCGGATATTCTCGTCGACGACCTTTTTGAAGATCGCCGCCTTGGCATCGGCGCCCATCTGGGGATCGCTGTCGTAATCCATGTGGAAGAACCATGCGGGATGGTAGGGATCATAGATCTGGTGATGGGCGAGATCGCCGGTAAAGATCACCTTCTCGCCCTCACTTTCGAACAGATAGGCGCACTGGCCGGAACTGTGGCCGGCCGCCGACAGCGTCGTCACGCCAGGCAGGATGGCGTCGCCGATGTCGAAGAGCTTGAGCCGGTCGCGATAGGGCGCGACGGCTTCGAGCGTGCCGGCCGTCCAGGCGTTGCGGAAGTCGTTGCGTTGAAGGTTGGCCTCGTCGGTCCATTCCTCCCAGTCGGTTTTCGGCGCGTAAAGCGTGGCATTGGGAAAGGCCGGTGCGCCATCGGGCAGGATCAGGCCGAAGGAATGATCGGGGTGAAGATGGGTCAGCAACACGGTATCGACATCGGCCGGATCGATGCCGGCGGCCTTCATGTTTTCCATGAGACGGCCCATCTGGTCGCCGAACATCGTCGAGGTCTGGCCCATGCCGGCATCGATCAGGATAAGACGGTCGCCGGCATTGACCACGACCGGGTTCAGATCCATCGGAATATGATCCGCCGGCAGAAGATATTCGCGTTGCAGCCGCGCCATTTCCGCCGGATCGGCATTGGGGAAAATGCCCTCATAGCCGTGATGGATATAGCCATCCCAGATGGCGGTGCATTCCAGCGCGCCAATGTTGAACCTGTGCCATCCGGCATTCTGCGATTTGAGACGCTTGGCGACCATTCTTTTTCCTCCCGTGATTATCGCGCACCCTTTCCGGCGATGGATACCGCTAACGGAAACGAGCAAGTCTCCTGTCGTACCGTATTACGGTAATAATGTACAGAGGGCTCGGAGGACATTCCGCTGGACATTACTCTAGTCAGGGCGCTGCCGTGGTTTCCCCGCAATGATCGCCGCCGACGCAGGGTCGATTGACCGGATGGACCGCAATCGCGGATGGCGCGGTGACAGGATCGATGGTATTACTGTCATATCATATCAGTGAATAACGGCGAAAGCCGGAACGCGCGGCTCGCGTCCTCCGGCAAATCTTGGTAAACCGGACCGAACGCCCAGGCGGTCCGGTGAGGAACGTCCCTCCCGGCAGACACCGGAACGAATATCGGAGAGTAGCATGGCAGGTTCGACAGTCATTGCCCGCACGGCGGCCCCGCTTCGCCAGCAGGTGGTGCGTCTTGTTCGCGAGGACATTCTCGAAGGCGGGCTGGTGCCCGGCCAGCGCCTGATCGAGAGCGCGCTGTGCGAGACCTATGGCGTTTCGCGCACCGTGATCCGCGAGGCGCTGCGCCAGCTCGAATCGGAGCACTTGATCAGCGTCGTGCCCAATCTCGGCCCGATCGTGACGGTGCTCACCGAAAAAGAAATCCGCTCGATCTATGTCGTGCGCGCGGCCCTTGAAGGGCTTGCCGGCCGGCTTTTCGCCGAAAACGCCACGGACAGCCAGTGCGCCAAGCTGAAGAAGCTCGGCGACCGGCTCGACAAGGAATACCGCAAGGGCAATATCGAAAGCCGCGAGCATATCAAGGCCGAGTTCTACACCCTGCTCACCGAAGGCAGCGACAATGCCGTGCTGGCCGAAAGCCTCAGCAGCATGCATGCCCGCATCGCCATGTTTCGCCGCTTTGCCTTCGTCGATGAAAGCCGGATCGAGCCCTCGATCGCCGAACTCGAAACCATCATCAATGCCGCCGCCGTTACCCGCGACGGCGATGCCGCGGCGGCGGCCTGCGAACACCACATCCAGCTCGCCGGCGAACTGGCGATCGCCGAATACATGAAGCGCAACAAGGCGATCCTGTCGGAAGGATAACGCAGCCGGAGGGCGTTCCCGGCGACGGAACCGCCAGCCACTGTCGCGACATCTCCCCTCCGGGGCGAGAAGAACTTTGGGGCCATGCGGCATGGCACAGCCCCTTTATTTACGTTTTGCGGATCGGCCCGCCCCTCAGCCCGCGTCCTTCGCCTTCCGCTCCAAACGGCGTTTGTGCAGCACCGGCTCGGTGTAGCCGTTCGGCTGTTCGCGGCCCTTCAGCACCAGGTCGAGCGCGGCCTGGAAGGCGATGGATTCATCAAAGTGTCCGGCCATCGGGCGATAGAGCGGATCGCCCTCGTTCTGGCGGTCGACGACGGCGGCCATTTTCTTCATGGTCGCGACGATCTGGTCCTCGCTGACGACGCCGTGGTAGAGCCAGTTCGCCATGTGCTGGGAGGAGATGCGCAGCGTGGCGCGGTCTTCCATCAGGCCCACATCGTTGATGTCCGGCACCTTGGAGCAACCGACGCCCTGGTCGATCCAGCGCACGACGTAGCCGAGAATCCCTTGCGCATTGTTGTCGAGTTCGGCCTGGATTTCCTCCGGGCCCCAGTTCGGGCGCACCGCCACCGGGACGGAGAGGATATCCTTGAGGCTGGCGCGCGGGCGGTCCTTCAGCTTTTCCTGAACCTTCGCAACGTTAACGGCGTGGTAGTGGGTGGCGTGCAGCGTGGCCGCCGTCGGCGAGGGCACCCAGGCGGTGTTGGCGCCGGCCTTCGGCTGGGAAATCTTGGCTTCCAGCATAGCCGCCATCAGGTCCGGCATCGCCCACATGCCCTTGCCGATCTGGGCATGGCCCGCGAGGCCGCATTCCAGCCCGATATCGACGTTCCAGTCCTCATAGGCCGCGATCCAGGGTGCGCCCTTCATGTCGCCCTTGCGGATCATCGGACCGGCTTCCATCGAGGTATGGATCTCGTCGCCGGTGCGATCGAGGAAGCCGGTATTGATGAACACCACCCGGTCCTTCGCGGCGCGGATGCATTCCTTGAGGTTGACCGTGGTGCGGCGCTCCTCGTCCATGATCCCCATTTTCATCGTGTTCGGCTTCATGCCGACGATCTTTTCGACGCGACCGAACAGTTCCGATGCGAAGGCGACTTCCTCCGGACCGTGCATCTTCGGCTTGACCACATACATCGAGCCGGCGCGGGAATTCATGTGGCGGCCGTTTTCGCCAATGTCATAGAGCGCGATCAGCGCGGTGACGGCGGCATCCATGATGCCTTCCGGAACCTCGCGGCCATCGGCATCGAGGATCGCAGGGTTGGTCATCAGGTGGCCGACATTCCTGACCAGCATCAGCGAGCGGCCGGGCACCGTCTTCGGATTGCCATCCGGGCCGGTGAATTCGACATCGCCGGCAAGTTTGCGGGTGAACGTCCTGCCGTTCTTGGTGACCTCTTCCGTCAGGTCGCCCTTCATCAGGCCGAGCCAGTTGGAATAGGCGAGCACCTTGTCCTCGGCATCGACGGCGGCAACGGAATCCTCGCAATCCATGATCGCGGTGATGGCCGATTCGAGCGCGATATCGCCAATGCCCGCCGGGTCGTCCTTGCCGATCATGCTGTCGGGATCGACGAACACCAGCGCATGGAGGTTGTTGTTGACGAAATAGAGCCGGAAGGCGTCGCCGGCCTCATCCTTGAAGCCGGCATATTGGGCCGGGTCGGCAAGGCCGGTTTCGCCGGCTTCCGTCTTCACGATCAGCGCGCCGCCATCATAGCCGAAACCGGTGACATCGGCCCATTTGCCGCCTGCCAGCGGAAAATTGCTGTCGAGGAAATCCTTGGCCCAGGCGATGACCTTCGCCCCGCGCTTCGGGTTATAGCCCCTGCCCTTTTCCGCGCCGTCATCCTCGGCGATCGCATCCGTGCCGTAGAGCGCGTCATAGAGGGAGCCCCAGCGGGCGTTCGCCGCATTCAGCGCATAACGCGCGTTCATCACCGGCACGACGAGCTGGGGGCCGGCGATGGTGGTGATTTCCGGATCGACATTCTCGGTCTCGACGGCAAAGTCATCGCCTTCCGGCAGGATATAGCCGATCTCGCGCAGGAACGCCTCATAGGCCGCCATGTCGGAAGGCGCACCATTTTCCCTGTACCAGGCGTCGAGCTTTTCCTGCATCGCATCGCGCGTTTTCAGCAGCGCGCGGTTCTTCGGTGCAAGGTCACCGACGATCGCGGCGAAGCCCTCGAAAAAGGCGTCGGCGTCGACATTGGTGCCGGGCAGGACCTTTTCGGTCAGAAAATCATAAAGCGCCTTGTCATAGGCAAGGCCGTGTTTCTCGATGCGCGCCATGAAATCACCATCCCTCTGGCTGGAACTGTCATTGCCGCCACTCTAGCGGCAAAGGGCGCGGGGTCAATTCGGCATGAGTGCCAAATATTTTCTCCATTTGGGCATAAATGGCCGTCTCGCGAGGCCTCACCTTTACCAATCTCCCCTTTGAGCAGGGCTATCGCATATGGTCTCCCCGCATAGCCCCCTAATCTTCTCGCCCCGGAGGGGAGAGATGTCGCAACAGCGACAGTGAGGGGGGAGACTTTCCCCGCGAACGCCCTCACGGCTTGATACGCTGCGCCACCCTCACTGCCCCTTTCGGGGCATCTCTCCCGCCAGCGGGAGAGAGTATTGGGAGCAAGCTGCTACGCCATATGCGATGGCCCTGCCTCAAGGGGGGAGATTGAACGGAGGCTATGTGGTTATCCCCCGCCTTACTTCCCTTCCAGATAAGGCGCGATCAGCGCCAGATCGGCTTCGCCGAGGCGTTCGCTGGCCGAATTGCGCTGGTGCCAGTAGGGGTATTGCAGCCAGGGCTGGCTGACGGCGTCGAGGCGGCCGCGTTCCTCGTCGGTGAGCTTCAGGTCGGCGGCGGCGAGGTTGTCGCGGAACTGGTCTTCCGTGCGCCCGCCGATGATCACCGAGGTCACGCCCTTGCGCCCGAGCGTCCAGGCAAGCGCCACCTGGGCCGCCGAAACGCCGCGGGCATCGGCGATCTCCACCAGCGTGTCGATGATGGTCCACAGCCGCTCCTCGTCGCGGATCGGCGGCTCGGTCCAGCCGGCGAACTGGCGGGTGCCCTCGGGGGCCTTCTGGTTGCGGCGATGCTTGCCGGACAGAAGACCGCCCGCGATCGGGCTCCAGACCAGGATGCCGAGCCCCTGGTCGATGCTGATCGGCACCAGTTCGTTTTCGGCGTCGCGACTTTCGAGCGTGTAGTGGATCTGCTGGCTGACGAAGCGCTGGCGGTGCTCGCGTTCGGCAATGCCCAGCGCCTTCATGATATGCCAGCCGGAGAAATTCGAGCAGCCGACATAGCGAACCTTGCCATGGCGCACCAGCGTGTCGAGGGCCTCCATGGTTTCTTCCAGCGGGGTCAGCCCGTCCCATTCATGAACCTGGTAGAGGTCGATGACATCGGTCTTCAGGCGCTTCAGGCTGGCCTCGCAGGCGGCGATCAGGTGGTGGCGGGAAAGGCCGGCATCGTTCGGCCCGTCGCCCATGGCGAAGCGCGCCTTGGTCGCGATCATCATCTTGTCGCGGCGCGGCTTGTCCATGATCTCGCCGATGATTTCCTCGCACACGCCTTGCGAATAGGCGTCGGCCGTATCCATCAGATTGACGCCGGCGTCGATGCAGATGTCGACGAGACGCCTTGCGTCGTCAGCTCCGAGATCGCCCACCGTCTTCGCCCAGCCGACCCCGCCAAAGGTCATCGTGCCCATGGTGATGGTCGAGATTTTCAGGCCCGAACGGCCGAGCTGGCGATATTCCATGATGTTCCTCCGGGGTTGGAGCGCGGCGCGGGAACCCGCGTCGCTATATTACGAATTGGGTCTGGTGAAACTACGACGGAAGACCTGCCGCGCAAAGTCCGTCGGCCAAAAAAGGCGCTCACCGCAGGGTGAACGCCTCAGATGAAATAATGTTGCGGCAAGCTACAGAATATACCGCGACAGGTCGGTGTCCTGGGCCATGTCGCCGACATGCTTGCGGACATAGTCGCTGTCGATGGTCAACGCCTGGCCGGACTGGTCGGGGGCGGTGAAGGAGATTTCGTCCAGCACCCGCTCCATCACCGTCTGCAGCCGGCGCGCGCCGATGTTTTCGACGGTGGCGTTGAGATGCACCGCCACATCGGCGAGCGAATCGATCGCGTCCTCGGTGAAGTCGAGCGAGACTTCCTCGGTTTCCATCAGCGCCTTGTACTGGCGGATCAGGCTTGCCTCGGTTTCCGTCAGGATGCGGCGGAAATCCTCCTTGGTCAGCGCCTGCAGTTCGACGCGGATCGGCAGGCGGCCCTGAAGCTCCGGCAGGAGGTCGGAGGGCTTGGAGACGTGGAACGCGCCGGACGCGATGAACAGGATATGGTCGGTCTTGATCGGGCCGTATTTGGTGGCAACCGTCGTGCCTTCGACCAGCGGCAACAGGTCGCGCTGCACGCCCTCGCGGGAGACGCCCGCGCCCATGCGGCCATCGCCGGCGGCGATCTTGTCGATCTCGTCGAGGAACACGATGCCGTCTTCCTGCACAAGGCGCACGGCCTCGCGCTGAATGACCTCGTCATCGAGCAGCTTGTCGCTCTCGTCGCGGACCAGGTCGTCATGGGAAGCCTTGACCGTGGTGCGGACCTTCTTGGTCTTCTGCTGCTTGCCGAACATTTCGGAAAGGTTCAGCACGCCGATATTCGCGCCGGGCATGCCCGGGATTTCGAAGCCTCCCATGCCGGAACCGGTATCGTTGATCTCGATGTCGATTTCCTTGTCATCGAGTTCGCCGGAGCGCAGTTTTTTACGGAACGAGTCACGGGTGGCGGGCGAGGCGGTCTTGCCGACCAGCGCGTCGAGCACGCGTTCCTCGGCATTGGCATGGGCCTTAGCCTGCACTTCCTGACGCTTCTTCTCGCGCACCAGAACGAGGCCGATTTCGACGAGGTCGCGGATGATCTGCTCGACATCGCGGCCGACATAGCCGACCTCGGTGAACTTGGTGGCCTCGATCTTGATGAAGGGCGCGCCGGCGAGTTTGGCGAGCCGTCGCGAAATCTCGGTCTTGCCGACGCCGGTCGGGCCGATCATCAGGATGTTCTTCGGCATCACCTCGTCGCGCAGGTCATCGGGAAGCTGCTGGCGGCGCCAGCGGTTGCGAAGCGCAATCGCGACGGCGCGCTTGGCGTCGTGCTGGCCGATGATGTGGCGGTCGAGCTCGGAAACGATCTCGCGGGGGGAAAAATTGGTCATCTGTCACTGCTCCTCAAGGATCGCGGGCCATCAGCAGCGCCGGACCGCTTGTCATGCTGAAAGTTCCAAGCCGGACGAAGCCGGCCTTCTCGTAAGCGCGGATCGCCGCCGCGTTGTCGGGATGCGGATCGACGAGCACACGGCTTGCGCCGTCATTCAATGCCCGCTCCGCCATGGCCGAAACCAGCCGTGTGCCGAGGCCCTTGCCGATCTTGTCGGCGGGTCCGATGAACTGGTCGATGCCGAAGGTGCCCATGGGCTGGCTCTCGAGCGCCGGCTCGTTGTCGCGCTCATGATCGAGATCGCAAAGCTGGATATAGCCGAACGGCACGTCATCCAGCAGCACGACGAAGGGCGAGACCGTGGGGTCGTCGATATGGGACCGCATCTGCTCGACCTGTCTTTCCGCACGGTGCCACCATGCGGCGACATGCGGCTCCGCGAGCCAGCGGGCCATCATCTCGAGATCATCCTCGGCAAGCGGGCGGAAGCCTATGACGCCATCGCTATGCGGCATCCAGCGTTTCCACGATGATGTTGCCATTGGTATAGACGCAGATCTGCGAGGCGATTTCCATGGCCCGGCGGGCGACGTCTTCGGCGGACTTGTCGCCATCCATCAGGGCGAGCGCCGCCGAAAGCGCGTAATTGCCGCCCGACCCGATTGCCATGACGCCCTGTTCGGGTTCCAACACATCGCCATTGCCAGTGACGGCAAGCGTGATGTCCTTGTCGGCGACCAGCATCATCGCTTCGAGATTGCGCAGATATTTGTCGGTGCGCCAGTCTTTGGCAAGCTCGACGCAGGCGCGCATCAACTGGTCGGGATATTGCTCCAGCTTGCGCTCCAGCCGCTCCAGCAGGGTGAAGGCATCGGCGGTGGCGCCTGCGAAACCGGCAATGACATTGCCGTTCTTGCCGATGCGGCGGACCTTGCGGGCATTGCCCTTCATCACCGTCTGGCCGAGCGAGACCTGTCCGTCGCCGGCCATCACCACCTTGCCATCCTTGCGCACGGTGATGATGGTGGTGGCATGCATGGTGCCGAAGGGATTGTGTTCGCTCATGATCAAAAACCTCACTTGCGGCCCATCGGGACGGGCCTTTCCGGCTCCCTATGTAGGCAGCCATGCCACATTTGCAATCCGCTCAGGCTCTCGGACGGGCCTGCGCCAGAAGAATGCCGGCCAGAATAAGCGCGAGACCGGAGAACCGCAGCACCGGCGAGGCCGTCACCCCCTCCGCCATATCCATCGCCGCGCCGGCGATCATCTGGCCGCCGATGATCAGCACGGCGGTGTTGACCGCGCCGATCTTCGGGATCACCCACGAGCCGGCGGCGACGAAGATGACGCCAAGCGGTCCGCCGAGCCAGGCATAGGGCGGGATATCGGCAAGCGATGATGGCCACAGCCCGCCGAGCGCAAGCAGTACCGCGCTCATGACGATGAACCCGACCAGATGGTTGTAGAAAGAGGACGTCATCGGCGAGGTGGAGAGGCTGAGGCGCCCGTTGACCTGCCGGCTGAGGATCACCAGAACCCCGGTGACGATGGCATAGATGATCGCCGCGATCATGCCGTGGCCCCCGCCATGATGACCAGCAGGCCGCCGGCCAGAATCAGCGCCACCACAACCAGATCGCGCCGGTCGAGCCTGCGCGCCGGCAGGCCGAAAAAGCCCCAATAGTCCGCGGCCAACGAAAACAGCACCTGGCTGGCAAGCCCGATCGCGATCGCGCCGGAAAGCGCCAGCGGCGAGTTGACGGCCAGCGCCGCGCACACAACGGTTGCCGCGCCGAACACGCCACCGAGATAGGCCCACCAGGGGATCGAAGGCTTCGCCTCGACCGCGCCTGCCCGCTTCCTGAGGCCCAGAAGCCCGAGCAGCGCGATCGACACCACCGTGCCGGTGGCATGGGCCGTCCAGGAGGCGAACATCGCATTGCTGTAAAAGCTCATGACCGCGTTCAGATGGGTCATCATCGCCAGCACGCAGCCGGAGGCGAAGGCGGCGATGAAATAAAGCAAAGCGGGGCGTTGGGCGGCGGGCATGAGAAGGGCTTTCAATGACGATTGCTCCTCCCTTAGCCGAGAATGGGCGCGCAAGAAACACGCCCGCTTTTCTTTTGCGCTTCCGGACCCTGCCTGATAAGAAACGCCCATTATCCCGTTTCGATGGAGGCATCAGGCATTATGGCCGCTCAGACCGAAGCCCGCCGCGCAGAAATTTCGCGCAAAACCAATGAAACCGCCGTGTCGGTATCCGTCAATGTCGACGGCACCGGCGAAGCGCGGATTGCGACCGGTATCGGCTTCTTCGACCATATGCTCGACCAGCTTTCCCGCCATTCCCTGATCGACATGACGATCGAGGCCAAGGGCGATCTGCATGTCGATGACCACCACACCGTGGAGGATGTCGGCATCGCCATCGGCCAGGCGCTGGCAAGAGCGCTCGGCAATCGCGCCGGCGTGACCCGCTACGCCTCGATCGATCTTGCCATGGACGAGACCATGACCAAGGCGGCGCTCGACCTTTCCGGCCGGCCGTTCCTGGTCTGGAACGTCACCTTCCCGAGCGAGAAGATCGGCACATTCGATACCGAGCTGATGCGCGAATTCTTCCACGCGCTCGCCCAGAATGCCGGCATCACGCTGCATGTGCTCAATCACTATGGCGCCAACAGCCACCACATTGCCGAGACCTGTTTCAAGGCGGTGGCGCGGGCCTTGCGCGCGGCCGCCGAGATCGATCCCCGTCAGGAGGGCCGCGTGCCGTCCACCAAGGGCATGCTGGCCTGAGGGCATAACACCGGAATGAAACCATGACCCAGACAGTCGCGATCATCGACTATGGTTCGGGAAACCTGCGTTCGGCCACCAAGGCGTTCGAGCGCGCCGCCCGCGAGAGCGGCGCGGATGCGGAAATCGTGCTGACCGACAAGGCCGAGGTAGTGGCAAACGCCGACCGCATCGTGCTGCCGGGCGTCGGCGCCTATGCCGATTGCCGCGCCGGCCTTGCCGCCGTCGACGGCATGGCCGAGGCGATCCGCGAGGCGGTGGAGGCGAAGGCGCGCCCCTTCCTCGGCATCTGCGTAGGCATGCAGCTGATGTCGGAGCGCGGGCTGGAGAAGACCACCTCGAAAGGCTTCGGCTGGATCGCCGGCGATGTCGTGCCGATCACGCCCGCAGACCCAGAACTCAAGATCCCGCAGATCGGCTGGAACACGCTGACGCTGACAACGCCCCACCCGCTTTTCGCCGGCATCGAAACGGGCGAGACCGGCCTCCACGCCTATTTCGTGCACTCCTATCACCTTGCCGCGAAGAGACCGGAACAGGTGATCGCCACCACCGATTACGGCGGCCCCGTCACCGCCTTCGTCGCCGACGGCAACAAGGCCGGCAGCCAGTTCCACCCGGAAAAGAGCCAGACCCTCGGCCTCAAGCTGATCGCCAATTTTCTGACGTGGGCGCCCTGAGGCTGCCCCGCACCAATTCGAAAGACCGAAACCAGATGATTCTTTTCCCCGCAATCGACCTGAAAGACGGCCAGTGCGTGCGCCTGAAGCTTGGCGACATGGCGCAGGCGACGATCTATAATCCCGATCCGGCGGCGCAGGCCAAGGCCTTCGAGGATCAGGGGTTTTCGTGGCTGCATGTGGTCGACCTCAACGGCGCGTTCGCGGGTGAAACGGTGAATGGCGCGGCGGTCGACGCGATCCTGAAGGCGACGAAGAACCCGGTACAGCTTGGCGGCGGTATCCGCTCGCTGGAGCATATCGAGAACTGGCTGTCGAAGGGTCTTGCCCGCGTCATTCTCGGCACCGTGGCGGTGCGCGATCCCGAACTGGTGAAGGCAGCCTGCAAGGCGTTTCCAGGCCAAGTCGCCGTCGGCATCGACGCGCGCGGCGGCAAGGTGGCGGTCGAAGGCTGGGCGGAGGCCTCCGAGCTTGAGGTGGTCGAGCTTGCCAAACGCTTCGAGGGCGCGGGCGTCGCCGCGATCATCTACACCGATATCGACCGCGACGGTATTCTGACCGGCATCAACTGGGACGCCACGCTGGCGCTCGCAGCCGCCGTCGAAATCCCCGTCATCGCCTCCGGCGGCCTCGCCTCGATGGACGATATCGCCCGGATGACGAAGCCGGACGCGCAGACCCTCGAAGGCGCAATCTCCGGCCGCGCACTCTACGATGGCCGGATCGACCCGGCGGAAGCGCTTCAGATGCTGAAAGGCCTGTAACATGACCCTCAAAGCCCGCGTCATACCCTGTCTCGACGTCAAGGACGGTCGGGTCGTCAAGGGGGTCAACTTTGTTGATCTGATCGATGCCGGCGATCCGGTGGAGGCTGCGGAGGCCTATGATGCGGCGGGCGCGGATGAGCTCTGCTTTCTCGACATCACCGCCACTTCCGACAATCGCGAGACCATCTTCGACGTTGTGACCCGCACCGCCGAGCATTGCTTCATGCCGCTGACCGTAGGCGGCGGGGTGCGCACGGTGGCCGATATCCGCAAGCTGCTGCTCTGCGGGGCCGACAAGGTGTCGATCAATTCGGCGGCGGTGAAGAACCCGGATTTCGTGGCCGAAGCCGCCGACAAGTTCGGCAATCAGTGCATCGTGGTGTCGATCGATGCCAAGCGGCGCGAAACGCCGGCGGGCGAAGGCGACAGCGCCTGGGAAATCTTCACCCATGGCGGCCGCCAGCCGACCGGCATCGACGCGGTGAAATTTGCGAAGAAGGTCGTCGCTCTCGGCGCGGGCGAGATCATGCTGACCTCGATGGATCGCGACGGCACCAAGGCTGGCTACGATCTCGAACTGACCCGTACGCTTGCCGATGCGGTTTCCGTGCCGGTGATCGCGTCGGGCGGCGTCGGCACGCTCGATCATCTGGTGGAAGGCATCCGCGATGGCCACGCCACCGCCGTTCTGGCTGCGTCAATTTTTCACTTCGGCACCTATTCCATAGGCGAGGCGAAACAGTATATGGCTGACAGCGGGATTGCCGTCAGGCTCGACTGACGGCAAAGGAGAGGACATGTCAGAATTCACGCTTGCCGATCTGGAGGCAATTGTCGGAACCCGCGCAGCGGCTTCGCCCGAGGAAAGCTGGACCGCCAAACTGGTTGCCAGCGGACAGCGCAAGGCTGCCAAGAAGCTGGGCGAGGAAGCCGTCGAAGCGGTGATCGCGGCGATTGCCGAAGACAGACAGAACCTTGTCGAGGAAAGCGCCGACGTGCTGTTCCATCTTCTCGTGGTTCTGAAGATCGCCGGCATCCCGCTCTCCGACGTCATGGATGAGCTTGCCCGACGCACAGGTCAGTCCGGCCTCGCCGAGAAGGCAGGACGCACGTCGTCATGATCGCCGGTTTCGAGGAAACGCTTGTCGCGGACGGTGATGGTTCCGGCACAACGGTCTCGCCCTACCGCTTCTTTACCGCCGAGGAATGGTCGCATTTCCGCGCTGACACGCCGTTGACGCTGACGGCGGAGGAGGTGCGCAAGCTCCGCTCGCTGAACGACCCGATCGAGCTGGAAGAGGTGCGGCGCATCTACCTGTCGCTGTCGCGGCTGCTGTCGAGCCATGTCGAATCCTCGCAGATGCTGTTCCGCCAGCGCGGCCGGTTCCTCAATTTCGGCGAGGCGGACGCCAAGACCCCCTTCATCATCGGCGTCGCCGGCCCCGTTGCGGTCGGCAAGTCGACCACGGCGCGCCTGCTGAAGCAGCTCCTCGCCCGCTGGCCGTCGAGCCCCAAGGTCGATCTCGTTACCACCGACGGTTTTCTCTATCCCAATGCCGTGCTGGAGATGGAAGGGCTGATGCGGCGCAAGGGCTTTCCCGAAAGCTTCGACACCGCCGCGATCCTGCGCTTCCTCTCGGCGATCAAGGCCGGCATGCCGAATGTGAAGGCGCCGCTCTATTCGCATCTGAGCTATGACGTGCTGCCCGGCGACTTCGTCACCGTCGACCGTCCCGATATCTTGATCTTCGAGGGCATCAACGTGCTGCAGGCCCGCGACCTGCCGGCCGGTGGGCGGATGGTGCCGATGGTATCGGATTTCTTCGACTTCTCGATCTATATCGACGCCAGCACCGACCTCATCCACCACTGGTATGTCGAGCGCTTCATGAAGCTGCGCCAGACCGCCTTCCGCGACCCGGCCTCCTATTTCCATCGCTATGCGCTGCTGACCGAAGAGGACGCGCTGTCGACGGCGGAGGATCTCTGGAACAACATCAACATGAAAAACCTCGTCGAAAACATCCTCCCCACCCGCCCGCGCGCCGACCTGATCCTGCGCAAGGGCCGCGATCATCTGGTGGAAACGGTCGCGCTCAGAAAGCTCTGAGCGCGACCGCAGGATAGCTGACAAACCCTTGGATACGCAGATCAATACCTTCGCTGGCGTACCCCACAGGGGTCATGCTCGGACTTGATCCGAGCATCCAGGCGGCTTAAGCCATTGAATTTCAGAAACTATTGCGAACCCTTGCCGCGTTGCCTGGATCCTCGTGTCAAGCACGAGGATGACGCCGAGTTTAAGGATAGCTCTGTCTACAAACTGACGGACGCGCTGAGGAAACTCTGAGCGCGACCGCGACCCGGCCGGTCAGTCCTCGATCGGCTCGGGTTCCGGCTTCTTTGTCCTCTTGCGCGGCCCCAGATAGACGATCGAAACCACCGAAAGCGCCAGCAGCACGAGCGCGATCGGATGCTGGAACACGACCATCGGGTCGCCGCGGCTGATCAGGATCGACTGCACCATCTTCGATTCCAGCTCCGGCGTCAGCACATAGCCGATGATGAAGGCGACCACCGAAAAGCCGAAACGCTGCATGAAATAGCCGAGAACGCCGAAGGCGAGCATGATGTAGACGCCGAACATCGAACCGGCGGTCACATAGGCCCCGGTGATGCAGAGCAGCAGCGCCGCCGGATAGACCACCGAATTGGGCGCGGCGATCGCCAGCGACCAGATCCGCATGCCGACCTGGCCGACGCCGAGATTGCAGAAATTGGCGATCAGCATCGCGCCGAACAGGCCGTAGATCAGTCGTCCCTGCTCCTCGAACAGCAGCGGTCCGGGCTGTACGCCGTGGATGATGAAGGCGCTGACCAGAAGGGCGGCCGCGATATTGCCGGGAATGCCGAGCGTCAGGAGCGGGATCAGATTTGCGCCGACCACCGCGGAATTGGCGGCCTCCGACGCCGCGATGCCGCGCGGATCGCCCTTGCCGAAGCTTTCCGGGTCCTTCGCCGTCTGCTTGGTGACGGAATAGGACAGAAATCCTGCCGTCGCGGACCCGAGCCCCGGGATCGCGCCGATCACGGTCCCGATCACGAAGGCGCGGATCGCGACATATTTGTTCGCCATCAGCTCGGCGAAGGTGACCCCCCTGTCCTCCGGATCATCGGAGCGCACCCGGATCGGCGAGGCCGTGCTGGTCGCCCGCGTGGTCGCGGCGATCTGACGGAAGATCTCGGAAACGGCAAGCAGCCCGATCGACATCGCCGTCAGCGGCAGGCCGTCATAAAGATCGAGCGAGCCGAAGGTGAAGCGCGGCGTGCCCAGCCCCGGATCGATACCGACCGAGGCGAACAGAAAGCCGAGCGCCGCCGCCATCAACCCCTTCACCATCGAATTGCCGACAAGCCCGGTGATCACCGTGAAGGCGAGGATCATCAGCGCGGTGATCTCGATCGGACCCATGCGGAGCGCCACCAGCGCCAGCGGCGCCGAGATGGTGATCAGCACGATGTCGCTCGAAATGTCGCCGAAGACGGAGTAATAAAGCGAATATTTCATCGCCTTCATCGGCCGGCCCTTCTTGGCCATCGGATGCCCGTCCAGCGCGGTCGCCGCCGATTCCGGCGTGCCGGGCGTGTTGATCAGGATTGCCGGGATGGCGCCGCCGACCGTGCCGCCCTTGTTGACCGAAATCAGGAAGGCCAGCGCCGTCAGCGTGTCGAGCGTATAGGTAAGCGGAATGGCGATCGCGAGCGCCATCAGCAGCGTCATGCCAGGAATGGCGCCGACGATCTGGCCGACGGCGACGCCGAGGATGATATACAGAATATTGGTGAGCGTGAGCGCGTCCGTCAGCCCGCCGATAATGGTTGCAAAATCAGGCATCAGAGCGCTCTCAGAACGGGATTGCGGGCAGCGGGCGGCCCATGACGATGACGAAGACGAACCAGGTGCCGACCGGCACTGCGGCGATGGTTGCCGCAAGCCAGGCATAGCGCCGCTCGAACATGAAGGCGCAGATCACCACCATCAGCGCCACCGCCGACGGCAGGAAGCCGATCCGCGGCATGGCAAGCGCCGCCACAAGCACGGCGAGGGTGAGACCGACGAGACGGGCGAATTCGTAGCCGTCGAACCCGGCCGCCTCGCGCGGCTTCATGACGAGCTGCACCGCGCCGAGCAGGATGAACAGCCAGGCCGCGATCCTTGGAAACAGCGACGGGTCGATCGGCCCGGCGCTGGCGGTGACCTGATCGGGGATCAGGTAGAAGAGAAGGAAACCGCCGAAGATGATGGCGGCTCCCCCGATCAGACGTTCAAACTGCATGCTGCCGGACCTTCCCGCGTCACTTGCCGAGATAGGTCTTGTAGAACATCGCGTTCTTGGCGATCCTGTCCGCCGTGCCCTGCGGCCCGAGATTGAGCGGCTCGTTTTCAAGCCTGGTCATCAACTCGCCGTAGCTTTCGGAATTCACCGCCTCATCGAGCGCCTCTTCAAGGCAGGTCTTGATCGCCGGATCGACGCCCTTGGGGATCATGAAGATGGTCTGGCCCTCGATCGTGGCATCCAGCCCGACCTCCACCAGCGAGGGCGAATCCGGCGCATAGGGCACGCGCGCATCGGTGAGCGAAGCGAGCTGGTTCATCGCGCCGGCCTTGATCTGCTGCACATGCTGGGTGCCCTGCGTGGTCGCATCCACATGGCCGCCGAGGGTGGATTGCAGCGCGTCGGCAGCGCCCTTGCTCGGCACCGCGATCAGGTTGACATCGTAATGCTTGGCCATCTGGTCGACGAGGATTTCCTGGCTCTTGCCGCCCACCGCAATGGTCGCGCCATTGTTTTCCTTGGCATAGGCGATGAATTCCTCAAGGTTCTGGTAGGGCCGGTCGACCAGCGCGACGAGGCCGTAATTGATCTGCATCGCCGTGCCCAGATAGTCGAAGCTCTCATAGGTATAAGGCGTGTCGTTATTCTCATAGGGGTTCAGCGCCACCGTGCCGGTCGCGCCGACGCCGATCGCATAGCCATCCGGCTTCATATTCATCAGCATGGCCGACATCACGCCGCCGCCGGCGCCCGGCTTGTTGTCGACGATCACCGTCCAGCCCTGGCTTTCCTCGATTTCGGCCGCGAGCGCGCGCGCGATCGCATCCGTGCCGCCGCCGGCGCCATAGCCCACCAGCATCTGGATCGGCTTTTCCGGAAAGCCATCCGGGCAGGTTGCGGCATAGGCGCCGGTTGCCGTCATTGCGGTCATGCCAAGCACGATCGTCTCGAAAATTCTCTTGTTCATGATAGTCCTCCTCCGTTGCGGACGGCTGGCCTCCATCCCCGAGGCCAGTGCCGCCTTGTCCTGTTCCTGCCTATCAAGCCGTCTTCGGCAATCATACCGCGCGGGCGTGGTGTTTCGTCAGGCGAAATATTTCAGCGTCCCAGAAAAGCCTCCATTTCACCGAGCATCGCATCTCGCCCGCGTTCCGGCCGATCGAACAGGATGTAATGCGTGGTGTTTTCCGGCTGCCAGTACAACACTTCCGCCGCGTTGATCAGATCGGCCGCAAGCGCGTCCATATCATCCTTCCGGCTCAGCGTATCGAATTCCGGACGCACGATCATGACGCGTGCATAGACCTGGCTGGCGTCGACCAGCTTGTGGCCGATGCCCATCAGGAACAGGTCTTCCAGCATGCCATTGGGGCTGCGATAGGTCGGCGGATCGCGGTCCTTCGCGGTCGGATCGCCGTCGATCAACGCCTGCTCGAACGCCTTGACGATCGCCGGATCGCGCCATGCGGTCTTGTCCGCGATCGGGATCTGCCGGTCCCATTCGCGGGTCAGCATATCGACGGCATTGAAGGTATAATTGCCGAAATGCGGCCGGTTGAAATGCCCGGGCCGCGCCGGATCCTCCCATTGCGAGCCATGGCAGAATTTCGGGTGGTTGCCGGCCGCGCCATACATCATCACGTAGAGCACGAGATGGCTGACCTTTTCCGGAAAGAGCGCCGCATAGGCCATGACGCAGGTGCCGCCGACGCCCCAGCCGAACATGCCGGCTCTGTCGTGCCCGCTCGCGTCGCACAGATGGTCGACGGCGGCGTCGAGATCGCGCGTCAGTTCCAGCGTGCGGTAAAGCGGCCTGGTCTTTGCAGGCGGCGCCTCCATCTCCGGCGGACGCTCGGACCGGCCGAAACCGCGGCCATCGACGATGTAGCAGCGGTGCCCTCTCCTGGCGAGATCTTCGGCAAGCGAGCCATGCGGCACGTCGAGGTCATATTCCGAAAGGCCGGGAATGCGAGTACCGTGCATCAGAATCATCGGCACCGACCGGTCGGGGGCCTCCTTGTCCGCCACCTCGCGGATCGCGATCCTCACGCCGTCGCGCGTCGTTACGAAAAAATCCCTGCGGCTGATCTCGCCCACCATGCATCCTCCCTTGTTGCTGCGTCGTTCATAGGCGAGGAAGGCGCCGGGCGCATCCCCTGCCGCCATCGCGTTTCGTCAGCCGGAAAGCTGCGCCCTACCCTGCATTGCGCGCCGGTACCTGACCGAGGGAGGTATAGGTCATCACCGTCTCGCCATCCTGGTTGGTCATCGTCACTTTGGTGCGGATACGGCCATATTCCGGACGTTTCTCATGCCTTGAGGCTTCCACGACCTCTCGGGTTACGGTCAGCTGATCGCCGGGCTTGACCGGCCGGCGCCAGCGCAACTCGTCGATGCCGAGGCCGACCATCGGGGTCTCGCCATATCCGCCCGCCTCGACGAACAGGCGCATGGTAAGGGCCGCAAGCTGCCAGCCGCTGGCGATCAGCGAACCGAACCGGCCCTTGGCCGCAGCTTCCGGATCGGTATGCATCGGCTGCGGATCATATTCGCCGGCAAAGCGGATGATATCGGCCTCCGACAGGGAAATGGTCTTGCTGGTCCAGGTCTCGCCGACCTCGAAATCCTCGAAATAGCGCCGCATGCGGTTCTCCTTTTTTTCGATGATGTTCTAGATAGCCTCGCGACGCCAGGCAAAACAGCGCGACCCTCATTTCGGCAGACGAAATACGGCAGCGCCCCGATTGCGGCCCGGACGGTTGCGGCTACAGTCGCTGCTGCCGACTGAGGGAGGAAATCATGGACGCGCTGGAAATCTATATCGACGGGAACTGGGTGAAGCCTGACGGCGCGCGCGAGATGGCGATCATCAACCCGGCCGACGAGCGCCAGATCGGCCGCGTGGCGCTCGGCTCCGCCGCCGATGTCGATCGCGCCGTCGCCGCCGCGCGCCGCGCCTTCGACGCCTGGTCCACGACCACCCGCGCGGAGAGGCTGGAAGCGCTCCGTCGCATCGTCGATGGTTTTCGGGCGCGGCTGCCGGAACTCGCCCGGCTGATGACGATGGAAATGGGCGTGCCGATTACCTTCTCCACCGAGCGGCAGGCGACGGTGGCGCTGTTTCACTTCGAGGAGGCGATCCGGGTTCTGGAGACCTATGAATTCGAGCGCGCCGAGCCGACCGGCATCATCCGGCGCGAGCCGATCGGCGTCTGCGGCATGATCACGCCGTGGAACTGGCCGCTGAACCAGATGGCCTCCAAGATCGCGCCGGCGCTCGCCACCGGCTGCACCATGGTGCTGAAGCCGAGCGAGATCGCGCCGCTGAGCGCAAGGGCGCTTGCCGAGATCATCGATGCGGCCGGCGTGCCCCCCGGCGTCTTCAACCTCGTCCAGGGCGACGGCCCGACCGTCGGCGAGGCGATCGCAAGCCATCCGGAGGTCGACATGGTCTCGATCACCGGTTCGGCGGGCGCGGGCATCCGCGTCGCAAAGCTTGCCGCCGACACGATCAAGCGCGTGGCGCAGGAGCTTGGCGGCAAATCCGCAAACATCCTCCTGCCGGATGCCGACATGGCAAAGGCCGTCGCCGCCGGCGTCCATGCCTGCAACACCAATGCCGGCCAGAACTGCCAGTCGCCGACCCGCATGCTCGTGCCGCGCGCAAATCGCGACGAGGCGATCGCTGCCGCCCGGGGCGCGATCGACACGATCGTGCTCGGCGACCCGATGGACCCGAAGACCACGATGGGCCCGCTGGTGAGCCAGTCCCAGTTCGACAAGGTGCAGGCGCTGATCGCCTCCGGCATCGACGAGGGCGCGACGCTGGTTGCAGGCGGGCCCGGCCGCCCGGCCGCCGCCAATGCCGGCTATTTCGTGCGCCCGACGGTGTTCGCCGACGTGACGCCCGACATGCGGATCGCGCGCGAGGAGATTTTCGGCCCGGTGCTGTCAATGATGTTCTATGACAGCGAGGGCGAGGCGGTCGCGATCGCCAACGACACGCCCTTCGGCCTCGCCGGCTTCGTGCAGTCGCCCGATCCCGAACGCGCGCGCAAGATCGCCAATCGCATCCGCGCCGGACGGGTCTATTATAATGGCGCGCCGTTTGACCGGTCGCTGCCCTTCGGCGGCTACAAACAATCCGGCAATGGTCGTGAATTCGGCCTTGCCGGCTTCGAGGAATATCTGGAAACCAAGGCGCTGGTCGGCTTTACGGCCTGACCGATGCGCTAACGCGGAGGACAACATGCAGCCCGAAACCGAACGACGCCTGATGGAGATGCTGGAGCGCGAGGAACTTTTCGATCTCGTCCGCCGGGAACGTTTCGCCCGCGACCAGGGGCGGTTCGACGTGATGCGCGAATGCTTTCATGACGACGCCTATGTGCGCACCAGCTGGTATGACGGCAAAGGCGGCGCCGCCTATGTCGATTCCACCCGCGCCTTCATGCAGAAGGTGCGCGGCGGCAAGCACTGGGTGTTTCCAGCCTATGCCCGCATCAACGGCGACAGGGCGACCGTGGAAAGCCCGGCGATGATCTTCAACCGCGCGAAGCTTGAGGACATCGCGGTCGATTTCCACGTGTTCTGCCGCTTCTTCTCGCGCTGCGTGCGCGAGGACGGAAGCTGGAAGATCATGAGTTTCGAAGTGCTGTTCGAGCGCGACGTCATGAGCGCGCTCAACCCGCGCGAGGCGCTGCCGATCGACTGGGACAGACTGGAAAGCTTTCGCCCGAGCTACTGTTTCCTGTCCTATCTCCAGGGGAGCCGCGGCATCACCGTCAACCAGAACCTGCTCGGCGACGACCGCCCTGAAGAGCTGGCCGCCTTCCATGAGGGCGAGGAGGCGTGGTTGAGAGGCGCCTGACGCGGCGTTCCTTCGCGGCCGCGTTGTCGGCCTGTTTTCATGCCGCCATGCCCATGGCGGCATTTTTGATGCTTGATCATGTCGCATTCAGGCCTGAACCGATCGCGTTGCGGGCGGATGATGCAGGTTCGTGGCAAAGCCTGGGAGGAAGACATGGCAAGTGCATCGAACCGCGGCGTGATATTTCAGGGCGCCGGCAAAGTGACTGTCGAAACGATCGATTTTCCGAAACTGGCGCTGGGAGAACGCCGGTGTGATCACGGCGTGATCCTGAAGATCCTGACCACAAATATCTGCGGCTCCGACCAGCACATGGTGCGCGGCCGCACCACGGCGCCGAAGGGCCTCGTGCTCGGGCATGAGATCACCGGACAGGTGATCGAATGCGGGCGCGATGTCGAATTCATCAGCGTCGGCGACATCGTTTCCGTGCCGTTCAACATTGCCTGCGGGCGCTGCCGCAATTGCAAGGAAGGCAAGACCGGCATCTGCCTCAACGTCAATCCGTCGCGCCCGGGTGCTGCCTATGGTTATGTCGACATGGGTGGCTGGGTCGGCGGGCAGGCCGAATACGTCATGGTGCCCTATGCCGATTTCAACCTGCTGAAATTCCCCGATCGCGAACAGGCGATGGAGAAGATCACCGATCTGACGCTGCTGTCCGACATCTTCCCGACCGGCTTCCACGGCTGCGTGACGGCGGGCGTCGGGCCCGGCTCGATCGTCTATATCGCCGGCGCCGGGCCGGTCGGCCTTGCCGCCGCAGCCTCCGCGAGGCTTCTGGGCGCTGCCTGCGTCATCGTCGGCGACATGATCCCCGAGCGTTTGCGGCAAGCCAAAAGCTTCGGCTGCGAGGCCATAGACCTCAGGCAGGATGCGACGCTAGGAGACATGGTGGCCGAGATCACCGGCACGCCGGAGGTGGATGCCTTTGTCGATTGCGTCGGTTTCGAGGCCCATGGCTGCGGCCATGATCACAGCCACGAGCAGCCGGCCACCGTGCTGAATTCGGCCATGGACCTGACCCGCGCCGGCGGCCAGATCGGCATTCCGGGTCTTTACGTGACCGAAGATCCCGGCGCGGCGGACAAGGCGGCACAGAAGGGCGCACTCAGCCTGCGCTTCGGCCTTGGCTGGGCGAAGTCGCATTCCTTCCACACCGGCCAATGCCCGGTGATGCGCTATAACCGGGCGCTGATGCAGGCGATCCTCTATGGCCGGGTGGATATCGCAAAGGCGGTGAATGTCGAGCTCATAACGCTCGACGACGCCCCGCGCGGCTATGCCGATTTCGATGGCGGGGCGGCGAAGAAATTCGTCATCGATCCGCATGGCATGGTCGCCGCCTAACAAGTCTGAGAGGCCGTCCAGACTGCTGATAAACCGGGCGACGTGACGGTTCTCCCGTCCGTCAGCCATCCCCAAGGGGTCATGCTCGGACTTGATCCGAGCATCCATTCTGCTCCAGCCTTGAGGAAAAGGCTTTTCAGGCAAGCGTACATCGTGTGGCCCTGGATCCTCGGGTCAAGCCCGAGGATGACGCAGAGTGTGGGGCAGCTTTGCCAGCAAACTGAACGGTCGAAGACCGCGGTTCACCCGATCGGCACCAGCGGCGCCGGCATTTCCGAGGTCTTCTCCGCGGCCTTGCAGATATCGGCGATCACGCAGGCCGGACAGTCCGGCTTGCGGGCCTTGCAGACATAACGGCCGTGCAGGATCAGCCAGTGGTGGGCGTGGAACAGGTATTCGTCCGGGATCACCCGTTCCAGCTTCGCCTCGACCTCGTCCGGCGTCTTGCCGGGCGCGAGGCCGATGCGGTTGGCGATGCGGAAGATATGGGTGTCGACGGCGATCGTCGCATGGCCGAACGCCATCGACATCACCACATTGGCGGTCTTGCGGCCGACGCCGGGCAGCGTCACCAGCTCTTCGCGCGTCCGCGGCACCTCGCCGCCGAAATCGTCGATCAGCTTGCGGCTCATCGCGATCACGTTCTTGGCCTTGTTGCGGTAAAGCCCGATCGTCTTGATATGCGAGATCAGCCCTTCCTCGCCGAGGTCCAGCATCTGTTGCGGCGTCTCGACCTCCGCAAACAGCGCCCGGGTCGCCTTGTTGACGCCGACATCGGTGGCCTGGGCGGAGAGTGCCACGGCCACCAGCAGCGTGAACGGGTTGGTGTGCTCGAGCTCGCCCTTCGGCTCCGGCCGCTGGATTTCGAAGCGGCGAAAAATCTCGCGGATTTCCGCCTCGCTATAGGCGCTCGGCCGCGCGCGATTTGACTTTTTGCGCCTTTGGGTGCTGACTGTGGTTCTGGTTTTTGTCATTTTTTCAATCTGGCTCGACGCGCAATGACCGAAGCGCTTGATGACAGGCCGGTCTTTTCGGCTGAACTTTTCCCCCATCGCTCTTTAGGGCGCAAGGGTTTTCGCGTGCTGCTCATGCTCGCGGCCCTCGGCTTCGTGCCGAATGTGCTCTATTTCACCGTCCATGGCGCATGGCCGATCGCGCTTTACTGCCTTGCGGCCTTTGCCGGTCTCTATGCCGCCTTCCGGCTGTCCTATCGCAGCGCGCTCGAGCGCGAGCATGTCCGGGTGTCGCGGCTCGAGATATCCGTCACCAAGGTGACGCCGGCGGGCAAGCGGCTCGAGGCGCATTACAATCCATTCTGGGCGCGCTTCACCGTCGACCGTCACGATGAATTCGGCATCACCCAGATGGCGCTTGCGGGGGAGGGGCGGCGGACCGAGATCGGCGCCTTTCTCAATCCCGATGATCGCGAGAGCTTCGCCAGGGCCTTCCGGCAGGCGCTGGCCACCGTGAAACAGCGCATTTGAGCGCCTCTGGCAAGAATCGGGTGGCGGCGCGGAAAGAAACCGTGCTTCCTGCCGTGACGAAGGAGCACGAAGCCGATGAACGCCTTATTTGAAACCATATCCGACAGCGCCGTGGAGACCACACCCTGCGGAGCGGACTACGACACAGTACGCAGCGTGATCACGATGATCAGCGAGGATTATCGTGAACAGCCGGGGCTCGAGACCATCGCCGAGCGGCTCGGTATGTCGCCGACCGGGCTGCAGAAGACCTTCACCCGCTGGGCCGGCCTGTCGCCCAAGGCGTTTCTGCAGGCGATCACGCTGGACCACGCCAAGGAGCTTCTCGGCAAGGAGCGGCTTCCGGTGCTCGACACCTCCTATGAACTCGGTCTGTCCGGCCCCGGACGGCTGCACGATCTTTTCGTCACCCATGAGGCGATGTCGCCGGGCGAATGGAAGAGCGGCGGCGAGAGCCTGGTGATCCGCTACGGATTTCATGCCTCGCCCTTCGGCCGGTCGCTGCTGATGATCACCGATCGCGGCCTTGCCGGCGTCGCCTTCGCCGATCCGGGCGAGGAGCGCACCGCCTTCGAGGACATGACCGCGCGCTGGCCCAATGCGACCTATATCGAGGACGAGCCGGCGACGGCGGCCTATGCGCGGCGGATATTCGACCCGGAGGAATGGTCCTCGGATCGGCCGCTCAAGGTCGTTCTGATCGGCACGGATTTCCAGGTTCAGGTCTGGGAAAGCCTTTTGAAGATACCCTTCGGCAAGGCGAAGTCCTATTCCGAAATCGCATCCGAGATCGGCCGCCCGAACGCGTCTCGCGCCGTCGGCGCTGCGATCGGGCGAAATCCGGTCTCCTTCGTCGTTCCCTGTCACCGCGCGCTCGGCAAGTCCGGCGCCTTGACCGGTTATCACTGGGGCGTGACCCGCAAACGGGCCATGCTCGGCTGGGAGGCCGGCAAGGCGTGAGCGCCGCGCTTGACCAAAACGGATATTCCAGCCGAACCGGTTGCCGTTTCGGCCCTTCGTTTCCATATCCTTTCTTGACTTTGAAAAGCCCGGCTTGCGATAGTCGCCGGGAAACCGCCGCCCTTGCATGGCGGGCCGATGTCTGCGAACAGTCATGAACGCATCACCGCGACCCGCTATCATCGCGGGAGCGCCGCGACGGCTTCGGCGGAACAGGATTGCGGCTGGCCTTCGGGCCCGGCCATAGAAGGAAGGATGAGGAAAATGGCTTCCAAGCTAGATCAATTGCGCGAGATGACCACGGTCGTTGCCGATACCGGCGATATCCGCGCTGTCGAGAAACTGAAACCGGTCGATTGCACCACCAATCCCTCGATCGTGCTGAAGGCGCTGTCCACCGACATGTTCGACGACGCCTTCGCCGAGGCGATCAAGTGGGGCAAGGAGCAGGGCGGCGCCAAGGATGACGTCGTTGCAGCCGTCGCCAGCCGGCTTGCCATCGATGTGGGTGCTGCGCTGGTCAAGCTGGTCCCCGGCCGGGTCTCCACCGAAGTGGATGCCGACCTGTCCTTTGATACCGATGCTTCGATTGCCAAGGCGCGCGAGATCATCAAGGCCTATGACGAGCGCGGCATCGGACGCGAACGCATCCTGATCAAGCTCGCCTCGACCTGGGAAGGCATCCGCGCCTGTGAAGTCCTGCAGAAGGAAGGCATCGACTGCAATCTGACGCTGCTGTTCGCCAAGTGCCAGGCGATTGCCTGCGCCGATGCCGGCGCCTTCCTGATCTCGCCCTTCGTCGGCCGCATCCTCGACTGGTACAAGAAGGACACCGGCGAGACCTACACGTCGGAGACCGATCCGGGCGTGCTGTCGGTCCGTTCGATCTACAATTACTACAAGGCCAACGGCATCAAGACCGTGGTCATGGGCGCTTCGTTCCGCAATACCGGCGAAATCGAAGGCCTTGCAGGCTGCGACCGGCTGACGATCGCGCCGAACCTGCTGGAAGAACTCGCCGCTGACGAGGGCAAGCTGGAACGCAAGCTCACGCCCGATGTGTTCGAGGCCGAAGACAAGGTCGACATGGACGAAAAAACCTTCCGCTGGATGATGAACGAGGACCCGATGGCGACCGAAAAGCTCGCCGAAGGCATCCGCAATTTCGCCAAGGACCTCGGAAAATTGCGCACGCTGGTGGCGGAAAAGCTCGACGCCTGAAGTTTTTTTGACAAAAAATAGAAAAATGACCCGGCCTCGCGGCCGGGTTTTTTGTTGCCTGAAACGGCCCCTGCGGGCTTCTAGGCGATGGCCTCAATACCGATTTAATCAATTGATTTATAATGCGATTCGTCGCGCTGCTCAGGCAGTTTCGTTCTGAAAAATGGAGTGGCATCAAAGACTTCGGAGTGGGTCGTCAACAAAAAAACGACGCTGCGGTTCTAAAATGAAGACTTGTTAATCAACTGATTAAAACCCATCTCCCAGTCATCAAACGACACAATGATGATCAAAGGAGTTTCATCATGAACAAGTTCGCAGCAACCGCCGCCCTGGTCGCCGCTCTCGCAGCAGCCCCCGCGGCCTTCGCCATCCAGCCCTCCGCCGTTCCGGACACCGGCACGCTTTCCAAGGCCCCGGTCGGCTCCACGGTCCAGATCAACGGCACCGACAATTTCGGCGACCGCTATGTCAACTTCTTCCGCGTGACCGAAGACGGCTCGCTGCAGCTGGTCGACCAGGTTCGCCAGAGCAACGACTGACACACATAGCGATGGGCGCGCTGGCACCAGCGCACCCATCGCCCACATATCTAAGGAATATTTTACAATGAACAAGTTCGCAGCAGCCACGGCGCTCGTCGCCGCTCTCGCAGCAGCCCCCGCCGCTTTCGCCATCCAGCCTTCGGCCGTTCCGGAAACCGGCACGCTTTCCAAGGCCCCGGTCGGCTCGACGGTCCAGATCAACGCCACCGACAAGTTTGGCGACCGTTACGTGAATTTCTTCCGCGTTTCCGATGACGGCTCGCTGAAGCTCGTAGATCAGGTTCGCCAGAGCGACGACTGAAAGCGGTAGTACCCACCGCAAACAATAATGATAATGCGCCGAAAGAGGCGCTCCGCATAAAAATACCCAAGGAGTATTCACAATGAACAAGTTCACAGCAACCGCAGCGCTCGTTGCCGCCCTCGCAGCAGCCCCCGCCGCCTTCGCCATCCAGCCTTCGGCCGTTCCGGAAACCGGCACGCTGTCCAAGGCTCCGGTCGGCTCCACGGTCCAGATCAATGGCACCGACAAGTTTGGCGACCGTTACGTGAATTTCTTCCGCGTTTCCGATGACGGTTCGCTGAAGCTCGTCGATCAGGTTCGCCAGAGCGACGACTGACGCAACAAACAACGCGTGCGCGCCGGTTTCCGGCGTCGCACTCTTCCAGGAGCAATGGCAATGACAAGGTTCACGGTCCCCTCAGCCCTGGTCCTTTTGCTGGCCGCCGCGCCGGCGGCCTTCGCTCTCCAGCCAGCGGCGATCCCGATGGACGGTCTGCGGATGATGGTGTCCGCCGACGGCATCGACATTGAAAGCACCGAGCGTTTCGACACCGCGGAGAGTGCTGGAATGACTGTCAGTGACGAGGCCCAACAGCCCGTCGACTGATCACGAACAGCCTGCCGCTTTCGCCGCCGAAACTGGCAAAGCCCAACATCGGCTGCAATGCCCGAGGTGACTTGCCCCCCTCCACCTCAGGATGGCCCCGGTTTTCCGGGGCCTTTTTTTTGTCGTGTGGCGGGCGTCAGCGGATCCCGGCGCGCCCTCCTGTCAGTATTGAGGCCATGACAAGTTTCTGAAAATCATTTTCATGAAGTCATTTTTTTAGTGAAAGTTTGTTGACGTTTCGGCTTTCTTGTCTCAGTCTGAAGAAAATAAATTACGAAAATGTTGGGAACAGTCCTCCATGAAGGTCGCTATTATCGGACTCGGTTTCCGTCTGGGTTATCTTGGCGTGGTGTTTTCCGAATTGGACCCCGATTTCGAGATCGTGGGCTATGTGGATCCGGCACCCGCAGGTCTCGAAACGCTTGAAAAAGACGGCATTTCTCCCGGCAGGGCCTATGACACGCCCGAAGCGCTGATCGAAAACGAGACGTTCGATCTCTTGATGATCGGTTCGCCCAATTTCATGCATCTCGACCATATCCGCACCGGGCTTGAGGCGGGACTGACCGTTTTCACCGAAAAGCCGATCGTGATGAGTATCGAGGAGAGCTACGAACTCGCAGCCCTCCTCAACGCCTACGGTTATGACCGGCTGCTGGTCGGCCTCGTGCTGCGCTATTCGCCGCTTTACCGCGACCTGCGTGCCGCCCAGGCCGACGGCCGGCTGGGCGATGTGGTTTCGATCGAGGCGTCGGAGCATATCGCGCCCTATCACGGCGCGTTCTTCATGCGCGACTGGCGGCGACACACCCGCTATTCCGGGCCGTTCATGCTGGAAAAATGCTGCCACGACCTCGACCTCTATAATGGCGTGGTCGGCGCGCGGCCGCGTTATGTCGCAAGCTTCGGCGGCCGCAAGAGCTTCACGCCCGCCAATGCGCCCCAGGGCGCGGGCGCCAACGATATCGAGGTCTATCACCGTAAGCCGAGCGGCTGGATGGGATCGGACAGGGTGTTCGACAGCGATGGCGACATCATCGATTACCAGACCGCGACCGTCGAATATGAAAACGGCGTCGCCATGACCTTTCACACCAATCTCAATGTACCCGACGAGTTCCGCCGCTTCTGCGTGATCGGCGCGAAGGGCATGGCGGAGGGCGATTTCGTGCGCGGCTTCCTCGATGTTCACGATGCCCGCACCGGTGAGAAGACCGTGTCGCGCACCTATTCCGCCCCCTCCGAACGCTCGCAGCATTACGGCGCGGACGAGCAGATGGCAGAGGATGTGATCGCCCACATCACCCGCGGCGCGGCGCTGCCGGTCTCCGCGCTCGACGCCATCGAGGCCGGCATTCTGGCGCTCGCCATGGACGAGGCTCGCCGCGAGCGCAAGGTGGTCGATCTCGCCCCGGTCTGGGCTCGCTATGACGCGCTTCTTCACGGCGAGACCGCCGAAGCGAAAGCGACGGGCTGAGGGGGACCGGGATGGATACCAAACGCTCAGCCGTCATCTTCGCCTGGCTCCTTCTCGCCCCCGCCCTGATCTATATTCTGCTGATCGTCGCCTATCCGCTGCTCGACACGATCAACCTTTCCTTCACCGACGCCTCGCTGAAGCGGACCTATGACTGGGTCGGGCTGGAAAACTATTTCAAGATCTTCGAACGCGGCTTCGGCGAGGTGATCATCCGCACCTTCATCTGGACCTTCTTCTCGGTCGCCGCGAAAATGGTGATCGGCGTGTTCGGCGCGTTGCTCCTGAGCGCCGCCGTGCCCGGTCGCACCCTGTTTCGGGTGCTCGCCATGCCGCCATGGATCGTGCCGATGGCGATCGGCATCTTCATGTGGGGCTGGATGTATAACGGCCAGTTCGGCATGATTTCCGGCCTGCTGCAGCGCTTCGGCCTGCTCGATGGCCCGTTCCCGATCCTTGCCACCGGCACCTCCGCCTTCATCGCCACCATCGTCACCGATGTCTGGATCGGCGTGCCGATGGTGACGATCTACATGCTGGCCGCCGTGCAGTCGATCCCGTCCGATCTCTACGAAGCCGCCTGGACCGATGGCGCCGGCCGGTTCTACCGCTTCCGCCGGATCACGCTGCCGCTGATCGTGCCGGCCCTGGTGACGATGTCGATGATCTCTCTGATCTCGACCTTCAACTCCTTCGACATCATCTGGATCCTGACCAAGGGCGGCCCCTCGAATGCCACCACCACGATGATCATCGATACCTACAAGGTCGCGATCGGCTCCTACAAGTTCGGCGCGGGCGCCGCGCGGGCCGTGCTGATCTGTATCTTCCTGTCGATCTTCTGCTACGTCTATTTCCGCGCCGTCAGCCGCTTTTCCGGGGAGGCCGCACGATGAGACCCACCGCCCGCATCCATCATTACAAATGGTACGAGCTGATCGGCGTCTATGCCGGGCTCGCCGTTTTCCTGTTCTTCGTGCTGGCGCCATTCTTCGAGGGCTTCATGGTGTCGCTGAAGCCGCTCAACCATCTGTTCTCCGCGCCCTACAGGTTCTGGCCGGAAGACCCGTCGCTCGCCGCCTATTACGACATGTGGGAGCGGGTGCCGCTGCTCGGGCGCTATATCTTCAACTCGATCCTGATTGCCGGCATCGGCACGGCGCTTTCGGTGATCTTCGTGACGCCGGCGGCCTATGCCTTCGCCCGGTTCGAGTTCAAGGGCCGCGGGCCGCTGCTCGGCGCGTTTCTAGCGGTCAACATGTTTTCGGGCGCGGTGCTCCTGATTCCGCTGTTCCGGCTGATGCGCTCCTTCGGCCTGATCAACACCTACTTCGCGATGATCGTGCCCGGCGTCGCCTTCACCATCCCGACCGGCATTTGGCTGCTGCGCACCTATATGCTGCGCATCCCGCGCGAGCTGGAGGAAGCGGCTCTGGTCGATGGCGCAAGCCGGTTCTACACCTTCCGCCGGGTGATCGTGCCGCTCGCCATGCCCGGCATCGCCGTGATCGCGATCGCCGCCTTCCTGACGATCTATGCGCAGCAGTTCATCTTCGCGCTGACCTTCAATTCCAAGACCGAATACATGCCGCTTCCGGTCGGGCTTTACGCCTTCTTCGGCCGGCAGGAGGTGATCTGGAACGAGCTGATGGCGGCAAGCTTCGTCGGCATCCTGCCGGTGTTCATCGTGTTCCTGTTCCTTCAGCGCTACCTCGTCGCCGGTATGACGGCGGGGGCGGTGAAGACCTGACCCGGCGGCTTCGTCCGCCCACTGATTTGGCGATCGGGAGAACATGCGCCGCATGCGACCGCCAGTTTGAACGGCAGGGGTTTGACTGCCGAAACGCAAAGGCCCGCACCGTCCACGGGCGATCATCGAATGGACGAAAGATAGGGGAATTCAAAATGCCTGATCTGAAGAAACTCAGCCTCGGCGTCGCAACGCTCGCGCTCCTCGCCTCGGCCTCCGTCGCCTCCGCCGAAGACAAGGTCGTCTCGATGATCCAGTGCGGCGACGAGCTCGCCGAAGGCTATGACGGCTTCATCGCCGAATGGGAAAAGAACAATCCCGGCTACAAGGTCGAGACCGAGGTCGTCGGCTGGGGCCAGTGCCAGGACAAGGCCACCAACCTCGCCGTTGCCGGCACGCCGATCGCCCTTGCCTATATGGGCTCGCGCACCTTGAAGCAGCTTTCCGAAAACGGCCTGATCGTGCCGATCCCGATGAGCGAGGAGGAAAAGGCCTCCTATTATCCGCACATCGTCGACACCGTCACCTTCGACGGCGCGCAATGGGGCGTTCCGGTGGCCTTCTCCACCAAGGCGCTCTACTGGAACAAGGACCTGTTCGAACAGGCGGGCCTTGACCCGGAAACCCCGCCGAAGACCTGGCAGGAACTCTACGACATGGCCGCCACCATCAAGGAAAAGACCGGCACGCCCGGTTTCGGCCTGACCGCCAAGAGCTTCGACAACACCATGCACCAGTATCTGCACTGGGTTTACACCAATAACGGCCAGGTCATCGACGCCGACGGCAATATCGTGCTCGACAGCCCGCAGAACCTTGAGGCGCTGGAATGGTACGGCAAGATGGTGGATGTCTCCGAGGAAGGCCCGACGGCTTACGAGCAGGATGAACTGACGCCGCTGTTCAACGATGCCCAGGTCGCCATGATCGAGCAGGGCCCTTGGGTCAGGAACCGCGTCAATGACGATCTCAACTGGGGCGTCGCGCCGCTGCCGGTCGGCCCGCAGGGCAAGGGTCCCGGTACGCTCTTGATTACCGACAGCATGGCCGTGTTCGATGGTTCCGGCGTGGAAGAGCAGGCGATCAGCCTGGCCAAATGGCTCACCAATCCGGACAACCAGTTCTACTATGAGAAGACCCACGGCCTGACGCCGCTGCGGCCGGTGGCGGGCGTGCAGGAAATGGTTGAAGAGGACCCGACCTGGGCCCCCTTCCTCGACGGTATCGAGTTCGGCGGTCCCGAGCCGCTGTTCACCGATTACCAGGCGTTCCAGAATGCCATGGTCGATATGGTGCAGTCCGTCGTCATCGGTTCCGCCGAGCCGGCCGAGATCCTGAGCTCGACCGCGGCCGAGATCGAAGAATACAAGTAAGCGACGGCCGCCCGGCGAAAACCCGCCGGGCGGCTTCCCATTTGCGGGCCGGCCTGGAATGGCGGCCCGGATGCGGCAGGAGAGACCTCTTGGGACAGCTCAATCTCAAAAACATCTACAAGAATTACGGCATCTACGATGTCATCAAGGGCATCGATCTCGAGGTGCACGAGGGCGAATTCGTGGTTTTCGTCGGTCCGTCCGGCTGCGGCAAATCCACGCTTCTGCGCATGATCGCCGGCCTTGAGGACATCACCTCCGGCGACATCACGATCGACGGCGAGCGCGTCAACAATCTCGCCCCCGTCAAGCGCGGCATCTCGATGGTGTTCCAGTCCTACGCGCTCTATCCGCATATGACGGTCTACGAGAACATCGCCTTTCCGCTGCGCGTGCAGAAAATGGCCGAGCCGGAGGTGCGCGAGCGCGTCGAGGCGGCGGCGAATATCCTGCAACTCGGCGAGCGCCTGCAACAGAAGCCCGGCATGCTGTCGGGCGGCCAGCGCCAGCGCGTCGCGATCGGCCGCGCGATCGTGCGCAAGCCGAAAATCTTCCTGTTCGACGAGCCGCTCTCCAACCTCGACGCGGCGCTGCGCGGCGAAATGCGCATCGAACTGACCCGCCTCCACCACGACCTCGCGGCGACCATGATCTATGTGACCCACGACCAGGTCGAGGCGATGACCATGGCCGACCGGATCGTGGTGCTGAATGCCGGCGACATCGCCCAGGTCGGCGCGCCGCTCGAGCTCTATCACAAGCCGCGGAACCTGTTCGTCGCGGGCTTTATCGGCAATCCGCCGATGAATCTCCTGAAGGTGACCTGCACCGGCGCCGATCAGTCGGGCGTCACCGTCGAATATGACGGCAAGAGCCTCACCGTGCCGGTCGAACCCCGCGACGGTCTTGTCGGCGAGACGCTGACGCTCGGCATTCGCCCGGAGCACACCGTGCTCGGCGGTGGCGAGCTGGCGATCACCATCAAACCGACGGTAATCGAACGCCTCGGCATCAACACCATTGCCTATGCGGCGCTTGGCGAGGGCAAGACCTTCTGCTCGCTGACTTCGGGCTCGGCCCCGGTGCGCGTCGACGAGGACGTGGTGATCGGCATCAACGCCGCCGACTGCCACCTGTTCGATGGCGACGGCAATGCGCTGGAGCGCCGCGTCGAACTCAAGGATTTCGATTTCGAGAAAGTGCTGGCCCCGGAAGCCCAAGGGTGAGTCGGAGGCCAGCCGACGGCGGCACGGGAGCGCGCAGCGGCCCTCAGGCTGCTTCGGTTTCAGTCGTCCCGAAGGTCTCGGCCAGCGCCTTGTACCACTTGCCGGAGTCCTTGATGGTGCGTTCCTGGGTTTCGTAGTCCACGTGGACCAGGCCGAAACGCATGCGGTAGCCTTCCGCCCATTCGAAATTGTCCATCAGGCTCCAAGCGTAATAGCCCTTCAGCGGAATGCCCGCGTCAATGACGTCGGCGCAGACCGAGATGTGCTCGGAGAGGTACTCGGTGCGCGGCGCATCGTCGACCACGCCGTCGACCGGCTCCATATTGTAGCAGGCGCCGTTCTCGGTGATGTACATGTCCGGCAGGTCGTAGCGATCATAGAGCTGTTTGATCAGCTTGCCGAGCGAGGGGGCGTAGACTTCCCAGCCGATATCGGTGAGGACATTGTTGACCGGGGCAGTTTCTCTCGCCGCAGGAAACGCCGCGTCCGGGCTGCCGTCATGGGCGATGCGCATGGGACGATAATAGTTGAGCCCCCACCAGTCGAGCTTCTGGTTGATGGTCTGAAGATCCCCGTCCTCGATCTCCGGCATGCGTTCGCCATAGGCGGCCATGAAGTCGGCCGGATATTCGCCCTTCAGCATCGGATCGAAGAAGCAGGCATTGTGGAACTGGAAGGCCCGTTCGACCGCGGCCATATCCTCGGCGCGGTCAGAGGCGGGTTCGATCGCCTGGTGATTGCAGACGATGCCGACCGGCACGTCCGGCGCTTCCTGGCGGATCGCCTCGACGCCAAGGCCGTGGGCGAGGTTCATCGTGTGGAGCGCGGCAAGGGCGGCGTCGATCGATTTCTCGCCCGGTGCGTGAACGCCGTAGAGATGGCTGAGCCAGACGATGCACCAGGGTTCGTTGAAGGTCGCGACCATGTCGAGGCGGTCGCCGAGCCGCTTCATCACCGTCTGCGCATAGCGCTGGAAGGCGTAGGCCGTCGAGCGTGCCGCCCAGCCGCCATCGCCGGCAAGCGTCAGCGGCAGGTCCCAGTGATAGAGCGTCGCATTGGTCTTGATGCCGCGCTCCTTGCAGCCGTCGATCAGCCGGTCGTAGAAGTCGAGACCGGCCTCGTTTATCGGTCCCCGCCCGTCCGGAATGATGCGCGGCCAGGCGATCGAAAACCGGTAGGTCTCCACACCGAGTTCCTTGATCAGGTCGAGGTCCTGGTCGAGACGATGGTAATGATCGCAGGCGATATCGCCGCTGTCGCCGTTGAAGGTGCGGCCCGGCATGTGGGAAAACGCATCCCAGATCGACGGTTTGCGGCCATCCTCGCGCGCCGCGCCTTCAATCTGGTAGGAGGCCGTCGCGACGCCGAACATGAAATCGGACGGAAAACGTCCGGCCAGAGCCTTGGGATCGATCATGCTGGATATCCTTTCGTCTCGGCCGGGATGAGGCGATTCCACCCGGCCTTAGTCGTCTCGCCGCTAAACGCACCGCAGCTTCTCGAGGCCGATCTCTAGAAAATCCAAAGCGCTTTGTACAGAACGGGCCGCCGAAATCTGTAACGTTACAGAACTTATCCGGACAACGTTGCCGAATTGCGTCACCCGGCCCTGCATGGCTCCGTTGAGCGCGCATGCAGGGCCGAAGCGCATCAGACGTTCGGTTTCACCCAGGCGCCGTCCTTCTTGGCGGATTCGACGCAGGCCTCGACAAAGGCGAGGCCGATCACGCCGTCCTCGATCGTCGGATAGATCACGTCGGGGGCTTCTCTTCCATCGCGATATGCCTTGATGGCGAGCGCCGCTTCGGAATAGATGTTGGCGAAGCCTTCGAGATAGCCTTCCGGGTGGCCGGCGGGGATGCGTGAGACGCGGGTGGATTCCGGCAGGGCGCCGGCGCCGTTGCGGGTCAGCATCTGCTTCGGCTGGCCGAACGGGGTGAACCACAGAATGTTCGGGTGTTCCTGCACCCATTCGATCCCGCCCTTGGTGCCGCAGACGCGGATTTTCAAACCGTTTTCAAAGCCGGGCGCCACCTGGCTCGCCCACAGCATGCCCTTGGGCCTGACGCCGTTCTTCTCCTTGAAGCGCAGCATCACATGGGCGTTGTCATCGAGCTGACGACCCTCGACGAAACTGTCGAGATCGGCGGCAAGGCTTTCGACCGAAGCACCCGAGACGAACAGGGCAAGGTTCAGCGCATGGGTGCCGATATCGCCCAGCGCGCCGCCGGCGCCTGAGCGTTTCGGGTCGGTGCGCCACTCGGCCTGTTTCGACCCCTGCCTTTCAACCGGCTCGGTCAGCCAGTCCTGCGGATATTCGGCGTGGATCAGGCGGATGTCGCCGAGATCGCCGTTTGCCACCATGGCGCGGGCCTGACGGATCATCGGATAGCCGGTGTAATTATGGGTGAGGATGAACAGCGCATTGGCCTTGTCGGCGATCGCCTTCAGCGCCTTGGCGTCTTCCAGATTGGAGGTCACCGGCTTGTCGCAGATGACGTGGATGCCCTTTTCGAGGAAGGCCTTGGCCGGGCCGAAATGCATGTGGTTCGGCGTCACGATCGCCACCGCCTCGATGCCGTCCTCGCGGGCGGCTTCCTTCTCGGCCATTTCTTCATAGGAGCCGTAGGTGCGCTCCGGGTCGAGGCCGAGTTCCTTGCCGGAGGCCAGCGCCTTTTCCGGCGTGGACGACAGCGCGCCCGCGACCAGCGTGTAGTGATCGTCAAGCCGCGCCGCGATGCGGTGCACGCCGCCGATGAACGCGCCCGAGCCGCCGCCCACCATGCCGAGCCGGATGCGGCCGGAATATTTCTCGTCTTTGCCTTCAATCGCCATTTTCGTGTTCTCCTGAATTGTCTTTGTGCGGGGTGAAAACCCCTCATCCGGCTGCCGCCACCTTCTCCCCGGCGGGGAGAAGGGACCGTGGGGCTGGTTCTCTGCCCATCACCTCGATCAGCATACCCCCTCGCCCCGGAGGGGAGAGGGTTGGGGTGAGGGGGGAGGCTAGCAGCCCACGCCGGCCGTTGTGTTTGTCTGCGGCCCTCCGACTGCCGCTCTTCTCCGCTTCCTCGTTGGGCCTGCGCCCCTCATCCGGCTGCCGCCACCTTCTCCCCGGCGGGGAGAAGGGATCGCGGGGCTGGTTCTCTGCCTATCACCCCGACCAGCAGCCCCCTCGCCCCTCAGGGGAGAGGGTTGGGGTGAGGGGGAAGGCCAACAGCCCTTACCTGCGTCAGCGAAACTAAAGCCCCAGCATCCGCTTGTTGGCGGCCTCGTCGGTGCCGCCGCCGGCGAAGTCGTCGAAGGCCTTCTCGGTCACGCGGATGATGTGGTGACGCACGAATTCCGCGCCTTCGCGGGCGCCGTCTTCCGGGTGTTTCAGGCAGCATTCCCACTCGACCACGGCCCAGCCGTCGAAATCATTGGCCGCCATCTTCGAGAATATCGCGCCGAAATCCACCTGACCGTCGCCGAGCGAACGGAACCGTCCGGCGCGATCGACCCAGCCCTGATAGCCGCCATAGACGCCCTGCCGGCCGGTCGGATTGAATTCCGCGTCCTTGACGTGGAACATCTTGATCCGGTCCTTGTAGATATCGATGTTATCGAGATAGTCGAGGCACTGCAGCACGTAATGCGACGGGTCGTAGAGCATGTTGGCGCGCGGGTGGTTGTTGACGTGGTCAAGGAACATCTCGAAGGTCACGCCATCATGCAGGTCCTCGCCCGGATGGATCTCGTAGCAGATGTCGACGCCGTTCTCGTCGGCATGGTTCAGGATCGGCGTCCAGCGTTTCGCAAGTTCGGCGAAGGCGGTCTCGACCAGGCCAGCCGGGCGCTGCGGCCAGGGATAGAGGAACGGCCAGGCGAGCGCGCCGGAGAAGGTCGCATGGGCGTTGATGCCCATATTCTTCGAGGCGGAGATCGCCATCTTCACCTGGTTGACGGCCCATTCCTGCCTTGCCTTTGGGTTGCCGCGCACTTCGGGCGCCGCGAAACCGTCAAAGGCCTCGTCATAGGCCGGATGAACGGCGACGAGCTGGCCCTGAAGGTGGGTGGACAGCTCGGTCACCTCGACGCCGTTCTCGCGGGCCTGGCCCTTGAAGTCGTCGCAGTAATCCCTGGATTCGGCGGCCTTCTTCAGGTCGATGAGCTGGCCGGCCCAGGTCGGCACCTGAACGCCCTCATAGCCGCAATCGGCGGCCCATTTCGTGATCGCGTCCCAGCTGTTGAACGGGGCCTCGTCGCCCGCGAACTGACCGAGAAAGATGGCCGGTCCCTTGATCGTCTTCATGATATTTCCTCCGTTCTATGCGGTCGCGTCGTGTCGGTGGCATCCACCTCGGGTTTCCGGCGAAGCGGCCCTGCTTGTGCAGGGCCGGAGGCTCCGCCGGGGTATTTTGATTTTAGGTCGGCATGGCCGGCCTGCCGGATCAGTAAGGCGAATCCGGGAAGTAGTAGTCCTCGGCATTATCCTCGGTCACCAGCGTGGCGTCGAGGATGTAGCTGCCGGCCACCGGAACCTGATCCATCAGGCCCGCGACCGTCAATTCCATCGCCGTGCCGATCATTGCCGGCGGATAAAGCACGTCGACCGGGATCATGCTGTCGCCGTCCATGACCTTCTTGATCATGTCCTTCGAACCCGCGCCGCCGATGACATACTGGATGTCGTCGCGGCCGGACTGCTCGATCGCCTGCAGCACGCCGACGACCATGTCGTCATCCTGCGCCCAGACCACGTCGATCTTCGGATACTTGGTGAGATAGTCCTGCATCACGCGGAAGGCGTCGTCGCGGTTCCAGTTGCCGAACTGCTTTTCCAGAACCTTGACGTTGGAGCCTTCGAGCGACGCGTCGAAACCGTCCTGGCGCTGCTGGTCGATCGGGATCGGCAGGCCGCGGATGACGACGACTTCGGCATCCGGCGTGGTTTCGACGATGTATTCGCCGGCGACGGCGCCGAGAGCCGGATTATTGCCGGCGACATAGAGGTCGCGGACATTGCTGTCGTTGTTCGACGGCGCGCGGTCCACCAGCGTCACGAAGGCGCCCTGGCTCTTGACCTGCATGATGGCGTTGACCAGCGGATCCGGGTCGGTCGGCAGGATCACCAGCGCATCGATGCCCTGCACGGCCAGATCCTGCACGGCATTCGCCTGGCTTGCCGGATCTGGCGAGGTTTTGACGATCACGTTGAGATCGTCATATTCCTTCATCAGTTCCTCGGCCACGCGCTCGGCGTGATAGACGATGCCGGCGGTCCAGCCATGGTCGGCGGCCGGGATGGATACGCCGACCGTCAGCGCCTGGGCTTCGGTGATGCCGACAAGCGATGTCGCCGCCATAAGGCTTGCGCCCAATACCATATGTTTCATGTTTACTCCTCCCAAGTGGCGGACCGGTTCAGTCCGGAATGTCCGGGCTGCGGGCGGTCCGTAAAACCCGCAAACCATTCAGCCTTTTTGCCTGTTGAACAGCGAACGCTGCACCAGCATGGCGATGATGATGATCGTGCCCTGGATGGCGGCGATCAGATATTCGGAAATGAAGTTCGACAACAGCATGATGTTGCCGACGATCTCCAGAATGAAGGCGCCGCAGATCGTGCCCCAGATGCGGCCGACGCCGCCGCGCAGCGCGGTGCCGCCGACGACGACCGCGGTGATCGCCTGCAACTCCCACAATATGCCGGTGGTTGCAGACGTCGAGCCGAGGCGCGGCACATAGAACAGCACGGCGACCGCGACACAGAGCCCCTGGATCAGATAGGTGATGATCCGGACATTGCGCACCGAGATGCCGGAATAGCGCGCCACCTCCTCATTGGAGCCGACAGCGATGACGTGGCGGCCGAAGCGGGTGCGGTAGAGCACGAAGGCCCCGATCAGCGCCGTCACCACGATCGCGATCACGGGGACCGGAATGCCGAGCACCGTGCCGAAATAGGCGGGGCGATAGGCGGACTGGACGTCGAAATCCTTCAGCGTGATCGCGCCGCCCTGCGACAGCCATGTCGTCAGCCCCCGGAATATCCCCATCGTGCCAAGCGTGACGATGAACGGTTCTATTCGCCCGACCGTGGTGATCACCCCGTTCAGAAGCCCGCAGGCCATGCCGATCAGGATTGCGAGCACCATGGCGGCGGCGATCAGCAGGTATGGGTTGGAAATCACCGCCGTGTTGATGAACATGATCATCAGGCTGGCGACGAAGGCCACCATCGCGCCGACCGAAAGATCGAGCCCGCCCGCCGAAATCACGAAGGTCGCACCGACCGCGATGATCGCGATGAAGGCCGAGCGCGTCGCCACATTCATCAGATTGGTGACGCTCAGGAAGTTCGGGTTGGAAAACGCGCCGAGCACCAGAAGCAGGGCCAGCGCCAGGAAGGGGGCCAGCACCCGAAGGTCGATCCGGCTCATGAAGCCTGATGTGTTTTCAGCCTGTCCACTCACGACGCCATCTCCCGCTTGCCGGAAACGCCGGTCGCCAGCACCACGATCTCGTTTTCGTTCATGTCCTCTCCCGTCACCTCGCCGGCGATCTCGCCCGAGCGCATCACCACGATCCGGTCGCAAAGGCCGATCAGTTCCGGCATTTCCGAGGAAACCACGATGATCGAGTGCCCGTTTCGGGCGAGGTCGGCGATGAATTTGTAGATCTGTTCCTTGTTGCCGATGTCGATGCCGCGCGTCGGCTCGTCGATGATCACGATCTCGGGTTCGAGCAGCATCATCTTGGCGAGCAGAAGCTTCTGCTGGTTGCCGCCCGACAGTTCGCCGGCGGCAAGTTCCTTCGAGCCGGTGCGGATGTCGAAGTCGCGGATCGCGTCGTCAAGCGCCTTGTCCTCGGCCTTGCGGTCGACCTGCAGGTTCTTCGTGAACCGGTCGAGGGCGGAGAGCGTGAGGTTGGTTCTGAGGTCCTTGGTCAAGAGCAGGCCCTTGCCCTTGCGGTCCTCAGAGAGGTAGACGATGCCGGAGCGAAGGGCCGCGATCGGGGCGTTGAAATTAACCGTCCTGCCGTTGAGCCGCACCGCGCCCTTGCCGGGCCTCAAGCCCAGCAGGCCTTCCATCAGCTCCGTGCGTCCGGCGCCGATCAGGCCGGCAAAGCCGAGGATCTCGCCCTTCCTGAGCGTGAACGAACAGCGTTCGGTGTAACCCGGCACGGTAAAGTCCTCGACCTCCAGCACCGGCAGGCCGGCGCCGTCATGGGCGCGGTCGGGATAAAGCTTGGAGACGTCGCGGCCGACCATCAGCCGGGCCATGTCGGCGGGCTCGAGCGTATCGGCGTCACGGCTGGCGATCAGCTGGCCATCGCGCAGCACGGTCACCGTGTCGGCGATCGCCTTCACCTCGTTGAGGCGGTGGGAAATGAACAGCACGGCAACGCCGCGGTCGCGGATCGCGCGGATCACCTTCAAGAGCGCCTCGGTCTCGAACGGGGTCAACGAGGCGGTCGGCTCGTCGAAGATCACCACCCGGTGCGGAGTCAACAGCACGCGGGCGATCTGCACGAGCTGGCGCTTGGCGATCGACAGCCTGGAAACGAGTGTATCGGGCGCGATATCGGTGCCGAGTTCGAGGAGCGCCTTGTGGGCCTCCGCATTCATCACCCGGTCGTTGACCGCAAGGCCACGGCGGACTTCCCGACCGAGGAAAATATTCTGCGCCACGGTGAGATCGGGCGCGAGCAGGATTTCCTGATGCACCAGCACGATGCCGGCGGCCTCCGCTTCGACAGGGTTTTCGAAGCTTACGGGCGCGCCGTCGACTTTCACGGCACCGGCGGAGGGTTTCAGATTGCCGGCCAGAAGCCGCATCAGCGTGGATTTGCCGGCGCCATTTTCGCCGATCACGGCATGGATTTCGCCGGCACGAACGGACAGGTCGATGCCGTGCAGCACCTCGATCGGGCCAAAGGACTTCCTGAGCCCCTCGGTCTGCAGAATAGCGGCGTTTCCGCCCGCTTTCTCAATCATGATCCTCCCCAGGCGCTGTTGCCGAAGCGCTCATTTCTCTCCGGCGCGCCGCGCCGGAAGATGTTCCTCCGCGCCGCCTTCCCGAGCGGCGCAAAACGGGCGCGGCTTCGCCCTTGCGGCGACGGCTGCCCTTTCCCTGATGAGCCTAGCGGGAAAAATGATGTACGTAAAGCATGTTTCGCCGTCCCAACCGTATCCGGGAGGCGGGGTCAGGCGATGTCGGTTCAGTCCGTGCTGACTGCGGTCGGGCTTTGCGCAGGCGGGGGCTCGGCCTCGGCCGGTTTTTCGGCGGCGGCGAGGTTTGCCTCCAGCACCCATTCGCGCCAGATCGCGACGATCAGCGCCATCAGCACCGGACCGACGAACAGCCCGATCAGCCCCATGGTCTTGACCCCGCCGACAAGGCCGAAAAAGGTCGGCAGGAAAGGCAGCTTGATCGGCCCGCCGACGAGGCGCGGCCTCAGCGTCTTGTCGACGATGAAGAGCTCGATCGTTCCCCAGGCAAACAGCGCGATGCCATGGATCGGCGTGCCGCGCGCGACAAGATAGGCAGAGATCAGCGTGAAGGTCAGCGGCGCGCCGCCCGGCACCATCGCCATCACCGCCGTCAGCAGACCAAAGGAAACGAAATTGGGCACCCCGGCCACATAATAGGCTGTGCCGAGCACGATGCCTTCGCCCATGGCGATCAGCGTCATGCCGGTGACCGTGGAGGAAATCGTCGCCGGAACCACGCGCGAAATCCGGTACCAGCGGTCGGGAAACAGCCGCTCGCCGATCATGTCGAGTTGGGCGGCGAACTTGTCGCCGTCCTTGTAGAGGAAGAACAGCGCGATCAGCATGAACAGCGCCGCAAGCACCAGCCCGAACACCCGGCCGCTGACGAACAGGGCGGTGCGATAGATGCTGCCGATATTCTCGCCACTGACGGCCTGGATCAACTGACCTATATCGCCGGGCTGGCCGAGATATTCCCGCCATTTCGCCGAAACCCATTCGCCGATGACCGGCAGGTTGTGGATCCAGTCGGGAACCGGCGCGCCGATACGGTTGGCCGCGGCGGCCCAAGAGATCCAGGCCTCCAGTTCGCGCGACATGTAGATCACCGCGAAGACGATCGGCAGGATCAGGAACAACAGGATCAGGAAGATCGCGATCGCGGCCGAGATCTTGCGCCGCCCGCCAAGCCGACTGTCGAGCTTGCGATAGACCGGCTGCGAGGCAAAGGCGATGATCAGCGCCGCCAGAACCGGCACCAGGAAGCCGTGAAAGAAATAGATCGCGGCGAGCGCCACGCCGAGCAGCAGCCAGCGCGCGGCGGTGACGGAGGGGATCAGCGGCGCGCGGGCGGCGGCGGCCGTGCCGATCCAGCTTTGCGTCCTGTGATGCGGTTTCTGATCCATCGCCTGTTTCTTTCCCGTCGGACAGCCCGGCATTATCTATGCTGCCCCCATATCGCCTTTCAAGGTCGATAGCCAGCAAAAGCCCCATCGCCATCAAAGCCCGCGCTGGCCAGAACCTCTCTTGCCTCGATCCCGGACGGTCGCGCGCGGTCCGGATCGGCGCGGCAAGGGGCGGCGCCGAGCTGGTCGACATAATCCGCCGGCAGACCGTGCTGGCGCGCGCCGGCGATCACCAGCGCGTGGTACCAGTCGAAGGGCAGCAGCGCCGGATCGCGGAAGGCGGGCGGGGCCTTGTAGGTGCAGGCTGAGACCATCGCGTCGTCCTTGAGGAGGCGCACCGCGCAGTCATCGATCCGGTCATAGCCGTTGCCCATGCCCTCGAACGCATCAAGCAGATCGCGTTCGCTCAGGTCGAGCATGAAGACCACGCCGAACACCGTCTCGCCTGGCCGCTCGACGATCGTCGCCTTGCCAGAACCCTCATTGCCGATCTTGGAAAAGGCGAGCGCATGATCCGCCAGCACCGCCGGGCCGACAGGTCTTGCCGAGGGGCAGCGTCGCGCCAGCCGCTCGGTCAGCATGTTGGAGCCGTAGGCGAAATAGGCGAGCGCCATCAGCCCTCCAGTTCCTCGCGCAGCATTTCCAACTCCAGCCATTCCTCTTCCTTGGCGGCGAGCGTCGCACGCTCGCGTTCCAGCACTTTCGCGGCCTTGGAGAAACCGTCTGGATCGCGGGCGAAGAATTGCGGGTCGGCCATGCGTTCCTCGAGCCTGGCGATATCCGCCTCGATCTTCGCCATTTCCTTCGGCAGGTTTTCGAGCGCGAATTTCTGCTTGTAGGACAGTTTTCCTTTCGCCTTGGCGGGTTCGGGCGCGGCCTTCTCCCGGGCGGCCTGTTTTTCCTTCTTTTCGGCCGCCCTGGCCTCGGCGGCAGCCCCCTTGCGCTGGGCCATCATGTCGGAATAGCCGCCGGCATATTCCAGCCATTCGCCATCCGGCGACAGCGGATTGGCCGGCGCGATCGTCGAGGTGACGGTACGGTCGAGGAAATCACGGTCATGAGAGACGAGAATGACGCTGCCGGCAAAACCGGCGACGATCTCCTGCAGCAGATCCAGCGTCTCGATGTCCAGATCGTTGGTCGGCTCGTCGAGGATCAGCACGTTCGCCGGCCGCGCCAGGATGCGCGCCAGCATCAGCCGCGCGCGTTCGCCGCCGGAGAGGTTGCGGATCGGCGTGCGCGCCTGTTCCGGCTGGAACAGGAAGTCCTTCATGTAGCCCGCGACATGGCGTTGCTCGCCATTGACCAGCAACGTGTCGCCGCGCCCGTCGGTGAGGTAATGCGCCAGCGTGTCGTCGGGGTCGAGTTCCTCGCGCTTCTGGTCGATCACGGCGATCTCCAGATTGACGCCGAGGCGCACCCAGCCGCTGTCGGGCGCAAGCTGGCCGGTGAGCATCTTCAGAAGCGTGGTCTTGCCCGCCCCATTCGGGCCGACGAGACCAATGCGGTCGCCGCGCGAAACCCTGAGCGAAAACGGCTTCACGATCGTCCGTTCGCCAAAGGATTTGGTGATGTTCTCCGCCTCGATCACCAGCTTGCCGCTTTCGCGCACATCGCTGACCGTGGCGTTGACGGTGCCCTGCGGGCCCTGGTGGCCGCGATGCCGGGCGCGCATGTCGTGCAGTTCGCCGAGACGGCGCATGTTGCGCTTGCGCCTTGCGGTCACGCCATAGCGCAGCCAGTGCTCCTCGCGCACGATCGCGCGCGCCAGCTTGTGCTGCTCGGCCTCTTCCTCCTCCAGCACCTTGTCGCGCCATTCCTCGAAATGGGCAAAGCCCCGGTCCATCCGCCGCGCGATGCCGCGGTCGAGCCAGACGGTGGCGGTCGAGACGTTTTCGAGAAAGCGCCGGTCATGCGAGATCAGCACCATGGCCGAGCGCGTGCCGGCAAGCTCTTCTTCCAGCCATTCGATGGTGGTGAGGTCGAGATGGTTGGTCGGCTCGTCGAGCAGCAGGATATCGGGTTCGGGCGCGAGCACCCGGGCAAGCGCGGCCCGCCGCGCCTCGCCGCCGGAGAGTTTTTTCGGGTCGGCCGAGGGCGAAATGCCGAGATGCTCCATCATGTAGTCGGCGCGGTAGCGTTCGTCACCGGGCGCAAGCCCCGCCGCGACATAGGCCTCGACCGTGGCATAGCCGGAGAAATCCGGCGCCTGTTCGAGATAACGGATGGTGGCCGAGGGCTGGCGGAAGATTTCGCCCGACTGCGCCTCGACCAGACCGGCGGCGATCTTCAGAAGCGTCGACTTGCCCGAACCGTTGCGCCCGACAAGGCAAATCCGGTCGCCCGGTTCGACCTGCAGGCCCGCGCCGGCAAGCAGCGGCGTTCCGCCGAAGCTCAGATGAATATCGTCCAGTTTCAAAATCGGCGGCATAACGCCTCATACTCCCGAAAAATCATGCGGGCGGAGAATGATGATCCCCGAACCGTTTTTCAAGCCGAAGCGCACCGGCCCGCCCTTCGCCTTGTTGGAGACGCCGCGCGCCGCGCCGAAGGGCAGGGCGAAATCCTCAAGCGGGTAGACGGCATTGCCGATCGAAAGGCCGGCAAGATCCGAAACGCCGAGCACGGAAAACAGCGCGCCTTCCGGCATCTCCACCACCGTCTCGCCGGCAAGCAGGGGATGGGCCTCTTCTTCACCCGAGGTCAGCACGATCTCGATGCCATCGCCGGCCAACCGGACGGCGAGCAGCAGGTTCATCAGCCCGTGATCGGTGCGCTCGCCTTGCAGCGCGCCGGCCATCACGATCCGCCGAGCGCCCCGCTGCAGCGCCTCCTCGATTGCAAGCGCGCCGTCTGTCAGGTTCTTGGCGGGCGGGAAGCTCTTGCGCGTGATGTCCGGAAAGCGCGCCACAAGTGCTGCATCGGTGGAATCGAAATCCCCGACCCAGACTTCCGGCTTCACGCCCAACGCCCCGGCATGGCGCATGCCGCCATCGGCGGCGATCACCCGGCTTCCGGCCACAAGCGCCAGCACCCGGTCGTCAACCGTAAGCGCGCCGCCCAGCAATATCGTGAAGGTCTCGTTCATCGCCTACGCAATAGAGCGGATCGGGGCCAAAGGGAAGGGTGGCACGCACGCCCGGGCGTGTTCGCCTGTCGATCCCCGCCCGGTCAGTTCTGCTCAGCTCGCGGTGCGGGCCTTGGGCGCGATCTCGGCGGCTTCGCCGGCATGGTCGCGGGCATAGTCCTCGAGGCCGTCGACGAAGCGCTGATAGAGCTTGGAAAACGTGTCAAGGTCATCGGCCGACCAGTTTTCCGTGACGCTTTCCAGAAGCCGCCGCTTCACCGCGTGCACCTCGTTCAGCAGCGCCCTGCCTTTCGGTGTGATCACCAGGATCGAACGGCGGGCGTCGTTCTGGCAGACGCGGCGTTCCAGCACGTTCTGGGAAACGAGTTCGGCGACGATCCGGCTTGCGCGCGAAGGGTCGATCCGCATGCCGTCGGCCACCGAGCCGATCGTCGCGCGGTCATTCTCGCCGGCGCGATGGACCACGTCAAGCACATCGAGATGGGTGATTTCCAGCGCCGGCGCGACATTGGCGATCGCGATCCGCCCGATGATGCGGCGGCGCATCATCAGCCGCTGCTGCGTCATGGTGTCGGAAATCCGCTGCATGGCATCGGCCTGGTCCGGGGCTGTCGTGTCGCGCTTTTCGTCCATGCTCTCTGTCTATCAGATCATCGGAAAATTTGAAACATGCATAGTGCATATCCATGCTGTTGACAAATATTTGCTTTCAGCACATGTATCGGCGATGCGTTCCACTGAGACAGCCCCGCCCATGGACCAACAAAGCCCGTTCGTCTCGCTGGTAGAGCATCCGCGTCGTCGGGTCATCGCCTTCCTGTTCCTGCTGATGTCGATGTTCCTGGCGACCCTCGACAACCAGATCGTCTCCACCGCGCTGCCGACCATCGTCGGCGAGTTCGGCGCCGTCGAGCGGTTCGGCTGGGTCGCCTCGGCCTATCTGCTGGCGTCCTGCGCGGTGATGCCGATCTACGGCAAGCTTGGCGATCTTATCGGGCGAAAATATGTGCTGATGGCGGCAATCGTGATCTTTCTGGTCGGATCGCTAACCTGCGGGCTGGCGGTCTCGATGAACACGCTGATCGCCGCGCGCGTTCTCCAGGGTTTCGGCGGCGGCGGGCTGATGGTGTCGATCTTCTCGCTCAACGCCGACCTGTTTCCCGCGCGCGAACGGGCCAAGTACCAGAGCTATGCCAGCCTTGTGCTGATGACGTCGGGCGCGCTCGGCCCGATCCTCGGCGGCACGATGACGGCCGCTTTCGGCTGGCGCTCGATCTTTCTCGTCAACCTGCCGGTCGGGCTTGTCGTGCTGGTGGGCCTCCACATCCTTCTCCCCAACCGCAAGACCGGGCGCAGGCCGAAGATCGATTTCCTCGGCGCGCTGCTTCTGGCGCTGATGGTGACGGGGATCGTGCTGTGGTGCGATTCCGGCGAAATCTTCGGCTCGATGCTGTCGCCTGAAAGCCTCGGCGTGGTGGCAGCCGTCGCCGTGCTCACCGCCCTGTGGGTGATGGTGGAACGGCGCGCGCCCGAGCCGATGATCCCGCTCTCGCTGTTTTCCAACCGGACTGTCGTGCTGCTTCTGATCGTCTCGATCGCCAGCGGCAGCATCGCGATCGGCATGGTCAATTATCTCGCCTTGTTCCTGCAGACCGTTCACGGGCTCTCGCCCACGGCGGCGGGCCTGTTCTTCATTCCGGTCACCATCGGCCTCGCTGTCGGCGCGCTCACCGGCGGGCGGCTGATGTCGATCACCGGACGATACCGGCCATTTGCCATTCTCGGCCTGTCGATCTCGACGCTGGCCTTTGTGACGCTATCGCTGTTTGCCGTCTCCGCGCCGCTGGCGCTGATGGCGGTGATCCTCGGCCTGCACGGGCTCGGCATCGGCTTCGGCCAGCAGGTGCCGGTGCTTGGCGTTCAAAACGCCGCGCGCGGCGGCGATGTCGGGGCCGCTACCGGCACGGTGACGCTGTCGCGCATGGTGGGGGCATCCGCCGGCATTTCCATCTACGGCGCGATCCTGGCCCATGGCCTTGGCCGTTCCGCGTCCATTCCGGGCGTCGGATCGCTTACGGAGCTTTCTCCCACGGCCATCGCCGCATTGCCGGAGCCTGCCCGCGCGCTGGCGATCGGCGGTTACGGCGATACATTCACCATGCTGTTCATGTTTGCGGCCGTCGTCTGTCTGATCGGCCTTGTCGCCGCCCTTGCGCTGCGGCCGATGCTGCTCGGCGCGCCGGCCAAGGCCGGAAGCTCAGCCTGACCGCTTGATGGCGGCCTCCGGCGGCGGCGTGATCGCGGCCGGTATCGCCGCAGCCCTGGCCTTGCCGGCGCGGGCAAGCGCCGTGCGGGCGGCGAAATACTGGATCGCGATGCCCGCCAGCAGCAGCAGAGTATCCCCCAGAACCGTAACGCCGGTCATTTCGCGCAGGATCTGAAACGCGAAGGCGGTCAGCGAGCCGGTGACGAAGGTGGCGAGGCTCGCCCGGCCCATGACATTGATCGGCTCGAAGACCGGCAGCGACAGGAGGCGTTTGAGCCCCGGCATGTAAACCACGATATAGGCGAGCGCCAGAATGTGGGCGATGCGCGGCAGGCTGAGCCATTCCTTGCTGGTATCGGCGATGAAGTCCGGCATGAAGGCGGGGAACGGGAAATTATACTCCCCGATCAGCCGCCACCACAAGGCATAGACCACGAAGGCGACGCAGGCAGCGTAAAGGGCGGGGTGAAACGCGACCAGCGCCTTGCCGCGCCGGTTGGCGATGCCGACCGCAAGGCCGATCGCAAACAGCAACTGCCAGCAGAACGGATTGAAGAACCAGGCCCAGTCGGCCGGATAGGCCGGCAGCCGGACCTCGAAATAGCGCGCCACAAGCCAGACCGCGAACGAGACCGACAGCATCAGGCCGATGCTGCGCTTGCCAAGCAATAGCAGCGCCGGCAGGGCCGCAAACAGCACGATATAAAGCGGCAGGATGTTGAAATAGCTGACCTGATAAGTGAGCAGAGCCGAGCCGGCGACCGTGCCGAGCGGCTGCTTCCAAAGCCATGACAGCCCGTTCAACTCGGCGAACTCCTCCATGCCGAAGCGGACCAGGAACGGCGTCGCAAGCGCCAGAACCACGAGCGTGGAGAACAGATGCGCGCCATAGATCGTGCCGGCCCGGCGCCAGATGCGTTTCGCCGTCTCCATCAGCGAGCCGGCGACGAACCGGCCGCTATAGGCAAGGCCCGCCGAAATGCCCGAGATCAGAACGAAGGCTTCTGCCGCATCGGAGAAACCATACATCCGCATGGTGTAGAACGAGTAGAGGTTTTCCGGCACATGGTCGATGAAGATGATGATCAGCGCCAGACCGCGCAGAACATCGAGGCGCGGATCGCGCTTGCTTTTCACCGGGGCCGTCGGGGCGGCGGCCTTGCTCCTGTTTGCGTCCAAAGGCGTTATCCCTGCGCGGCCGAATAGGCGGGCTCGATTGCATCCGTCCTCGGCGCGGCGATCTCCCGGTCAACAACCGGTCTCTCGTTCCAACGCGCAAGAACGCGGTCGCGTTCCCTGACGATCGCCGGACGCGCCAGTTCCTCGGGCGTGCGGAACAGCTGGCAGTGATACGCGAACCGCCCGCTCGCCGGCGATGAACTGGCGGCAATCAGCAGCGGGGCGATAATCTGCGGACCGGCAATCGGCGTCAGCCACCAGAACAGGTCCGGCGCGAGCGTCCACGAGCCGACGAGCGTCAGAATGCCGGTCAGCACGATCCACCAGCTTGCCCGGAAGGCTTCGCCGAATTTCAGCGTCTGGCCCTCGCGGTCGGAAGACGGCCAGCCGCCATCCATGCCGAAGATCACCTGCATCACCGAACGGCTTTGATACATCAGCGTGATCGGCGCGAGCAGCGACGACCAGATGATTTCCGCGAGCGTGGACAGGAACACCCGGAAAAAGCCCCCGAAACGGCGCGCTTCGCCGGAAAGCCCGGCGCGCAGCGCGATCAGCAGTTTCGGCCCGATCAGCAGACCGCCGACGCCGACCAGCAGCGTGACCGCGAGCGCGGTCTCGGCCCGCGGAAAGATCGCTGGCAGATAGGGGCTTGGAAAATAGTCGATCGCGGGCGCAAACAGCGGCGCGACGATCGAGGCGACGATGAAGGCCATCCACAGCGGCGAGCTGATATAGGCCATCACGCCCTGCAGAAAGGTGAAGCGGTTCCAGCCATGCAGGCCGGGCGCGGTCAAAAGGCGGATATGCTGGAGGTTGCCCTGGCACCAGCGGCGGTCGCGTTTGGCGTAGTCGATCGCGTTTTGCGGCCCTTCCTCGTAGGAGCCCTCGAGATCAGGATCGACACGCACGATCCATCCCTGACGCCGCAAGAGCGCCGCCTCGACATAGTCGTGGCTCAGGATATGGCCGCCGAAGGGCGGCGCGCCGGAAAGCGCCGGCAGGCCGCAGCTTTCGGCAAAGGCATTGGTGCGCACCATGGCGTTATGGCCCCAGAACGGGCCTTCCTCGCCCTGGATACGGGCAAGGCCGCGGGTGAACATCGGCGAAAACAGGCCGGCGGAAAACTGCAGGGCGCGGGCGAACCAGGTCTTCGACGCGATGATCTTGGGCAGAGTCTGTAACAGGCCAAGCCTTGGCTCGGCTTCCATCCGGCGCAGCATTTCCACGATCGTCTCGCCTTCCATCAGGCTGTCGGCGTCGAGGATCAGCATATAGGGGTAGCGCGCGCCGTGGCGGCGGACGAAATCGCCGATATTGCCGGCTTTCTTGCCGGTATTGTCGGTGCGGCGGCGATAGAACGCGCCGATCTCGCGCGGCATGTCGGCGTGAAGGGTGAGGAACCACGCCTCCTCCTGCGCGATCACCTCGGGGTCGCGGCTGTCGGAGAGGATGGCGATATCGAAAAGCCCGGCATAGGGCGTTTGCGCCAGCGAATGCGCCATGGCGGCGGCCGACGAGAACGTCGCGCGCGGGTCCTCGTTATAGACCGGGATCAGGATGGCGGTCTTTGCCGCCTGGCCGCTTTCGGCAAGCGAGGCGCGCGGCGGCGTCTTGAACCGGCGACCGATCAGGCCGCCAATGCCGAGCGCCGCGCCCCAGGCGATCCAGGCGGCGGTCGCAGCGCAAAGCGCGATCCGCACGAAGTCGACCCAGTCGGCGCCGTCGGCGAAGAAAACGTCCATCGCGATGCGAGACGCCGCAATCGCGATGATTGCGGCGAATACGATCGAAAAGGTCCGTCTGAAGGCCAGCATCGGTTATCCCTTTAATCCTTGCGGGCCTCGCCGTTGAAAGCGAGACGCCGTCCGGAAAAGTTATCTTCCGGTTTCTAGAGCCGTGCCGAGCGCGGGCGCTGCCACACGAGAACCGGCGACAGGATCGTCGCGATCACGCCGCGGCGGCGCGGGCGCTCAAGAAGCTGCTCGGGCATGGGAAGCGGCGCGGACGCCGGAAGAAACCGGCTGAATTCCATGTTCTGATCCGACCCGTTAATTTGGTTGGTCATCGCCTTTTCTCCACTGATATAACCAGATTTCACTCACGTCGCGGCTTCCGTCCGTCAGCGCCCCGACAATTTCCACCGGCGCGTCGCCGGCGGGCTTGATATCGATTGCCAGACGCCAGACGCCCTGGCCTCTGATTGCCGAGACCGTGGAATGCACGACCTCGCCATTGGTAATGTGCAGGCGCTCCTGCAGTTCCGAGCCGGGCGCCATGTCATCCAGCGGGCCGCCGGCGAAATCGACCACGAGCTTGCGCACGTCGTCATCGTCGTTGGCCACGCCCGAAACGCCGCCCTCGCCGCTGCGAATATCGATGACGCGGGCGAGCCTGGCCTGGTCTTCCTCGATCGCGCCCCAGGTCAGCCGGTATCCGAATTCGGCCGATCCGCCTTTCTTGGCGGGCGCTTCCGGCTGCCAGAAGCAGACGATATTGTCGTTGACTTCCTTGTCGGTCGGGATCTCGACAAGCGAAATCGTGCCCTTGCCCCAGTTTCCGACCGGCTCCACCAGAAGCGAAGGCCGCCGCTCGTAATGGGCCTCTGCATCCTGATAATCCTCGAATGCGCGATGGCGCTGGTAGAGGCCGAACGCCCGCGGATTGGTTTCGCCGAAGAACGAATTGGCAAGCGTCTTGGCATTCTGCAGATTGCGCCACAACTCCGTTCCATCGGCCCGCACGATCTTGAGGCCCTCGCTGTCATGAACCCGCTCGCGGTAGTCATCGAAGGCATGATGGTTGGCCGGCCCGAACAGAAACATGGAAGTCATAGGGGCAACGCCGAGACGCTCGATATCGTTCCGGAAAAAGAGTCGCGCGGTGACATCCATGCGCGTGTTCTTGCCCGGCGTGATCACGAAACGGTAAGCGCCGGTCACGCTCGGGCCGTCAAGCGCGGCGAAGACAGTGATCTTGTCGTTCTCCGTTCCCGGGCGCATGATGTAGAAGGCGGAAAACCGCGGAAACTCCTCGCCCTGGCTGGTCGCGGTGTTGACCGCGAGCCCGCGCGCCGAAAGGCCATAAAGATTGTTCTGGCCGAGCGCGCGGAAATAGGACGAGCCCAGAAACGAGATCAGCTCGTCCGAGACTTCCGGTCGGTTCAGCGGATAGTTGATCCGGAAGCCCGCGACCCCCGGCAGCTTGACGCCATGGAACTGCTCGACATCCAGCGGCGCGCGGTAGATGAAGTCATCGCCCGTGAACTCGAGTTTCTGCGCCGCGCCATCGGCGACCTCGTAGATATCGACCGGCGTCTTGAACAGCCAGCCGAGCGCGAAGGCCTGAAGCTGGAAATCGGACTGGTCGCGCCAGATCGCCTTGTTGGGATCGTAACGGATCGCGCGGTAATCATCATACTGAAGGTCCCGGAACGGCTCGGGAACCTCCTGGGACGGCTCCTGATAGGGCTCGCCGGCCCTGGCCTTCATCTGCTCGGTAAGCGTGTCGAAAGTGAAGGCATCGGGAGGCGGCGCTGACGCCTCGACCGTTGCATTGGCCTCCGGCATCTTTCCCGGCTCGACCGCCTGCTGCGCGAATGCCTCGCCGCCCATTCCGGAAAGGGCGAGCGCGCCAACCGCGGTCTGGGCCAGAAAGGTTCGTCTCTTCATGCGTAAATCCCGTTGGCTTTAAATGGATAGATAATATGAAATGGTGCAGAGCAGCATACTCATTCCCTTCGCCCGCCGGAAGCGCGCAGGCGCGGTTGCGCGAATGCCCGGCGCCAGACGGGCGCGGACGAGTCACAAACGAGGCAGGCCCGTTTCGGTTCCATCGGTGAAGGAGAATATTTTCGATCGATAAAATAGACGTTCCGGGAATCCGGCATGGGGATGGCTCATCAAAAAGGGCTGACACACACATTTGCGTACCAGCCCATTATTAGCAAAGCCATTCAGCCAAAGAATGGCAAAATCATGGCAATGTGCCACCTTCGCGCCGCAATATTTTCACATAGTTCGAAAACCGTGCGGCAGGCCCTGATCAGGCGGCCTTGACGATCTCGACCAACTCGACAGCAAAATTCAGATCCTGGCCCGCGAGCGGATGATTGGCGTCGACGGTGACTTCCTGTTCCTCGACCTTGGTCACGATCAGCGGCACGGTCTGGCCATCTGGCGTGCGCGCCTGAAGCTGCATGCCGGGGGCAACTTCCACTTCCTGCGGCATGGCGGAGCGCGGCACGACCTGCACCTTCTGCGGGTCATGGGGGCCATAGGCTTCGCTGGAATCGACCTTCACATCGCGGCTGTCGCCGACATTCATGCCGGCGATCTCGCGGTCGAGGCCGGGAATGATCTGACCGGCGCCGACGGTGAATTCCAGCGGCTGGCGGCCTTCGGAACTGTCGAAGGTCGAACCGTCATTGAGGGTTCCGGTATAGTGAATACGAACGGTATCGCCCGCTTTTGCTTCTGTCATCTCGTGTGCTCCTTCCTTGAAACACTGCACGCTGGCCGAGATCGGCCGCGCCGTTTCCGGTTTTCCAGAGTGCTTTCGCCCCTGAAGGATGAGCCGACACGCTTTATTTCGCATGACGACCGACTTTTCGTCCGGCAGGCCGGACACGCCTTTACCTAATGCTTCCGGGCCATTTTTTCAAATCGCGCGCCTCTTGAAATGCCGGGTACGCCGCGATAGGTGTTTGGTCAGCTCTAACGGGGTGCGATTTTCGCTGAGAGGCTTTAAGCCAACCCGAAGAACCTGATCCGGCTAGCACCGGCGGAGGGATTAGACGCGCAGGACGCCGTTTTCCCCTTCAGTTATCGAACACAAGGAGGCGTCATGACCTATCGCACGACCATCGCCATTCTCGCGCTTGCGGCGCTGCCGGCGCTGCCGGCGGGCGCCCAGGAGAACAAGGTCCTCACCGTCTACACCTATGAAAGCTTCGATGCCGAATGGGGTCCGGGGCCGGTGGTCAAGGACGCCTTCGAGCAGACCTGCGACTGTACGCTGAAATTCGTCAGCGTCGAGGACGGCGTTGCGCTCCTCAACCGGCTGAAGCTCGAAGGCCAGTCGAGCCCGGCCGATATCGTTCTCGGCCTCGACAACAACCTCGTCCACGAAGCGAAGGAAACCGGCTTCTTCGCGAAATCCGGCGTCTCGACCGAAGCGGCCGATATCCCCGGTGGCTTTTCCGACGATATCTTCGTGCCCTTCGATTACGGCTGGTTCGACATCGTCTACGACACCGAAAGCATCGACAACCCGCCGACCACGCTTGACGAGTTGGTGAACGGACCCGCCGACCAGAAACTGGTGATCGAGGACCCACGCACCTCGACGCCGGGCCTTGGCATGCTGCTGTGGATGAAGTCGATCTATGGCGATGACGCCGCAGCGCAATGGGAAAAGCTCTCCGACCGGATCCTGACGGTCGCCCCGGGCTGGTCGGAAGCCTACGGCCTGTTCACCAGCGGCGAGGCGCCGATGGTGCTGTCCTACACCACCTCGCCGGCCTATCACGAGATCGAGGAGGGGAGCGACCGCTACAAGGCGATCGATTTCAAGGACGGGCTCTACATCCAGATCGAGGTCGCCGGCATGACGACCGTGGCCGATGACCCGGAACTCGCCCGCTCCTTCCTCGAATTCATCCTCACCCCCGGTTTCCAGGACGCGATCCCGACCCACAACTGGATGATGCCCGCGGCCGCGACCAGCGAGCCGCTGCCCGCCGCCTTCGAAAACGCCGTCAAACCGCAAAAGACCCTGCAATTTTCCCCCGACGTCGTCGCCGAGAACCGCCAGAAATGGATCGACGAATGGCTGAACGCCATGAGCGCGCGGTGAGGGCGAGCCACGCGACGGCGAAATGGAGACGGGACGCTGCCTCTCGCTTGGTGCCGCACCACAGCAAACGACCGCGCCGCATAGCCCCCAAACTTTCTCGCCCCGGAGGGGAGAGATGTCGCGACAGCGACAGTGAGGGGGGAGTCTATCACTACGAACGCCTTCACAATTTGAAATGCTGCGCCACCCTCACTGCCCCTTTCGGGGCATCTCTCCCGCCAGCGGGAGAGAATATTGGGAGCAAGACGCCGCGCCTGCATGCAACAGCCCCACTCCTTTATAAGCGAGGTGGTGGGCTGGCTGTGCGGTGGGTGCGTGACATTGCCTCACCTCCAGCATACTGCGGCGAACCATGCCGCATAGCCCCCAAGCCTTCTCGCCCCGGAGGGGAGAGATGTCGCGACAGCGACAGTGAGGGGGGAGTCTATCACTACGAACGCCTTCACAATTTGAAATGCTGCGCCACCCTCACTGCCCCTTTCGGGGCATCTCTCCCGCCAGCGGGAGAGAATATTGGGAGCAAGACGCCACGCCTGCATGCAACAGACCCACTTCTCAAGTGGCGAGGTAGCGGGCTGGCTGTGCGGTGGCTTGCACCCTCCAGACGCTGCCGGGCCCATCCGCCCGCCTGCGCCTGAGCGAGAGGACCCCCCCGTGCTGATGTCCTCCTCAGAACGCCGCCGCAGCTATGGCTACGGCATCGCCGCCCTTGCGAGCGTGATCGGCTTCATCGCGATCGCCATTGCCGCGCTCTCCGGTTTCGGGCGGCTGCAGGCTTCGATCGCGGTGTTCGACGAGCCCTATGTCTGGCGCATCCTGCGTTTCACGCTGTGGCAGGCCACGCTGTCGACGCTGATTTCGGTGGCGCTGGCCATCCCGGTCGCGCTGGCGCTGGCGCGGCGGCCGCATTTTCCGGGCCGGCTGTGGATCGTGCGGCTGATGGCGGTGCCGCTCGGCCTGCCGGTGCTGATCGGCGCGCTCGGGCTGATCGGCATCTGGGGCCGGCAGGGAATATTCAACGATCTGCTGACGCTCGCAGGCTTCGGCCGCCCGCTCCAGATCTATGGCCTGCAGGGCATTCTGCTGGCCCATGTCTATTTCAACCTGCCGCTCGCTGCTCGCCTGTTTCTGGCGGGGCTGGAGCGGGTGCCGCAGGAATATTTCAAATCGGCGGCGATGCTTGACATGCCCGGCCGCGCGGTGTTCCGCTTCGTCGAATGGCCGGTGATCGCGCCGCTGATCGCCGGCGTCGCCGGGCTGATCTTCATGCTGTGCGCCACCTCGTTCACGCTGGTGCTGATCCTTGGCGGCGGGCCGGCGGCGACCACGATCGAGGTCGCGATCTATCAGGCGCTGCGCTTCGATTTCAATCCCGCCCGCGCCGTCGCCCTTGCCGGCATGCAGATCGGGCTGACCGGTCTGGTGCTGATCGCGCTCGCCTTCCTGCCCAAGGCCAGCGATCCCGGCACCAGCGCCGACACCGCGCTTGCCCGTCCGGACGGCGCCGGACGGTTCAAGGCGCTGGCAGATGCCGGCATCATCGCGCTTTTCACGATCGCCCTCGCACTGCCGCTCGCCATGATCGTCATCAAGGGCTTCGAGGCCGACCTCGTCAAGCTTCTCGGCGAACGGGTCTTTCTGCGGGCGACGGCGACAAGCCTTGCGATTGGGCTTGGCGCCGCGCTGCTCTCGCTTCTCGTGGCGCTCGCCTTCATCGCCGCGACCGGGGCGGTGGCCGCGGCAAAACGGCCGAGCGCGGTGGAGAAGGGTTTCAGCGCGACGATGGCGGCAATGGGATCGCTGGTGCTGCTGGTGCCGCCAATCGTGCTGGGCACCGGCTGGTTCCTGCTGCTGCGCCCCTTCGGGCTGACAGACGCGGCCGCGCCGCTGGTGGTCGCCGGCATCAATGCGCTGATGGCGCTGCCCTTCGTGCTGCGCGTGCTGCAGCCGGCAATCGCCGTCCACAGGGCGCGCACCGCGCGGCTTGCGGCAAGTCTCGGCCTTTCCGGTTTCGCCCGGCTCAGGATCGTCGACTGGCCGGGGCTCAAACGCCCGCTTCTGACCGCGCTCTCCTTCGCCATGGCCCTGTCGCTTGGCGATCTTGGCGCGGTGGCGCTGTTCGGCGGCGATGATCTCACCACCCTGCCCTGGCTGCTCTACAGCCGGCTCGGCAGTTACCGCACGGCCGATGCCAACGGGCTGGCGCTGATCCTCGGCGCGATCTGCCTTATCCTGATGGTCGCCGGCACCCGCCGACAGGCCGCGCGATGAAAGGAAAAGCGACCATGCCCGTCGATATCACGCTTGACGATGTTGCCCTGAGGCTCGGCGACAAGGACTTCCTCTTCGATGGCCAGATCGAGGGCGCGAAGGTGAGCGCGGTGACCGGCCGCTCCGGCTCCGGCAAGACGACGCTGCTCAACCTGATCGCCGGCTTCGAGAAGCCCGACAGCGGCGAGATCCTGATCGCCGGGGAGCGGATGAACGGGCTCCACATCTCCAGACGACCGGTGACGGTGGTGTTTCAGGAAAACAACCTGTTCGCCCATCTCGATATCTTCACCAATGTCGGCCTCGGCCTTGATCCTGCCCTTAAATTGGACGAGGCCGGACGGGAGAAAGTGCGCGATGCGTTGAAACGGGTCGGGCTCGAAGGCTATGACAAGCGCAAGCCCGCGACCTTGTCCGGCGGCGAACGCCAGCGCGCCGCCTTTGCCCGAGCGCTGGTGCGCGACCGGCCGGTTCTGCTGCTCGACGAGCCATTCGCGGCGCTCGATCCCGATATGCGCGGCGAGATGGGCAGGCTGCTGCTTGAACTTCACCGCGAATCCGGCAATACCGTCGTTATCGTCTCGCATGAGCCGGACGAGGTGGAGGCGATCGCCGACCACCGGTTGGTTGTCGAGGACGGGCAACTTTCCGCGCGCTATTGACCCTTGGCGTGCGGAACGTCAAATATGATAGAGTGAAACAAGCGCCGGGCGGCTTTCGCCGGACCGCAGTGATCAGGGACGCGTTCATCCGGACGCGACAGGCATGGTGAACAAGGTCGGCCGCGGCCTCACGCAAGACAGACGCAGGCGCTTCCTGCCGGGAGTGCGGCCATCCGTGTTCGTACTGATCGCGGCGCTGGGGCTTGCCTCGTGCCAGACCAACGACACATTCTTCATCCTGCCGGAAACACCGGCAAGCGCCGAACAGACCGTCGACGCGCTGACCCGCAACGATCCGAATGCGGCGATGGGCGCGCGCGAGCATCCCCGCATTCTCGAGACTTATGGCGGCCAGTACCGCGACCCGCAGGTGGAAAAACTGGTGGCGCGCGTCGCCGGGGCGCTGACGGCGGTTTCGGAAAATCCGCGCCAGACCTACCGGATCACCATCCTGAATTCGCCCAGCATCAACGCCTTCGCGCTGCCGGGCGGCTATCTCTATGTCACCCGCGGGCTTCTGGCGCTTGCCACCGATGCCTCCGAGATCGCCGCCGTGCTGTCGCACGAAATGGCGCATGTCACCGCCAATCACGGCATTGAACGCCAGCGCCGGGAGGAAGCGGAAGCGATTTCCAACGAGGTGATTTCCGAGGTTCTGCCGGGCAATCCTGAAGTCGACCAGATCGCCGCGCGCGGCAAGATGCGCCTTGCCGCCTTCTCGCGCCAGCAGGAGCTGGAGGCCGACGCGATTGGCATCCGCATGCTGGCGGAAGCCGGCTACGACCCCTATGCCGCCTCGCGGTTCCTGCGCTCCATGGCGGCTTATGCGCAATATGAATCGGCGGGCGCGGAGGGCGAGAGCCTCGACTTCCTGTCAAGCCATCCCAACACGCCGCGCCGCGTCGAACTCGCCGCCCAGCAGGCCGCGCTCTATGCCAATGTCGGCCCAAGCGAGATCGGGCGCGATTATTTCCTGAACGGAATCAACGGACTGCTTTATGGCAGCAATCCTGAGCAGGGCTATATCCGCAACCGCGATTTCTATCATCCCAAGCTGCAGATCGCCTTCCAGGTGCCACCCGGTTTTGTGATGACAGACAAGGCCAATGCAGTGGTCGCCACCGGACCCGGCGATGTCGCGATCCGTTTCGACGGCGTGAAGGCCAATGGCCGGCGCGATCTCGAGGAATATATCAGAAGCGGCTGGGTGACGGGTCTGGTCGAAGGTTCGGTCCAGTCGACCACCGTCAACGGCATGCCGGCCGCGACCGCGAAGGCGGTTGCCGGCGACTGGGTGTTCGACGTCACGGTGATCCGCGACGGCGGCGATATCTATCGCCTGTTGACCGCCGCGCCGCGCGGCAGCGGCGCGCTGGAGGATACCGCCTTTTCCGTGCGGTCTTCGTTCCGCAAGCTGTCGCCTGCCGAGGCCGCCGATCTGAAGCCCTTGAGAATTCGCATCGTCACCGTTCAGCCGGGCGACACGGTCGCCAGCCTCGCCGCGAAAATGATGGGCACAAACCGCAAGCTCGCCCTGTTCCAGGTCCTGAACGCGCTGCCGCCGGGGGCAACGCTTTCAGCGGGCGAGACGGTGAAGATCGTTTCGCAGTAGGGGCCGCTGGAGCAGTTCCTGCCGCTTAGGCGAGCGCGAGTTCCTGAATACCGTCCGATGTCATCGCCATCTTCAGCTTTTCAAGCGCCCGGGTTTCGATCTGGCGCACGCGTTCCTTGGAAATGCCGAGTTCGGCGCCGAGTTCGGCGAGCGTGGCGCTGTCGTCGGCAAGCTTGCGGGCGCGGATCACGCGGTTTTCCCGCGCGGTCAGCTTTGTCAGCGCGCGCTTCAGCCGGAGATGAAGCCGCTCGCCGTCGATAATGCCGGAGACCTGCTCTTCCGGCAGCGGTGCGTCGCAGACCAGAAGGTCGATCCGCTCCGCGCCCTCCTCGCCATCATTGCCGACGGGGGCCTGAAGCGAGGCGTCATTGCCGGAAAGCCGGGCGTCCATGACCTGTACGTCCGAGACCGAGACGCCGAGACTGGCGGCGATCTCCTCGTAGATTGCCTGTGAGCTCATGCTCCGGTCGCGCGCGGCAATCTTGGCGCGCAGGCGACGAAGCTTGAAGAACAGTGCTTTCTGGGTGGAACTGGTGCCACCGCGCACGATCGACCAGTTGCGCAGCACGTAATCCTGCATCGAGGCCCGGACCCACCAGCTTGCGTAAGTCGAAAACCTGACGCCGCGCTGATGATCGAACCGGGCGGCCGCTTCCAGAAGCCCGACATAACCCTCCTGCACCAGATCGGCCTTGGGAAGGCCGAAGCCGCGAAACTTGCCGGCCATCGAGAGCACCAGCCGCAGATGCGCCATGGCGATATCATCGCGCGCATCGCTGTCGTCCTGCACCCGCCAGCGGGTGGCAAGCTCGGTTTCCTGTTCGCGTGAGAGATAGGGCGCTGCCATTGCTGCGCTGGCAATGCGGTGGTCCTGTACGTCGATATCCATGGCGTGGCTCCCGGAAGGCGCGTTGTTTGGGCCAACGAGTGCTTCGGGACGGCGTCAGGCGCATCCCCTTGCTCCTCGAAAATATCAACGCAGAGCAAGGCCATTTAGTTCAACATGGAATTCATTTTTTCATAAAAAAGGGCTGGATCATAAAAAAATCCGGCCTAAAAGACCGGATTTTTCATTCGATACGCTGCTGGAAGCGCCTTGATCAGGCCGCTTCCTCGCGGGCGTCGTCTTCGTCTTCCGCCGCCTTGCCGCGCTTGGGACCCTTGGCAAGGTGGGTTTCGATCAGACGGACAGACTCGGTGTCCGACATTTTGTTGACGGCGGCGATTTCGCGCGCCATGCGGTCAAGCGCCGCCTCATAGAGCTGGCGTTCGGAATAGGACTGCTCGGGCTGGTTCTCGGCGCGGTAAAGATCGCGCACCACCTCGGCGATCGAGATCAGGTCACCGGAATTGATCTTGGCGTCATATTCCTGCGCGCGGCGCGACCACATGGTGCGCTTCACGCGGGCCTTGCCCTGCACAACCTTCAGCGCGCGCTCGACGAAATCGGTCTCCGACAGCTTGCGCATGCCGATGCTCATGGCCTTGGCCACCGGCACCTTCAGGCGCATCTTGTCCTTGTCGAATTCGATAACGAAAAGCTCGAGCTTCATGCCGGCCACTTCCTGCTCCTCGATCGCGCTGATCATGCCGACGCCGTGGGCAGGGTAGACGATCGACTCGCCGGGCTTGAAACCGTGGCGGCCGGCAGGTTTTTTCTGTTGTACTGTCATAGGCTTTCAAAAACTCCCTGTTACGCATCCGGCGGGCGCCGGTTCCGGACATGCATGATCCGGAGGGTGGGGCAACGGAGGTTGCCACCCACTGTTTCCATCGAACGGGCAACGAAAAGCGACACGAAATCCTGATCTGAAGACAAAGGCCTTCAAAAAAATTCCGATTATTCGACGTTTGGGTTGATTTCTTTCTTCGGCTTTTAAGACAAAGCTGCCGTTTTATGGGTCAGTGCCAATTATATAGCATGTTGTGCAGCAGAAATCAATGAGCCGTGCACCCGTGACGCATCGTCACCGGCGGGAGGGTGGTCCATGGCCGACACGTAACCGAATTGGAGCGCTTCGCCAAGCCCAAAATTGTGACCCGGCCGGAAAAAAGCGGCGCTTGTTGACGATGCGTCAATCACCGGGGCGCGTCAGTTTCCGACGGACGGAGCGTCGCTCAGTCACCCGTGCCGGGCTTGTCGGAGAAGAATTTCTCGAACTTGTTTTCGACGCCATCCATCTCCTCCGCCTCGGGCAGCGGCTCTTTCTTGATGGTGATATTGGGCCAGGATTCGGAAAAATCGGCGTTCAGCTTCAACCACTTGTCGAGGCCGGGCTCGGTGTCGGGCTTGATCGCCTCGGCGGGACATTCCGGCTCGCACACGCCGCAATCGATGCATTCATCGGGGTGGATGACGAGGAAGTTCTCGCCCTCGTAAAAACAGTCCACCGGACAGACTTCGACACAATCGGTATATTTGCACTTGATGCAATTATCGGTCACGACATAGGTCATGAAAGACTCCAGAAAAACGGCCGGCGCGCGCCCTGTAAAACCAAAAACCGGTTCGCCGCGGGCTTCGCAACCATGAACTTATGCCCGGAAGTACCGGCTTTCAAACGGCCGGGCAAGACCATTTCATGCTCGAAACCGGGGCGTGACGGGTAGAACTTTCCAAACCCTCGCCGACAATTCAGTCGCCGCGCAGTTTCGAAAGGTCGCGGCGCTCCTTCTTGGTCGGACGGCCGGAGCCCGGAACCCGCTGGGCCTGTTCGAAGGCGTTGAGCTTGGCGCGTGCTTCCGGCGGCGGGCTGATATCTTCGTAGAGCGTCTGCGCTTCGGCAAACGGTCCCCGCCTTGTGCCGGCCGCGCGCACGATCACATGGACATCGCGCCGTTCCAGCGCGACGACGAGCTTGTCGCCATCGCCGACATCGACGCTCGGGCGGATCACCCGCGACCCGTTGAGCCGGACATGGCCGTCGCGCACCAGTTTCTGCGCCAGCGAGCGCGATTTGACGATGCGCGCGAAGAACAGCCATTTGTCGATGCGCTGTCGTATCGCGGCCTCGTCCATGGCTCTAGCGCTTCATCTGCGCCTTCAGCGCGGCGAGCTTGGCAAACGGCGAATCGGGATCGATCGGCTTTTCCTTCTCGCGGCGCGGCGGACGCTGGTTGGCATGATCGTCGTTGCGATCGCGGCGCGGCCCCTTGCCGCCCTTGCCGCCCTTTCCTCCCCGGTCGTTCTTGCCGAAACGCTCTCCATCGCCGCGGTTCTCGCCGGCTTCGCCGCCCTTGCGGCCGCCCTGCTGCCCGCGCCCGCGGCCTTCGCCGCGCTGCTGGCCGCGGCCCTGCTGGGGGCGGGCGTTGCGTTCGTTACGACCGGCCTGACGCCAGAGAAGAACCGGCTTGGCTTCTTCTTCCGATTTGTCTTCGCCTGCGGTCTCGCCGGTCGGCTGGCCAGCGTCCTGAGCCGTATCTTCCGGCTTTTCGGCGGCAGGCGCGGAGGCTTCGTCCGTAACGGGCTTTGCGGCCTCGGTCACCGGCGCTTCAGCCGTTTGCGCGTCGGTGGCTTCCGTCTCGGCTGCCGGCGCTTCATCGCTTGCGGAGGTCTCGGACGTGGCCGTTTCCTGGGCGACGGTCGAGGTTTCGGTGGCCTCGGTCGCGGGCTTTTCGGCTTCGGCAGACTTCTCAGCGACGGCCTTCTTGGCGACGGTTTCCACCGTCACGCCGCTCGGGGCCTGGCGGGCGGCCTTTTCGGCGTCGCGCGCGGCCTGGATTTCGGCAAGCGTGGCGACCTCTTCCTCCGAAGCGATGTCGGCGCGATAACCGAGACCCTTGAGGATTTCCTCCATGTCGTCGGCGGTGGCGCCGAGGATCGACATCATCGCCGGCGTGGTGACGAAACGGCGGCCGTCGAACGCGCCTTCCGGCCGGGCCGAGCCGCCTTCCGGCTTCCACTGCGTCAGCGGGCGGATGAGATCGGCGAGACGCTCGAGAATGTCGATGCGCACGGCGCGCTTTCCGAGGAAGCGGAAACCGGCGAGCTTGTAGAATTCGCGTTCGAACGTCGGGTCGGTGACGACCGAGGTGCGGCCGGCGGCCAGCACCGAGATCAGATCGCCATAGCCGGGCTTCTCAAGCCCGTCATTCTTCAGGCCCCACAAAAGCGTGATCATCTCCGCCGGAGCGGGTTTCAGAAGCGCGGGCATGAACACGTGATAGGCGCCGAAACGCACGCCGTAGCGGCGGAGCGAAGCGCGCGCATCCTGATCCAGCGACTTGACTTCATTGGCGACATCGCGGCGGAACAGCACGCCGTAGGCTTCGACGAGCTGGAAGGCGAGGCCGCGGGCGATGCCTTCGAGATCCTCGGCACTGGCGAGATCATCGAGCGGCTTCAGCACGGTCTGGATCTGGTGATTGACGTAGCGCTCAATACGGGCGGCGACATGATCGCGCGCCGGACCGGTCAACTGCTCGTCGGCCAGCACGATCACGCGCGGGCGCAACACGTTGTCGGAGGCAACCAGACGCGCCACCGGATCGCCGAGCCAGCGCACGGTGCCCGACGCATCAAGCGCCAGGTCGCCATTGCCGGAGGCGTGCAGCCGCGCGGCCCGCGCCTCGAACTCCAGCGCGAGCGCCTTCAGCGCCGCCGCTTCAATCGCCTTGGCATCGGGACCCTCGGCCCCGGACACGGCTTTGAAACGGAAGCCCGCCAGTTCCCCCACATGATGTCCTTCCACAAAGACATCACCATTCACGCTCACTTCAGCTTCAAGCATCGCATTCTCTCTCAGGCGCTTCATCAGCACAGATGTCCTGCGGTCAACGAAGCGTTTCGTCAACCTCTCATGCAGCGCATCTGACAGCCGATCCTCGATTTTCCGTGTCTTTTCCTGCCAGTGTGTCGGATCGGCAAGCCATCCGGGCCGGTTCGAAACATAAGTCCATGTTCTGATCTGGGCAATCCGCGCCGACAGCGTATCGATTTCGCCATCGATCCGGTCGGCGTGTTTTACCTGCTTTGCCAGAAAATCCTCGTCCACCGTGCCGTGCTGGACCAGGTCCAGATAGAGCGAGGCGATCAGCTCGGCATGCTGGGCGGGGGTGATCCGGCGATAATCCGGCAGCGCGCAGGCTTCCCACAGAAGCTCGATGCGGGCGCGGCGGTCGGCCTTGCCGGCAACGTCGGGATTGCGCGCCAGAAATTCGAGCGCGCGCTGGTCGACGGCCGGCAGCGCCCGCGTCAGGCCCGGCACGCGCGGCACGTCGTCAAGGCTCGCCTTCAGGCTGTCGAGCGACGTGAAATCGAGCGCCTTGGAGCGCCATTGCAGCACGCGGACGGGATCGAACTGGTGCGATTGCAGCCGTTCCACCAGCTCATCGTCGAACGGTGCGACCCGGCTGGTGACGCCGAACGTGCCGTCGCGCATGTGGCGGCCGGCGCGGCCTGCAATCTGGCCGAGTTCGCCGGGATTGAGATTGCGGTACTGATGGCCGTCGAACTTGCGGTCCTGGGCAAAGGCAACGTGGTCGACATCGAGGTTGAGGCCCATCCCGATCGCGTCGGTCGCCACCAGATATTCGACGTCGCCGTTCTGGTAGAGCTCCACCTGGGCATTGCGGGTGCGGGGCGAAAGCGCGCCCAGCACCACCGCCGCGCCGCCGCGCTGGCGGCGGATCAGCTCGGCGATCGCATAGACCTCCTCCGTGGAAAAGGCGACGACGGCGGAACGCCGCGGCAGGCGAGTGATCCGTTTCTGGCCGGCATAGAAAAGCTGCGACAGCCGGGGCCGCTCTACCACGGAAATGCCGGGAAGCAGTTTCTGCAGGATCGGCCGCATCGTCGCCGAGCCGAGAAGCAGCGTCTCCTCGCGTCCGCGCAGATGCAGGATACGATCGGTGAAGATGTGGCCGCGCTCCATGTCGCTGGCGAGCTGCACCTCGTCGATGGCGACGAAGGCGACATCGGCCTCGCGCGGCATGGCTTCCACGGTGCAGACGCTGAAACGCGCCTTGGGCGGGGCGATCTTCTCCTCGCCGGTGATCAGCGCGACATTGTTGACGCCGACGCGCTCGACGATACGGGTATAGACCTCGCGCGCCAGAAGGCGCAGCGGTAGGCCGATGACGCCCGAGGAATGCGCCACCATGCGCTCGATCGCGAAATGGGTCTTGCCGGTATTGGTCGGACCGAGCATCGCGGTCACGCCGCGCCCGCTCAAGATCATTGCTTCAGAATTCAATGTCCGGTCCCGAATGATGTGGTCAGGGCCAAATCCTCGCCCCCGACGGTCTTTCATATCCGCGCGGGCCGGCTCCATCGGCCCGCAGCGGTCGCTCGCCTATAGATGGCCCGCCCATCGCCGACAAGCAAGAGGGCCGCGCGATTTCAGCCGCGAAAACGCCCTTTCGTTAAGTTTTGGAACAGATGCGAACGAATCACAGACGAATCGCTGACTCTGCTGTTTTCCCGGTTTGTTCACGGCTAGATGTTGCGGAAACGCTTCGTGCGCGATCCACATCTGGATTCGGATTTCTTGCGGGATCATAGCGAAAGGCCGGATTCGGCCATCGCGTTAACCATTTGCCTCAACGTGCCAGCAGGCCCGCCTGGCGCAGGTCGTCGACACAGGAACGGCTGACGGGCAGGCGGTCGCCGGCGGTGGTCTCGACAAACACCTTGCCGTTCTCGCGTTGGACGGCGGAGACGGCGTCGAGCGCAACCCAGTGGGAGCGGTGGATTTGCAGGCCCGCTACCGGCGCGGTCTCCTCGATCGCGTCCTTCAGCCGGATCAGCAGCATGTGGCGGCCCGAGACGGTGGTGACCTCGACATAATGATCGCTGACGCTGAGCGAGACCAGCGGTCCGCGCTTTTCAACCGGCAGGCGCGTTAGCAGCCGCGGCGGTTCGGGCCTTTGCGGCGTCTCCGCTTGCGCCGGCTTGTCGCGCGCAAGAAGCTCCATTGCCGCAACCGCGGCGGTGGCGATGATGAAGGCATGGGTCGCGGTCGCGGCAATCGCAGAGGGCGCGAGCGCCGCAATGCCTTCGACCGCGATCGTGACCGGCAGCACGGCGATGGTGGCGGCAAGGCCCGCGACAAGAATAACGGCCACAAGCGCGAAATGGCGCGGTGTCCGGCGGGCTCTCAAGTGAAACCGCGTCCACTTTGCAAAGAAATGCGCCGCCCAATAGGTCAGAAACGTGGTTGCCGCCCAGAAGGCGAAGCGCCCGGCGAGCGAAAACGCCGATTGCGTATCGAAGGGGCCGGACCAGGCGAGCACGGCGACGAGGATAAGAAGCAGGCCATGCACCCGCCAATTGGCAAGATCGCGCTGCATCTGGCGAAGCGTGAATTGCAGGCCGCTGTCATTCGCGAAGTTTTCGCGCAGTTCGTTCATTCCCTGTTTTCCCGATGGCTCGGAATGTTATGGCAGCGGCCGAGGTTATCGTTTCTCCAAGATGAAAGGAACAGCGGACATGTTTATCGACATCATCACCGGCACGCCCCTCTATGTCTGGCTCATCCTGGCGCTGCTCGTCTATCGCGGCGTGAAGCGGCTTTATCCGCGCGATGTTCATCTACGCGCCTTCGTGATCCTGCCGCTTCTGTTTCTGTTTCTCGCCGGTCACCGGCTGGCTACGCTTGACTACACCCATGCGGTGTTTGTCGGGCTCGTCGGCGGCCTGGTTGTCGGCGCGTTGCTGACGGTCATGCTGCGGCCGCAGGATCGGCTTTCCTATGCCGGCGGGGATAGCGCCCATGTCGAGGGCGAATGGCACACGCTGGCGATGGTCCTGGCGCTGTTTGCCGCGCTTTATGCGCAGAATGCCGGCCTCGCCGTGAACCCCGCGCTTGCCAACAACGTGCCGTTCATGCTCGCGGTCAACGCCGTGATCGGCATTGCGACAGGCTTTTCCACCGCTCGCGCCGTAGCCTATCTGCTCAAGGTAAAAAGGCTCGCCGGCGCCGGTGAAAGCGCTCCCCGTTAACTTTCAGGTCAAAGCCGGAACGAATCAGCGACGAATCGCTTACCGGTCGATCTTCCGGTTTTGTTCACCGCTAGATATGGTGCGGGAAGGATTTGTTAACCATATATTTCAAGCGGTTGGCGCGGGGGACGCGCGCCGCCGTTAACCTTTTCCGCGCCGCCTTCGGAAGATGGGCCGGGAACAAAATTTTGCCCGGCCGCGTTTAGGCTGCGAACATCTGAACGGAGAGGGCAATCACATGCTGGGCACCATTCTTCTCATTATTCTGATATTGCTGTTGATCGGCGCGCTGCCGCGTTGGGGTTATTCGACCAACTGGGGCTACGGGCCGTCCGGCGGTCTCGGCCTCGTGCTGCTGATCGTCATAATCCTGCTTCTGGCAGGCTATATCTGACAAAGACCAAAGATAATTGGAGACATGACCGCATGAAAAAGACCGTTCTCGCCATCGCAATCCTTCTTCCGCTTGCAGCATGCAGCACGCAGCAGCGCAACGCCACAATCGGTGGTGGCCTGGGCGTGGCGACCGGCGCCGCCGTGACGGGCAATACGACCGGTGCTGTTGCCGGCGGCCTTATCGGCGCTGGCGTCGGCGCTGCAACCGCAAGGTAATCCAGGGTCGCCCCGGCAGCGTCATTCATGCCGGGGCCATCTAAAGCGGCGCGCGCCTCGGGCTGTCGCGTCAAGATCGGCTCGAAGCATCCCCCCGCTCGTCGATCCAGGCGTCGCTTTTTGCGACGCCTTTTCTTTTCCGCTCAGGCGCGTTCCACGCACATCGCAACGCCCATGCCGCCGCCGATGCAGAGCGTGGCGAGGCCCTTTTTCGCATCGCGCCGGCGCATTTCGTAAAGCAGGGTCGTCAACACCCGCGCGCCGGACGCGCCGATCGGATGGCCGAGCGCGATCGCCCCGCCATTGACATTGACCTTTTCCGGATCGAGCGCCAGTTCGCGCACCACCGCGCAGGCCTGCGCCGCGAACGCCTCGTTGGCCTCGATCAGATCGAGATCGCCGACCTGCCAGCCGGCCCTGGCCAGCGCCTTTTGCGATGCCGGGATCGGGCCCGTGCCCATGACCTGCGGATCGACGCCGGCGGTCGCCCAGGACACGATCCGCGCCAGTGGCTCGATGCCGCGCCGTTCAGCGTTTGCCGCGTCCATCAGCACCAGCGCCGCCGCGCCGTCATTGATGCCGGAGGCATTGCCGGCGGTCACGCTACCGCCATCCATGAAGGCCGGGCGCAGGCGTTCGAGCGCGTGCGGGGTCATGCCCTCGCGGATGCCTTCATCCTGATCGACCACCACCTCGGATTTGCGGGCGGCAACCGTGACCGGCACGATCTCTTCGGCGAAGTGGCCGGCGGCGCGGGCGGCCTCGGCGCGGTTTTGCGAGCGGGCGGCATAATCGTCCTGCACCGCCCTGGTCAGGCCCCAGCGCTCGGCGATGTTTTCCGCCGTCACGCCCATGTGATAGCCATAGAAGGCGTCGACCAGCCCGTCCTTCAGCATGGTGTCGACCATGGCGGCGTCGCCCATCCGCGTTGCGCTGCGAAGATGGGCGCAATGCGGCGACAGCGACATCGATTCCTGTCCGCCCGCCACCACGATTTCGGCATCGCCGGCAAGGATCTGCTGCATGCCGAGCGCGACCGCCCTGAGCCCCGACCCGCAGAGCTGGTTGATGACGAAGGCGGTTTTCTCGGCCGGCATGCCGGCGGCCATCGCCGCCTGTCGGGCGGGGTTCTGGCCGGCGCCTGCCGTCAGCACCTGGCCGAGGATCGCCTCGTCGACGTCCGCCGGCGAAACGCCCGACCGGGTAAGCGCTTCGGCGATCGCCACGGCCCCCAGCTCATGGGCGGGCACGCTGGAAAGCGCGCCGCCCAGAACGCCGATCGGCGTGCGCGCCGCGCCTGCAATAACAATGGCCGAACCGGACATGTTTCTCTCTCCCCGTTTCACGATAGCGGCAATGTGCAGAAGCCGGTTTGCGAAGTCAAACGGGCCGCCGCCGCCGCTTTGCCGCGCGGGAAAGGCCCCGCCGCCGGCGTCGCTGCATTGCGACAAAATCATTGTACCGGGCCCGGTTTTGAGGTTACATCAAGGCGGGAAGAGGAAACAGATCGCGGGAGGAGGCACAATGCCCGTAAGCGACGGACCAACAATCATCAAGAAATATGCGAACCGCCGGCTCTACAATACCGGCACCAGCAGCTACGTCACGCTGGAAGACCTGGCCGACATGGTGAAAAGAGGAGAGGATTTCACCGTGAAGGACGCCAGGGCCGGCGACGACATCACCCATACCGTGCTGACCCAGATCATCTTCGAACAGGAGGCGAAGTCCGATCAGGCGATCCTGCCGGTTTCATTCCTGCGCGAGATCATCGGCTATTACGGCGACCAGATGCAGGCCATGCTGCCGGGCTTTCTCGACAACGCCATGAAGGCGTTTTCCGAGCAGCAGACCCATATGCGCGAACAGATGGACAAGGCACTCTACGCCAATCCGCTGAAGCGGGAGTACTACCGCAAGGAAGAGGCCGCGCGTCAGGCCGGCCTCGGCGCCACCAGCTACCGCGCCGCGGCAGAAGAGGACGACCTTGACGGCATGCACACTGCGGCCGCCGGCGATCTCGACGATCTCAGGCGTCAGTTGCGGGTGCTGCAGGACCGTATCGACAATATGTGAGCGACGCCGGGCGGAAACGCCCGGCCATGAAATGCGCCGCAACAAAAAAGCCGTCCCTTTGGGACGGCTTTTTCAATTTCAGCGGAAACGCTGCCTGATGGATCAGGCGCTTTCCTTCGGCGTCAGAACCTGGCGGCCGCGATACATGCCGGTCTTCAGATCGATATGGTGCGGACGGCGCAGTTCGCCGGAATTCTTGTCTTCGACATAGGTCGGAGCCTTGAGAGCGTCGGCAGCACGGCGCATACCGCGCTTGGACGGGGTCGTTTTTCTTTTCGGTACAGCCATTGGACTACTCCACTTGGGGCGCAAGGCGCAATCATCGGCGGGTGAAACCACCGCAAGATCGCCCTTGGAATTCTTGAAATTTGGCGCGCTTATACAGGGCAATCCGGAGTTTGACCAGTCCCCTTGGCATTTTTTTGACTCAT